>CAXSDR010000015.1:0-47684 GCA_964236445.1 uncultured Motilibacteraceae bacterium | reverse complement strand
TCTACGCCTTCGACGGCCACGGCAACGTGGGCATCGAGACGAAGTCGTTCAAGGTGGTCGCGCCGACCGTCGCGGGCACCGACATCGCCCTCAACAAGGCGGCGACCGCCACCTCGGTGCAGCCCACCAGCACCACTCCCGGCGGCCCGCTGTCAGCGTCCTACGCCTTCGACGGCAACAGCAGCACCCGCTGGGCGAGCGAGTGGGTCGACTCCGCGTCGATCCAGGTCGACCTCGGCTCGGTGCAGACGTTCAACACCGTCCAGCTGTCGTGGGAAGCGGCGTACGCCACCGGCTACACCCTCGAGACGTCCAACGACGCAACGAGCTGGACGCCTTACTACAGCACGACCAGCGGTGACGGCGGCTTCGACCGCATCGACAAGGCCGGCAGCGGGCGGTACGTCCGTCTGACGGCTACCGGCCGCGCAACCGCCTACGGCTACTCGCTGTGGGAGTTCGGCATCTTCAGGTCCTGAAAGACCGGTGCTGCTGAGCCGGGCGTGTCCCGTCGGCTCAGCAGCACCCTTCTTCTTCGTTCGTCAGCCGTCCACGCGGGGGAGTACAGCCACACGTGATATACAGCCAGTCATGAGCAGCGACCTTGCTCGCCCTCACCTGCGCCTCCCCACGCTGCAGGATGTGGCCACGCTGGCCGGCGTCTCCCCGGCGACTGTGTCGCGGGTGATCAACAATGTCCGCAACGTCGACCCGGTGCTCCATCGCAGCGTGATGAAGGCGGTCAACGACACCGGCTACGTCCCGAACCGCGTCGCCCGTTCGCTCGTCACCCGCCGTGCGGGCTCCATGGCCGTCGTCGTCTCCCAGGCAGACTCCTGCGCGACCGACGAGGCCTTCATGAGCCGCTTCTTCAGCGACCCGTTCTTCGGCCGCATCGTGGGCGGCCTGCTCAGCGTGCTGCAGCCGTCGGGCGTGCACCTCTCGATCACCCTCACGAGCACCCCCGACAACCGCAACCAGATCATCTCCAGCCTGCGCCAGGGTCACCTCGACGGCGTCGCGATCATCTCGCTGCACCCGCATGACGAGCTGCCGCGCGCACTCGCCGAGGCGGAAGTGCCCGCGGTGCTCTATGGTCGGCCGGCCACGCCCATGAACCTCAGCTTCGTCGACATCGCCACCGACGCCGGCACCCGGCTCGCCGCCCAGCACCTCGTCGCGCGCGGCTGCCAGCGCATCGCCACGATCGCCGGCTCCCTCGACATGCCCGCGGGCGCCGACCGGCTCGCGTCCTTCCGCCGCGCCATGGACGCGTTCGGCCGGCATGACGTGCCGGTCGCCGCAGGGGACTTCACCCAGGCTGCGGGCGCCGAGGCGATGACGACTCTGCTCGCTCAGCACCCTGACCTCGACGCGGTCTTCGTGGCCAGCGACGTCATGGCCCAAGGCGCCATGCATGTGCTGCGCGAGCACGGCCGCCGAGTGCCCGAGGACGTGGCGGTGATCGGCTTCGACGACAGCAGCGCGGCGCTCGCCTGCTGGCCACCTCTGACCACCGTGCGCCAGCCGGTCGAGGACATGGCCGCCGAGATGGGGCGCCTGCTGCTTCACGGCGAGCTCGACCCCTCGGTGCCCACCTCAGCGGTCTTCGAGCCGACCCTGGTCGTCCGCGGCTCCGCGTGACCGTCGTTCGTCGCTGCGACCAGGAGGCGTGCTCGTGGATCATGTCCTGCGCTGCCGCGACGGGCGGCGTCTCACCTATGCCCAGTGCGGCGACCTCGACGGCGTGCCGACCCTGGTCCTGCACGGTTCCCCCGGAAGTCGACTCTCGCGCTATCCGTACGAGAACGACCTGCGCGAGGCGGGCATCCGCCTGCTCACCTATGACCGGCCGGGCTACGGCGGGTCCGACCGCCTGGCCGGCCGCAACGTCGCCCGCTGTGTGCCGGACATCGAGGACTTGCTCGACGAGCTGGGTCTGGACCGTGTCGGAGTTGCGGGCGGCTCGGGCGGCGGCCCTCACGCGCTCGCGGTCGCCGCGCTGCTCCCCGAGCGCGCCACGGTCGTGCACGTCGTGGCCAGCCTGGCGCCGTCGCGGGGCCCGCATGCCGACGAGCTCGACTGGTTCGCCGGGATGGATCCCGAGAACGTACGCCGGTTCCGCGCCGCCGTGCTGGGCCCCGAACGGCTGTCGCTCGAGCTCGAGCCCGACCTGGCCGCGATCCTGGCGCGCGCCGCGGCCGACCCGGTCACGATGTGGGGCCCCATGGACCTGCCCGAGGCCGACCGTGCCATCGCCCGACGGATGGCGCGCCACTCGCTGCCCGGCATGCGGGAGTCGGCACGGCAGGGAGCGGCTGGCTGGGTGGACGACTTCTGGGCCTTCACGCAGCCGTGGGGGTTCGACCCGGCGCACACGGTGGCGCCCGTTGTGCTGGCCTACGGCCGGCTCGACGTCAACGTCCCCGCCCACCACGGCGACTGGCTCGCCGGCCATGTGCCGACCGGGGACGTACGCGTCGACGAGGCGGCGGGGCACGCGAGCGGTCCAGAGATCGTGCTCGCGCGCTACCGCGAGATGGCGGAAAAGCCTGTGGGTCCTGTCGGTGGCCTGTGATGTGCTGAGGTCATGAGTCGTCGCGGGTGGGTTCTGTTCTCGGCGATGTCGGTCATCTGGGGCGTGCCTTATCTGATGATCAAGGTGGCGGTCGACGACTTCTCGCCCGTTCAGCTCGTCTTCCTGCGCACGAGCATCGGGGCCTTGCTCCTGCTGCCGGTCGTCCTGCACCGCGGCGTGCTGCGCGGTCTGCTGCGCTGGCGGCGACCGCTGCTGGTCTTCGCGGTCTGCGAGGTGGCTGTCCCGTGGCTGCTGCTCTCCGACGCCGAGCGGCGGCTGTCCAGCTCGCTGACGGCGTTGCTTGTGTCGACAGTGCCGTTCTTCGGCGCGTTGCTGGCCCACGTGAGTGGTGACGAACCACTCACGGGACGCCGGGTCGGTGGGCTCGTCGTCGGCATCGTCGGGGTCGGTGCGCTGCTCGGCCTCGACGTGGGGCAGGTGGACCTCCTGTCGGTCGCCGAGGTGGGGGTCGTCGCGTTCGGCTACGCCTTCGCACCCTGGGTCGCCTCACGCCATCTCAGCGAGGCTCCGACCCTCGGCGTCGTCTTCGTCGCGTTGACCGTCACCGCGACGGTCTATGCCGTGCCGGCGCTGCTCACACTGCCGTCCTCCAGTCCGAGCACCAAGGGCGTCCTGTCGGTGCTCGGGCTGTCGGTCGTCTGCACCGCTGTGGCGTTCCTGGTGTTCTTCCGGCTGATCGCCGAAGTCGGTCCTGCTCGTGCCACAGTGATCACCTTCGTGAACCCGGCCGTCGCTGTGCTGCTCGGTGTGCTCGTGCTGTCCGAGCGCCTCACGGGGGGCGCGATCGCCGGCTTCATCCTGATCCTGACCGGATGCGTGCTCGCCACGCGGCGCGCCCGTGCACCCGACGTACCGGCCGATCCAGCACGGCGAGGCTTCGAGAAAGCTCCCGTCGGGTAGGTGGTGTCAGCGGCCGAGCAGCGCCCGCGCAGCGTGACCGAGCCCCAGGAGCACCATGACCGATGTCGCACAGGGCCTCCGCCACGCCTCCGACAGTGACGCGGTCGGCTGGGGCGCTCGGCTCGGGCTCGGGGCCCGCGCCCTCATCTATCTGCTCATGGGCCTGCTGGCTCTCAGCGTGGCTCTGGGCGACTCCCGTTCGGAGACAGACCAGCGTGGCGCGCTCCAGGCGGTGGCTCACCACAGTGGAGGCAGCGCCCTGCTCGTCGTGCTCGCCATCGGTTTCGCTGCCTACGCGCTGTGGCGCCTGAGCGAGGCGGCGTTCGGCGTCACCGGTGACGGAAAGGCCGCCGGGCCCCGGGTCAAGGCAGCGGCGAGCGCGGTCGTCTACGGCTTCCTGTCCTTCACGACGGTCTCGGTGCTCACGTCGTCGGGCGGGAGCTCCAGGAGCCAGGCCAGCCAGCAGGCTGACATCACGGCCAAGGTGATGAGCCACACGGGCGGGCGCTGGCTCGTGGGACTCGTCGGGCTCGTCGTGGTCGCCGTCGGCGCCGTCATGGTGTGGGACGGTGTCAAGCAGAAGTTCATGAAATATCTCCGCACCGCCCAGCTGGGCGCCGGCTCGCGTCGTCTCGTGCAGCGGCTCGGCACCATCGGCACCGTGGCACGCGGCGTGGTGATCGGGCTCGCGGGCGTGCTCGTCGTCGACGCCGCGCTCACCTACCAGCCGGAGAAGGCGCGTGGTCTCGACGGGGCTCTGCGCACGCTGGCGGCGCAGCCCTACGGTCGGTTCCTGCTCGTGCTGGCCGCGCTCGGGCTGATCAGCTTCGGCATCTACGGCTTCGCCGAAGCCCGCTGGCGCCGGACGTGAGCGGCGGCACGGTGACGACCGGTGCCAACCCGCGGGATGCCGACACGCATCTCGGCCCGGCTATCGGGCGGCTCGCCGGCAAGGTGCTGCTCTGCTTCGGCGTGCTTTTCGCCCTCATGGTGGGTCTCGGTCTGCTCGTGACCCACGTGCTGGCCCACGTGGCACCGCTGTCGTCGGAGGACGCCGTCAACCGCACTCTCGCGTCCGATCGCACGCCGACCGGCAATGAGCTCACCGGCATCGCCACGTCGGTCGCCAACACCTCGTCGATCATCGCGATCATGATCGTGGTGGCCATCATCTTCCGGCTGGTGTTCCAGCGCTGGCGCGAGTCGCTGTTCCTCGTCCTCGCGGTCAGCGGCCAGGCCCTCGTGTTCATGCTGACGACGCTGGTCATCTCCCGCAAACGTCCCGGTGTCCCGCATCTCGACGCGTCCCCGCCCACATCGAGCTTCCCGTCGGGCCACACCGGCGCGGCGACCGCCTTGTTCGTGGGAATTGCGGTCGTGCTCGCGTGGCATGTCAGGCGACGCTGGCTGCGCGGTCTGCTGGTCGCCCTGCTGCTGCTGGTGCCCGTCGCGGTCGCCGGCTCTCGGCTCTACCGCGGCATGCACCACCCGTCGGACGTGGCAGGTGCCTACATCAACGGTGGACTCTCGGTGCTGGTCGGAGCCCGGCTCGTGCTGTTCGCGGTGCTGCCCGACCGGCTGACGCGGGTGCTCGACCGCCCCGACGCGCACAAGCACCGGCCGCCGGCCGGCGTCGCGCCGACGACGAGATCGGTGACGACATGAAGGCCTTCCTCGTGGTCAACCCCACCTCGGTCGACACGCTCGATGAACTGAAGAACGCGCTGGTCGCGCTGTGTGCGGACCGCGGTTGGGAGGTCCCCGTCACCATCGAGACCACCGCCGCGGACCCCGGCACGGGCCAGGCCCGGCGGGCGGTGAGCGAGGGTGCCGACCTGGTGCTCTCGTGCGGCGGCGACGGCACGGTCCGCTGCGTCGCCACGGGCATGGCCGGCTCCGGTGTGCCGCTCGGCATCCTGCCCGCCGGCACCGGCAACCTTCTCGCCCGCAACCTCGACCTCCCGCTCGACGTCGACGAGGCCTTGGAGTTGGCGTTCGACGGCGTCGACCGCCTGCTCGACGTGGGGCGCGTCGGCGAAGGAGACGAGCGGGAGTGCTTCGTCGTCATGGCCGGCGTCGGCTTCGACGCCGAGATGATGAAGGACGCACCAGCAGCTCTCAAGAGCCATGTCGGCTGGCCGGCCTACGTCGTGTCAGGCGTCAAGCACCTGCGCGGCTCCGCCATGCGGCTGAGTCTCACGATCGATGACCAGCCACAGATCGCCCGGCGCGCCCGCATGGTGCTCGTAGGAAATGTGGGGACGCTTCAGGGTGGCCTCGAGCTGCTGCCCGACGCCCGGCCCGATGACGGCCTCCTCGACGTCGTCGTGCTCGCCCCGAGCGGCATGGCCGACTGGGTGCGCATCGTGACGCGGCTGATCCGGCGCAGCAAGACCGAAGATCAGCGCGTCGAGCGGTTCACCGGGCGGCGCATCTCGATCGCCGTGCAGCGAAGCACGCCGAGCCAGCTCGACGGTGACCCGGTCGGTGACGCCCGCAGCATGATCTGCGAGATCGCACCTGGGGCCTTGGTCGTGCGGGTGAAGCCATGACGGCACAGGTCAGGCAGCCTGCCGAGAACGAGGAGCGCGAAGCCCGCGCCGCCCGACGATTCGGCATGCGCGTCACCCTGCTCATGATCGCGGTGTTTCTCGCCGCGGTGCCGTTCACCGCCTTGGTGCTGCTCGTGCGCGGTCATTGGACGCCGTTGCAGTCGCTCGACAATCACGTGGCCGACAGCTTGCACGCCTGGGCGCTTCGCTCGTCCGGTGCCGTCTCGCTGCTCAAGCTGGTGACGAACGCCGGCGGTCCTGGCCCGATGCGCGTCGTTGCGCTCCTGCTCGCCGCGGTGCTGCTGGTGCAGCGCAGATTGCGGTTGGCGACCTATGTCGTCACCACCGTCGCCGTCGCAGCGGTGCTCAGCGGCTCGATCAAGTCACTCGTGGGGCGCGTACGCCCGTCGTTCGACGTCCCCATCTCCAAGGCACCGGGGGCGTCGTTCCCGAGTGGTCATGCACTGACGTCGCTGGTCGTGGTCGGCCTGGTCCTGCTGGTCCTGCTGCCCCACCTGCCCGCCCGCGTACGCCCGGCGCTGGTCGCGGTCGGGGTCGGCATCGTGGTCGCCGTCGGCTTCAGCCGCATCGCACTCGGTGTGCACTACGTGTCCGACGTCCTCGGCGGCTGGGTGATCGGCGGAGCATGCCTCACCGCAGTGACCGCCGCCTTCCACGCTTGGCAGGAGGAGACGCCTCACGATCCGCAGGAAGATCGGCTCGCCGTCGACTGACACCCGCGCGTCGGCAGGCGACTTGCGATTGCCGCCTGCCGCACTAGTCGGTGGTGTCGCGCGTGTCCGTCTCCTCGACATCGACCCGCTCCTTACGCACCGGCTGCGAGATCGTGGTGTCCTCCACATAAGTCTCGCGCCCGACACGGACGCGCTCGGTGGCGACCGTCTCCAGACTCACGACGGGACGCTCCTCGTGCAGGATGACCTCACCCAGCTCAGCACCTTCGCCATCGTGCGCCTCGTCCGCCCCCATCCGACGTACGGGGCCGCCTGCGCCCTCGTCATCGACCTGGTCGCCATCCCCGACCACCTCGAGGACCTCGCGACGCACGGGAACGGTGGTGGTGACGTTCTCTACGATGATGCGTTTGCGCAGCCGGACGGCATGTGACGGTCGACGCTGCGTCGTGACATGGAGCTGCTCCTCCGAGCGCACCATGGCGGGCCGGTCATCGATCGCGCGGTCGCCACCGAGCGTCTCGACGGGCGCCGGTTCCACAGCTGCGTCGGCCGAAAGCGCGTAGTGGCGGTAGAGCTCGTCCTCCTCTTCCGGGCTCAGGTTGCCGTCCGGCTCAGTCGAAGGCGCGTCCTTGACGAGCGCCTTGCTGTAGGGCACGTGCACGCCACCGGTGATGATGGTCGCCTGGCCGAGGGGCACAAAACTCTCGCGCCGGCCGAAGAGGCCGGTGTGCACGAGCGCCCACTCGGGGGCACGGCTGTCGGCGTCGAGATAGACGTCCTCGATCTTGCCGATCTTCTCCCCATCGTCGCCGACGAGCGTCTCGCCCAGCAGGTTGTCCACATCCGAGATATCCACAGCATGTCCTTCCGACGCCGCAGGTTGCCCGACGGCTAGTTGTCCGCACCAAAGCCGGCGCGGTCGACCCGACGGTGGTAGCGCTCGCCGGACTTGCCCCCGAGCATCGCCGCGAGCAGCGTCACGACGAGGACTGCGACGAGCGCGATGACCCCGCCTGTGGTGGCTGTGCCCTCGTCGATGGGGATGCGCGGGAGGTTGAGCTTGCTGAGAACGTTGTATTTCGCCCCGAATGCCGCGCCGAGCCCGGCCAGCACGAGCACCGCCACCAGGCCGATCAGCCAGACGGCGAAACCCTGACGGAGGCCGTCGAACCTCGCCATGCGCGCTGCGACATAGCCCCCCGCGAAGTACGCGACGGCGAGGAGAACCAGAATCGCCACGCCCCCTCCGATGCCGATGGTGTTGGCGTTCGCGGCAGCATCGTCAGCGGAGCTCACGCCGTTGGTCAGACCGACCGCCACCCCCGCCGCCGAGAGCAGCGCGATCAGCAGCACGGCGAGCCCGTTGGCCGAAAGCCAACCGAAGAAAGCAGCGCCCCACTTGATGCCACCGAATCGGTCGTGCTGCACATCGAGACTGTCGCGCACCGGCGCCGGCACGCCGCTCCTCAGCGAATAGGCGCCGCCCGAGTTCTTGTTCTTGGCCACGACTTGCCTCCATCATGAGGGCGAATTCGGTGTGTGGGCTTCCTGCTTGTTGCCGGAGCCCTCGTTGCCAGAGCCACAAAACGGTGGCTGACGTCGAAGGGCCGAGCCCGTGAGGAGCCCGGCCCTTCGCGGTCCGGCTGCGCGCCGGACATATGCGTCCGTCAGATGGTGCGACGACCGCGGCCCGAGGTGCCCGCCACGAGGGCGACGCCCGCAGCCGCGAGCGCAATCTGGATGATGAGCTTGATCCAGTCGATACCGTTGGTGTTGCCGACGCCGAGCGCGTTGGCGATGATGGTGCCGATGACGGCAGCCACGATGCCGACGACGATGGTCAGCACGATGCTGATGTTCTGCTTGCCCGGCAACGCGAGTCGACCCAAAGCGCCGATGATGGCGCCGACGATGATCGCGGAGATGATCGCGGAGATCATGGTTGTTCCTCTGAGTGTTCGGCGGGTCGAACAGCTGCTGCCATCCGACTGAGTCACGTGCGGCTCCACGGTCGAGGACCGCATCGCAGTTGCTCAGAACCACAGTCTGACCAATGCGACACCCGCTCAATCCTCGCCTGAGCAGCGAAATCTCGATTGCGCCGTTCGATTGATCGACTAGACAACGATCGTCACGTCACGCTTACTCACGGCGACAGGCGCTCAGGTGTCGCGACGAATCTCGCGCGCCTCGGCGATGTCCTTCGCCTCCTTGGCTTCCTTCTTGTCGATCTTCGTGGTGTCACGCGGCGGCAGCTGGATCTGTTCCTCCGCCGGCATACCCGCCTGCAGCTCGCGACCGCGTTCGAGCTCAGCATTGAGCTCCGCGCCGAACAGCAGGGCGTTGTTGGTGATCCAGAGCCAGAGCAGGAAGACGATGACCCCGGCCAGCGTGCCGTAGGTCTTGTCGTAGCTGCCGAACTTCGAGACATAGAGCCCGAAGATCGCCGAGGCGACGAGCCAGGTCACGAGGGCGACGACCGAACCCACGCTGAACCAGGCGAACTTCGGCTGCTTGACGTTGGGCGCGGCGTAGTAGAGCAGGGCGATCAGACCGCTGACGATGACGGCCATGACGGGCCACTTCGCCCAGTTCCACACGGTCACGGTCTGACCCCCGAGCCCGATGAGACTGCCGACCGACTGCGCCAGCGAGCCGCTGAGGACGATGGACAGCACGATGAAGGTGATGAGCACGACCGCGACCGCCGTGACCGCGAGCTGCAGCGGGCGCAACTTCCAGAAGGGCCTGCCCTCCTGGACCTCGTAGATCCGGTTGCTCATGCGGCTGAACGCCGAGACATAGCCCGACGCCGACCAGAGCGCCGTGATCAGGCCGAAGACGAGGGCCAGACCGGCTTTGCTCGAGCTGGTGGCCAGGTCCATCAGCGGCTTGTGCAGGGCATCGACGGCGGACGAGGGGCCCACGCTGCGCACGATGTCGCTGAGCTTCTGCACCGTCACCTTGGGATCCCCGAACAACCCGATCAGCGAGAGCATCGCGATCAACGCGGGGAAGATCGCCAGCACGCCGTAGTAGGTGAGCGCCGCCGCGGAGTCCGTGCACTGGTCGTCGTTGAACTCACGGAACGTCTTCTTGAGGACGTACTTCCACGAGGTCCTGTCGATGTCGGTAGGCGTGTCCGGCTTGCGCGCGTCATCGGGATCCGGAGCGTTGCGCGCCGCGCTCTCCTCGCCACGGCTCGCCTGCAGCTTGTCGCCACGAAGGGAACCGTCGGGGGTCGTACGCTCGCTTCGGGCCACTGTTTCCTACCTTCCTCGTGCAGAACCGGCGCCACTCGCCGACATCGGACTACCCCATCTGCTCCGCTCCTATCCGGAACACCCCCCTCAGCATGGACAGCGGCCTGCGTTGCCTCTAGTTTCTCAGAGCGACGGGTTCACTACGGGAGGTCACAATGGGCGTACGACGGTTTCTCGGGCTGCTGACGGCGACCGCTCTTCTCCCGCTCGGTCTGCCGGCGGGGGCGCACGCAGCCGGTCTTCCCGGCGCTCCCACCGCCCTGCGCGAGCATCTGCCCAATGACTGGTTGGCCGATCTGTCGATCTCGGCGGATGGGCGCTTCGTCGCCTTCACCTCGCAAGCCGACAACCTGGTGCCGGGCGACACCAACGGTGTGGCCGATGCGTTCGTACGCGACGTCAAGACAAAGCAGACGATTCTGCTGAGCGCCACGGCCACCGGCGTCCCCGGGTGGGGATCGTCGAGCGCGCCCTCGATCTCGAACAACGGGCGCTACGTCGCGTTCCTCTCGCGGGCGAAGAACCTCGTGGCCGGCACCCCCGCCGTGGACTCGGCCTTGTTCGTTCGCGACGTCGTGAAGGGCACCACGACGCCCGTGGCCCTGCCTGCCGTGCTTTCGATGTGGACCATCGGTCCCCCGGCGATCTCGGGCGACGGCCGGTTCGTCACCTACGCCGTACGCGGGACTTTCTCCACCGCGTTCGCCTTTCTCGACGCCCAGGTGTTCCGGACGGAGCTCGCCACGGGCCGCGTGAGTCTCGTCAGCGCGACGAGCGCGGGCGTGATGGGCGACGACGGGTCGCAGGACCCGGCGATCAGCGACGACGGCAACCTCATCGTCTTCGCGTCGGCAGCGCCGAATCTGAGCTCTAGCCCCTACTACAACGCGTTCATCATCTATCTCAAGAACATGACCAGCGGCGCGGTTCGACAAGTCGGGTCCAGCCCTTACGAAGGCAGCCCCAGTGGCAGCTTTCCCGTCCGCTCCGCGATCTCCGGGCGGGGCGGCGACGTGGCCTACGAGCGGCTCGCCGACTACTACGACTGGCTGTCAACGGTGTTCCGCGGGCCGATCATCGCGACAGACCTCATCCGAGGCGGGGAGCGCGAGGCCGGCCTCTCCGCGGATCTGCAGGTCTCGGGCACCGCGCTGCACCCGTCGCTGTCCGAGCACGGGATCGACCTGGTCTACGACTCGGACTCCCCTGATCTGGTCGCCGATGACCCCGACGGCACGGAGCGCGACGTTTTCCTCACGGGCCTCCGGCCCGGCGGCATCACGACACTGGTCGCTGCCAACGCCGAGAGTCCTGCCATCTCGGACAGTGGGAGATACGTCGCCTACGCCACGTACGGCGTCTCATCGATCCACATCTGGCGACGCGACCTGCCCAGAGGCACCACGCTGCAGGTCGACGTCACGTGACGAGGGACTCGTCAGGCACTGCCGCGGCCGCAGCGGTGTCGTCACAGGCCGTACGACTGGGCGTCAGACGGCCTGGACTGCGAGCAGCGCGACGTCGTCGTTGAAAGCAGCCGCATCCGCCGTCAGCATGTCGAGCAGCGCCTGCGGACCCGCTGTCGGGTCGTGTGCCAGCACTCGGCTGCGCAACCGCTCCATGTCGGCCTCGATGTCGCCTCCACGCGTCTCGACCAGGCCGTCGGTGTAGAGCAGCAGAGTGTCGCCCGGTCGCAGCACAACGGCATGGTCGTGCCGGTCGCTCTCGCGGAGCAGCCCCACGAGCAGCTCGGGATCGCGCAACAAGAGCTCGACCGTCCCGTCGGCGCGCACCAGCAACGGCGCCGGATGTCCGGCGTTGCACCAGAGGAGGGAGCGCTCGCGGCCGGGCCCCGCCGGCAGGCCGATCTGGGCCAGCACCACCGTCGCGAGGACACCGATGCGGAGCTCCTGCATGGCGCAGTCCAGCGCGTCGAGCACTGCCGCCGGCGGCTCCCCCACGGTCTGGGCGATGCCTCGCAGGATGTTGCGCACCTGCGCCATGGCTGCGGCGGCGTCCTGATCGTGGCCTGCCACGTCGCCGATGACCACGCTCGTGCTGCCGTCGGAGACGTGGAACGCGTCATACCAGTCGCCCCCGACCTGGGCCACCTGCTGCGCCGGCTGGTAGTGCACGGCAAAGGCCAGATGCACGCTGTCCGGCGGATGCGTCAGCAGGCTGCGCTGCAGCGTCTCGGCGATGCGCTGCACTTCTGCCGCGGCTCGCCGCTCGGCCTCGCGGACCTGCAGCCGGTCGAGCACCTGAGCACACTGGGCGGCGAAGGCCCGGAGCAGCTCGAGCTCCTCGCTCGGGAACTCCTGCGGCACAGGGAACCCGACGGCCAGAGCGCCCAGCAGTCGGCTGCCGGCCCGCAGCGGCAGCACGGCCCAGGCCTTGCTGCCCGACCTCGCCATGACGTCCGCCAAGCCTTCATGTGCCGCGGCCTCGCGCTCGTCGCGCACGAGCACCTCGGTGCCCCGGGCTGCGATCGAGCTCGGCATCGGCCCGTGCAGCGCCAGCTGGGTGTCGGACCGGGCGGGCTCGACCCCGAGCGACTCCGTCACCGTCATGTGCAGCATCTCGCTGTCCGTGGCGCGGACAGCGATCGAGCCACCACTGGCCTGCAGAACGGGAAGGCCGGTCTCGAAGACGACGCGCGCCATCTCCGCGACCGTCTCCGCCGAACCGAGCGCGAGCGCCACCTCGACGAGGCCCGACAACCGCCGACTCACGGTCTCCTTGGCGCGCAAGGCCGCTGTCAGCTCGAGCGCGCGGGCATAGAGGTCGGCCTCGACCTCCTGCACGCGCTGGCGCCACTGCTCACCCAGCTCGCGTTCGGCGTCACCGCGCTCGCGCTCCTGGATGAAGTCGGTGATGTTCTCGGCGCGCTGCACGATGAGCACGACGTCACCCTGGTCATCGAGGATGGGCACGCTGATCAACGACCACCAGCGCTCGACCATCCCCGTGCCCGCGGCGTCGGGGATGTCGTACTTCTGCAGCGGCATGGTGTCGAGCCGCTTGGTCGCGCGTGCCAGCTCGAACGACTTCAGGATGCGCGGCACGCCGTCGTCGTCAAGGGTGTCGGCGGTCGGCGGGAACGCCTCGAACACCGGCCTGCCGAGAATCTCCTCGCGCGTACGCCCCACGTTGGCGAGATAGGTGTCGTTCGCGTCGAGGATCACGAAGTCGGGGTCCATGACGAGATAGGACGTCGGGATCCCTCGGAACAGCGCGATGTAGTCGACGGCGCCCGGTCCCGGGTCGGAGAAGTGCGGCAAGGACCTAGCCCGTGCGTCTGACGAGAAAGGTGGGCCAGGGCGTCGGCGGCTCGCCGGCGATCTGCCGCTGGACCTCGGTCACGGACCAGTCGCGATAGGCCGTCACGTCGGCCGGCGCGGCAAGCAGGAGCAGGTCCTTGCCTGCGGCGCAGTAGACCTCGACCTCGGCAAGGACGTCGGCGATGTGCTGCATGAACTCGCCGATCGACCTGGGCAGCCGGTAGACGACCTCGGGCACGACGACGTCGCCCCTGTCGGCCGCCGCTTCGAGGGTCTCTGTTGTCGTCGTCACATAGGGGCCGTAGACGAGCTCCAGCTCGCGCGCGATCTCGAGCAGGCGCCGGGGCACGGCCCTCGACGTGGTGCCCGACTCGCGTCCGCCTGCGATCAGGGTCATCTCGCGCAGCAGGTCAGCGCCGTGGCGCGTCGACCGCTCCCGCAGCTCGAGCGGCACCTCGAGCAGGCGCACCTCGACCAGCTCCGGGTCAGGGGGCAGCGGGGTGAGGTGGTCGCTGGTCACGCCGCCGCCCGGCTCCAGGTCGCTGCCATGGCAGCACCCCGGGCCGTGGGCGGGACGGGCCGACGAGGCGTGCTCGTCGACGGCTCGCGCCGGCCCGCGGTCGGCGAGCTGTCGTCCCGACGGGTGGCACGGTCGGGGGCAGGGAACTCGCACCAGACGGTCTTGCCGCCGCCGTCCCGGCCGGGGTCGACGCCCCAGGCGGTCGCGAGCTGAGCCACCATGCTGAGCCCGCGTCCGGTGGTCGCTTCGTCGTCGCGGTGGCGCGGCATGCGAGGGCCGGCTACGGAACCGTCACTCACGCTCACGCGCACTACGTCGCCATCGCCGGCGACCGTCACTGTGAACTCGGTCCTGGCGTGCAGAGCAGCGTTCGTGGCGAGTTCGCTGACGGCGCTGCGGACGTCGTCGGCGAGGTCGGTGTGGTCGGTGTGGTCGGCGTGATCCCAGCCGAGCAGGGTGCTCACGGCGAAGCGGCGCGCCGGGCCCACGCTGTGGGGCTCGGCGGGAAAGGTCATGGAGGCCGACTGCACACGGGCATGCTAAAGCCTGGGACGCGCCGCTCCGTGCCAGGACCCTGTCATGGCCGTCACCTGCGGAGATACACGTCTGTCACACGCTGGTCGCACTCTTGCCTCTCCGACGATCCAGCCGGCTCCGACGAGGGAAACGAGCGTCCGTGCAGCTGCCCTACCTGCCCATCGAAGAACACGCGATCATCGGTGACCTGCGCACCGTTGCACTCGTGGGAACCGATGGCACGATCGACTGGTACTGCCCCGCACGGTTCGACGCGCCGTCGCTGTTCGGCTCGCTCCTCGACTCGGGCAAGGGCGGGTTCTTCCGGCTCGCCGCGCGCACGGTCACGCGACCGAAGCAGCTCTACCTCCCGGACACCAACATCCTGCTCACCCGGTTCCTGGCGGCCGACTCCGTCGGTGAGGTCGTCGACTTCATGGTGCCGGAGACGAGCGGCATCGCGGCACCTCGCGACCTGCTCGTGCGCCAGGCCTCGTGCGTCCGGGGCCGCGCCACGTTCGACCTGGCCTGCCGGCCGGCCTTCGACTATGGCCGCGCGTCGCACTCCGTCGACCTGGTGACCGGCGTCGGTGCCGTGTTCGTCTCCGGTGACAACCGATGTGTGCTTCGTACGTCGGTGAAGCTCGAGCTGGATGGCCAGGGCGGCGTACGCTCGACGTTCGCTCTCGACGAAGGTGAGCAGATCGACGCGGTGCTCGAGTGGAACGGTGAGGTTCGCCCGCTGAACGAAGGCGAGACCGGCGACTGTTTCAACAGCACCAACGAGTTCTGGCAGAAGTGGTTGGCGCACTCACGCTATCGCGGTCGCTGGCGCGAGATGGTGCACCGTTCGGCGCTGGTGCTCAAGCTGCTTGTCTATCACCCCACCGGTGCGCTGGTCGCCGCTCCGACGACGTCGCTGCCGGAGCTCATCGGCGGGGGACGCAACTGGGACTACCGCTACAGCTGGCTGCGTGATGCTGCTTTCACCGTCTATGCGTTGATGTCGCTGGGCTTCCTCGAGGAGGCATCGGCGTTCATGGACTGGATCCAACAGCGTTGCGAGACCGCGACGCTCGAGCACGACGTCTCGATCATGTATGCCGTCGACGGCAGCGAACACATCGACGAGTTCGAGCTGGACCATCTCGAGGGCTACCGCGGCTCGTCCCCGGTGCGGGTGGGCAACAATGCCGTCGGCCAGCGCCAGATCGACGTCTATGGCGAGCTGATGGACTCGGTCTACCTCTATAACCGCGAGGTGCCGATCTCCTATGACCTCTGGACGGGACTCTCGCAGCGGCTCGACTGGCTGGCCGACCACTGGCAGGAACCCGACGAGGGCGTGTGGGAGGTGCGCGGCCCCCGTCAACGCTTCACCTACTCGGCGCTGATGACGTGGGTCGCGTTCGAGCGTGCGGGTCGCCTGGCCCGCGATCGCGGTCTTCCCGCGCCGGAGACGAAGTGGCGCAAGCTGGCAGCGTCCGCCTACCGCTTCGTGCAGGAGGAGTGCTGGAACGCCGACATCGGCGCCTATGTGATGTATCCCGGCAGCGACCAGCTCGATGCCTCGCTGCTCGTCATGCCGTTGGTGAAGTTCGCCGGCCCGACCGACCCGCGCTTCCTCATGACGCTCGACCGCATCGGCGAGGTCCTGGTCTCGGACAGCCTCGTGCATCGCTATGCCATCACCGGGCACGACGGGCTCGACGGCGAAGAGGGCACCTTCAACCTCTGCTCGTTCTGGTATGTCGAGGCGTTGACGCGCGCCGGCCGGTTGAAGGAGGCGCGCCTCGTCTTCGACAAGATGCTGACGTACGCCAACCACGTCGGCCTGTATTCCGAAGAGATCGGCCCCTCCGGTGAGGCGCTGGGCAACTTCCCGCAGGCGTTCACCCATCTGGCGTTGATCAGTGCGGCCATCCATCTGGACAAGGCGCTGGGCGAGGGGTTGTGAGGGTGCGCCTTGTCCACGGAGGTCTCTCACGAAGTTGTTCCTCAGCGCGGTGACGAAGTCGTCGAAGTCCGGCGACGCTTCAGCAGGGTTCACTGGCGCTCCATGCCCTCGCGAACGTTTAGACCGGCATTGTTGTCGACATCGTGCCACGCGTCATCAGGCCTGTGGAGAACTGGTTCGGCGACCCGCCACCGACTATTATCGAACGTATGTTCGAGTCATGGAAGAGGCTTTCGCCAGTGGCAGAGTCCGCGGCGGTTGCGCTCCGCGCGGCTGTGGCCGCCGGCCCGGGGGCCGAGTCGGTAAGCCGACTGGCACAGGTCGACGGGACGACACTCGACGCAGGCGACCGCGTCACGCTGCTGCAGGCGTGGGAGCTCGCCCTCCGGTGGGTCACGGCACAGCACAGTGCCGCGATCGTGGCGGTCGCCGGTGCGCGTGCTCTGGACCGTGACGACTTCGCCCGCGAGGAGGTGCGCGTGGCGCTCGTCGGTTGCGGAGGTTCACCGCGGGCCGATGTCGACCTGGCCCGGCTGCTGGCAGGACCGCTGCTCGTCGTGCGCGACGCGATGGCAGCAGGAGCCGTGTCCTACGCGCATGCCCGGGTCTTCGGACGACGAGACCCGCCACCTCGACCCGGTGACGACCAGGGAGGTCGCTGGAGCGGTGCTTGCGCGGGTCGTGCCCGCAGGGACAGCAGGCGAGGACGCTCTGGGCGGGTGCGCCAGGGTGACGCCGTCCCAGCTGAGGCAGCGGGTGCGCCGAGCTGCACTGCGCGCCGATCCGGCTGCGGCCGAGCTGCGAGCCAGATCGGCCGCTCGCGATCGTCACGTGAGCCGCCGCGTCGAGGCCGACAGCCAGGCGTCGCTGTTCATCACCGGGCCCGCGCTCGAGATCACGACCATCTGGACCGCGCTCGACCTGCGTGCCACGTCGCAGTACGCCACGAGGGCCGACGAACGCACGCTCGACCAGCGGCGCTTCGACGCGCTCGTCGACCTCTGCAGGTTCGTGCCGGCCGACGCCGGTGCTCGGCGCGGCAGCCCCGCGGGCACCCGTGTCGGGCTTGCACCCACGGTGCATCTCTATGCGGATGCGCCGACGTGGGCAGGCATCTGCGACGAGCCGGTTGAGCTCGCCGGATATGGCCCCATCCCCGCCGGCATCGCGCGCGAGCGCTTCGACAACTCCACCTGGCGCGCCGTGGTCACCGACACGCTCGTCGGGCTGCCGCTCGCGGTGTCCGACGCGACCTACACCCCCTCGGCACAGACCCGACGCCAACTGCACACCCGCGACAGGCACTGCACGTTTCCTGCCTGCACTGCGGCGGTGTGGTTCTGCGACGTCGACCACAGGACTCCCCATGGCGCCGGCGGAGCCACGGACAGCACCAACTGCGGGCTGCTCTTCCGACGACATCACCGTCTCAAGACAACACACCGCATGGCAGCCGGTGATCGAGGCTGACGGGACGACGCACTGGACCGATCCGCACCGGCGGCGCTGGCGGCGCGATCCAGTGGTCTACGAGATGCCCGAGTCGATCGTCGCGAGGGAGCGAAGCGCATGACCGCCCCACTAATCCCTGCGCCTATCCGCGTGCGCCTATCCCACGTGTGCGGAGTCGAGGGCTGCCTGCAGGGAGGTGCGGTAGCCGTCGGAGGTGTAGGTCGCGCCCGAGACGGTGTCGATCTGCGCACTCTGGGCGGCCACCGCCTCGTCCTGCAGCACCGGGACGGCGTAGGCGTTGATCTCCTGGTCACGGCCGCTGCTCTGCGGATAGACGATGGCGGTGGCGGACACGACGCGGCCTGCGACCACGCTGATCTGCACCTGGACAGGCCCGTAGCGCGTGTCGACAGCCGGTCCGTTCACGGTCACAGGGCTCGTGGACTGCGTGCTGCCCGAGGCGGAGCCGCTCGTGCCCCCGATGACCCCGACGGGCGCGGGGACTGTCGTCGGGCTCGTGACGCTGCCGTGGTTCGTGCTCGTCGGATAGAGGAAGGCAAGACCGGTCACCGCAGCGCTCGCGAGAGCGACGGCATAGTTGCGGCCGGTGGTCGAGGGGCCGCGGCTCACAGCGCACCTGCCCGGTGTGCCGCGTCCAGAGCGGACTGCAGCGACGTCAGGTAGCCCTCCGACGTGAACGTCGCCCCGGACACCGTGTCGATCTGCGCACTCTGGGCAGCGACTGTCGCTTGCTCGAGCACGGGGATGGCATAGCTGTTGATCTCCCGGTCGCGCCCGGAACCTCGCGGATAGGTCAGCGCGGTCGCGGACACGATGCGACCACCGGTGACCTTGAGCTGCACCTGGACGTCGCCGTATCTCGTGCCGACGGCGCTCCCGTTGACCGTCACGCCGGCAGCCTTCGCGACCGGAGTGGGAGTGGGAGTGGGGATGGGAGTGGTGGGCGGAGGCGTAGCGGTGACGGTAGGTGCCGGCGCAAGGACAACCGCCCCGTCGACCACGACCCCTGCGACGCCTGCGGCGGCCGCGACGGCTGCGACGGCTGGCGGGGTCGCGGGGCTCGCAGCGCTGGACCACAGCCCGTAGCCTGCGACGGCGACGCTGAGCCCGGACATGGCCGCCGCTACGGGGCGTCTCATGCCTGGCCCTCCCTGATCTCGCGTCGCGATGTCGCTGCAGCTCTCATCGACCAGGTGCTCACCATGTGAAGCGCTCCAGGTGCAGCTGCGCCTCGGGAAGGCCTGCGGCGAGGACGGCGCTGCGGGCGGAGGACATCCACGCGTCAGGCCCACAGAGGAAGACGTCGTGCTGGCGCAGTCCCGGGACGAGCCGGAGCACCGCCTCGGCCTCGCCCCACGCCTGCGCACCCGCGGGGAGCCACGACGTGCGCGACGTCATCCGCGGGCCCACGAGGTAGTGCACGGCGACTCCCCGGTTAGCGGCCAGGGCCTCGATCTCGCCGCGCAGCGCCAGCTCGTCGAGGCTGCGCGCTCGATAGACGAGCACGGCGTCCCCGCGCGCATAGTCGAGGTCCTCGAGCAGCGCCTTCATCGGCGTGATCCCGATGCCGCAGGCGAGCATGGCCACCTTCGTGCCGACACGGTGCTCACCGGTGAGTCGGCCGTACGGCCCCTCGATGAGCACCTTGGTCCCCGGCTGCAGGGACGCCAGACGACCGCTGCCGGCGCCGAGGTCCTTCGCCGTGATCTGCACGCTGTCCCCGCGCGGAGCGGCCGACAGCGAGTAGGGGTTGCCGCGCGACCAGCCCGGCCCGTCGAGGAAGCGCCACACGAAGAACTGCCCGGCCCGCACGGGCAGCTTGTGCAGCCCGCGACCGGCCATGCGGACCGTGACGACGCCGAGGCCCTCGCGCGTGACGGACGTGACGGTGATGCCGTGCCGCAGCGTGCGCCACACGGGCAGGCCGACACGGAAGACGAGGACTGCTCCAGCGGCGAGGGCGTACGCGCTCCACCAGTAGGTGCGCGCGAGGGCTGAGCTGGTGAAGTCGGCGCCGGTCCAGATCTGGTGGGGTAGCGACAGACCGACCCCGAGGTAGGCATAGAGGTGCAGCAGGTGCCACGACTCGTAGCGCAGCTTGCGCCGCGCGACGCGGATCGAGGTGACCGTCACCGCGACGAGCGCGACGGTGCCGAGGAACGCGAGCAGCATGCCGGGGTAGGTCGTCAGCAGCGACCACGTCTCGGAGACGACGTCGGTGTGCCCGCTCATGGTGTAGCCGAGCGTGATGAGGACGATGTGCACGACCAGCAGGTTGAAAGACCAGAAGCCGACGAGACGGTGCCGGCGAGCGAGCTCGTCCTGGCCATAGCTTCGCTCCACCATCGGCACACGGGCCATCAGGAAAACCTGCAGCAGCAGCAGGTCAGCGGCCACGAGCCCTGCCAGGCGGCCCAGCGAGGTGAGCGAGTCCGCCGGCGACGACACGAGGGCCTGCCCGCCGCGGCCCCTGAGCCACAGGGCGACGACGACCAGAACACTGAGCCAGCAAGCCACCCCGGCCGCGTCGCGCCACCACGCCGGCGCGGGACGTACGCGGCCTCGGCCGGTCTGCCGACGTGCGCCCGACGTCACTGCGGTGGCCATGCGCCCAGAGTGAGGGACCACTCTGGGGCGGTTCTGGGAGCTTGCTGGGAATGCGCTGTGGGTCGCGCAGCCCCGGCCGAGCTCATCGGGTCAGCCGCTGCGTGGCGCGAAGCGACGCAGCCGCAGGCTGTTGGTCACGACGAAGACCGAGCTCAACGCCATGGCGGCACCAGCCAGCAGCGGGTTGAGGTAGCCGCTCGCCGCGAGCGGCAGCGCCGCGACGTTGTAGGCAAAGGCCCAGAACAGATTGCCCCGAATCGTGCGCAGCGTCGCCCTCGAGAGGCGAATGGCGTCGGCGGCGGCGCGCAGGTCGCCGCGTACGAGCGTGAGGTCGGCCGCCTCGATCGCGACGTCTGCACCCGTGCCCAGCGCGAGTCCGAGGTCGGCTGCGGCGAGGGCAGCGGCATCGTTCACGCCGTCACCGACCATGGCCACGACCCGGCCCTCCGCCTGCAGCCGGCGGACGTGGTCCACCTTGTCCTGCGGGAGGACCTCGGCGATGACCTCGGTGATACCGACCGACGCGGCGACGGCGTGGGCCGCGCGCGCGTTGTCGCCGGTCAGCAGCACAGGCCGCAGGCCGAGGGCACGCAGCTGGCGCACCGCCTCGGCGGACGTGCCCTTGACGGTGTCGGCGACGACGACGATGCCGCGCACGGCGCCGTCCCAACCGACCCACACCGGCGTACGCCCCTCGCTCTCGGCCTGGGTGGCGGCGGCGAGCAGGGCTTCGTCGGCGGGCTGCGCCCACTGCTCGGCGAGCCAGGCGCGGCGACCGACCACGACGGCGTGGGCGTCGACCACCCCCGCGACCCCGCGACCGTCGTCGCTGCGGAAGTCCTCCACAGGGGCGAGCGGCCCGGCCGCTTTCGCCGCTGCCGCGATCGCCGTGGCCAGGGGATGCTGGGAGCCGTTCTCGAGAGCCCCGGCGAGCCGTAGCACCTCGTGATCGGTCTCACCGGCGGCGGCCACGACGGCGACAAGGCTCATCCGCCCGGTCGTGACCGTGCCGGTCTTGTCGAGCACGACGGTGTCCACGCGCCGCGTCGACTCGAGCACCTGCGGGCCCCTGATGAGGATGCCGAGCTGGGCGCCGCGACCGGTGCCCACCATGAGTGCCGTGGGAGTGGCGAGGCCGAGGGCGCACGGGCAGGCGATGATCAGCACGGCGACCGCCGCCGTGAACGCTGCGGTGGCGCCGCCACCCAGCAGCAGCCACGCCGCGAGGGTGAGCAGCGAGAGAGCCATCACGACGGGCACGAAGACGGCGGAGACGCGGTCGGCGAGCCGCTGCACGTCCGCCTTGCCGTTCTGGGCGTTCTCGACCAGGCGCGCAATCTGCGCCAGCTGGGTGTCGGCGCCGACGCGGGTGGCGCGTACGAGCAGACGGCCGCCGGCGTTGACCGTCGCGCCGGCGACCACGTCGCGGGGCCGCACCTCGACGGGCACGGGCTCGCCGGTCAGCAGGGACGCGTCGATCGCCGAGGAGCCGTCGACGACGACCCCGTCGGTGGCCACCTTCTCGCCGGGGCGTACGACGAACACGTCACCCACGGCGAGGTCCTCGATGCGCATCCGCACCTCGCTCTGTGCGCCATCGCCGCCCGGCTCACGCATGACGGCGACGTCCTTCGCGCCCAGGTCGAGCAGCGCCCGCAGCGCCGCGCCCGACTGCTTCCTGGCCCGCGCCTCGGCGTAGCGCCCGGCGAGGATGAAGACCGTGACGGCGGACGCGACCTCGAGGTAGATCTCGGAGCTGCCGCCGCCGCGCTGCGGCAGCAGGCGCAGGGTCATGTGCATGTCGGGCTTACCCGCGTCGCCGACGAACAGCGCCCACAGCGACCACCCGAACGCAGCGGTGACACCGAGCGAGATCAGCGTGTCCATCGTCGCCGCGCGATGACGCGCGTTCGTGAGGGCCGCGCGGTGGAAGGGCAGTGCGCCCCACACGACGACGGGCGCGGCAAGCACGAGCGAGGCCCACTGCCAGTTGCGCAACTGCAGCGCGGGCACCATCGCGAGCACCACCACCGGGAGGGTCAGCGCGAGGCAGACGAGCAGGCGCTGCCGCAGCGCGCGGGCGTCGTCGGCGACGGCTGCGATCGGACGAGCCGCGGGCGTGACCGCGGCGCCATAGCCGGTGGCCTCGATCGTGCGTAGCAGCAGCGCCGGCCCGACGGCCGGCGCATAAGTGACCTTGGCCTTCTCCGTGGCGTAGTTGACCGTCGCGCTCACGCCTTCGAGCTTGTTGAGCTTCTTCTCGATGCGTGCGGCGCATGACGCGCAGGTCATGCCGCTGATGCTCAGCTCGATGTCCTGCGTGCTCATTGAGGGGCCTCCCCGGCTCAGTCGTTGTCGGCGAGGAAGTAGTCGCCTGCTTCGTCGAGCGCCTGCTCGACCTGCTGGCGGGTGAGCGGCGCGGTGCTGACGACGGTGACGGTGGACGTCGCGCCCGCGGCCAGGTCGACCGACACGGCCATCACGCCGGGCAGCGCCTGCATCTCGCTGGTCACCGCGGACGCGCAGTGACCGCACGTCATCCCGTCGACGGCGTAGGTCGTGGTGAGGCCCAAGGGGCCGGCTGAGCTCGACACGGGTGCTCCTCCTTCAGGATCGGACCAGGCGGGCGATGGCGGCGGCGGCTTCCTTGACCTTGGCGTCGGCCTCGGCCCCACCCGTGTGGATCGCGTCGGCGACGCAGTGCGAGAGATGCTCCTCGACCAGCAGCACGGCAACCGACTCGAGCGCGCGCGTGGCCGCCGAGATCTGGGTCAGGATGTCGATGCAGTAGGTGTCACTCTCGATCATGCGCTGCAAGCCGCGCACCTGACCCTCGATGCGGCGGAGCCGCTTGAGATGCGCGTCCTTGCTGTCGGCATAACCGTGCGGCATCGGGGTCCTTTCGTACGTCCGTGGCGCACATGATACCCCCAATGGGTATCCTGAGGACGACGAAACGGCCGGCCCCCGAGAATGAGCCGAGATCAGCGGGCGTAGCGGTCATCGAGGCGAGCGTGCCGCCCGCCGTGGTCCAGGTCTGCCACCCGCCCGTGACCGCAAGGGCCGCGGCGGTCGGGCTTGTCAGCGTGTCGAGGTGGACCTCGAGGACGACGAGCGTACGAGCCGTTCCGGACCCTCCGCAAGGGCCGGTTCGTGCCTGGAGAGCGCTCCCCTCACGACGAGGAGCAGCCCTACCCATTCCGATGAGCACGCCGCATGACATGACCGATACGTCTGGGTTGAGAACTTCCCCACCTGGGCAGAGCCACGACAAGGCCAAACACGGTCCGGAATCAATTCTTGACTTTGCGTGACCCTTTTGTGCCGGGCTCGTTAGACGTCACGGGGACACGGGGGCAACGCTGAGACGAAGGCGGCCAGTGACCAAAGACGATGCGCGCGCGGACAGCTATGCCGCGTTGCTGGTGGAGATCTTGCATGACGTGGGCTGCGGTGACGCGGCGGCCTTCGAGCTGCTCTTCACGGCGATCTGGTCGCAGGTCCGCGACCGCGCCTGGGTCGTGGTGCGCGACCGCGCGCTCGCCGAGGAGGTGGCGCAGGAGGTGCTGATCGAGGTGTGGCGCACCGCTGCGCGTTTCGACCCCGGCCGCGGTAGCCCCCTGGCATGGCTCATGACCATGGCGCAGCGCCGCGCCGTGGACCGGGTGCGCGCGGAGCAGTCGAGCCGCCGCCGCGACGTCGCCTCGGCGCAGGACGCCGACCTGCTGGTGGCCGGGGACGACATCGCCGAGCTCGTCAGCCGGCGCGTTGACCAGGAACGGGTCCGCGACGGGCTCGCGTTTCTCACGCCGCTGCAGCTGCAGGCCGTGACGCTGGCGTTCTACGGCGGCTTGACCTACCGCGAGGTCGCCCGGGAGCTCGGCGTGCCCCTGAGCACGACGAAGACGCGCATCCGCGACGGGCTGCAGCGGCTCGCACTCGCCGTCGACGTACGCCAGTTCGACGCCGCCTGACAGTGCTCGAACAAGAGCCCGCGGCGGGGCCGGTGAACCGGTTGATCATGCGACTTCCCCCTGACCCGCTCTCGGTCAGGACGGCACGCGGGCTCGTCAGCGACGAGCTCGAGCGCGCCGGCTGTGCTGACCTGGTGCCCGACGCGGCCCTGCTGGTCACCGAGCTGGTCTGCAATGCGGTCATGCACGCGCGCACAGCCATCCTGCTCCACGTGACGGTCACGGAGCAGCGCGTCCGGGTGGAGGTCGACGACGGCTCCGAGCAGCTGCCCCGGTGGGCACCGTCGGCGGTCGACGCGATCCAGGGCCGCGGGCTGACCCTCGTCGACGCGCTGGCCTCCTCATGGGGATCGGATCCACTCGCCTCGGGCGGCAAGACCGTGTGGTTCGAGCTGTCCCACGCGACGCCGCCGCCGGCCGAGAGCTCGCCCGCCGAGCTGCTGGAGCAGTGGGCGCGGCTCGACGAGAACAACGACGCCGAGGAGCTGGCGGAGGTCGTCGGCACGGAGATCGTGCTGCCCGACGTACGCCCCGAGCTCCTGCTCGCGGTCTGCGACCACTGCGAGAACGTCGTGCGTGAGCATCAGCTGCTGCTTCTCGACGAGGGCGCGCGGGTCAGCGACGTGGCCCGGCGCCTGGTCGACGTGGCTGAGCAGTTCGCCGGCGGGCGGCGACAGCTGCGGGCCGCGGCCCTGTCGGCGTACGCCCAGGGCGAGCCGCAGATCACGGTGCGGCTGCGCCTTGCGGCCGCCGACCTGGGCGCGCCCGAGCGCTACCGTGACGCGCTCGAGCAGGCCGAGGGCCAGAACGTCGCCGACACGATGCTCATCGCCCCCAGCACCCCGGCGATACGCCAGCACCGGGCGTGGTTGTTGACCGAGATCGCCCGCCAGCTGCGCGGCCGTCCGGGCGATGCAGGAGGATGAGAGCCGCCGCCTCTGACCGGCCGGCTCAGATGCGGAAGAGGACATGGACGCTGCCCCTGCGTTGGCGCAGGCCGAGGAACCGCCCGCGACGTGGGACGAGCTGCTCGCCTACGACCGCGTGCACGTCTGGCACCCCTACACGGCGATGCCGTCCGCCGATCCGCCGCTCGCCGTGGCGAGCGCGGCGGGCGTCCGGCTGACCTTGGCCGACGGCCGCGAGCTGGTCGACGCGATGTCGTCCTGGTGGTCCGCGATCCACGGTTATCGCCATCCCGCCCTCGACGCCGCCGCTCATGACCAGCTGGGGCGCATGTCGCACGTGATGTTCGGCGGGCTGACGCACGAACCCGCGATCCGGCTGGCGCAGCGGCTCGTGGAGATGACGCCGCCCGGCCTCGAGCACGTCTTCTTCGCCGACTCCGGATCGGTGTCGGTCGAGGTCGCGATCAAGACCTGCCTGCAGTACGCGCGCAACGCCGGCTTCGCGCAGCGCACGGCGATGCTCGCCGTGCGCGGGGGCTACCACGGCGACACGTTCGGCGCGATGTCCGTGTGCGACCCGGTCGGCGGGATGCACCGGCTCTTCGCAGGCGCGCTGGCACCACAGGTGTTCGCGCCGCGACCGCCCGGGGGCGTCGACGAGCCGGTCGACCAGGGGTGGGTGGAGGAGGTGACGGCGCTCGTCCTCGCGCACCGCGACCGGCTCGCGGGGGTCATCGTCGAGCCGGTCGTGCAGGGCGCGGGCGGCATGTGGTTCTTCAACCCTGGCTATCTGCGCGTGCTGCGCGAGCTGTGCGACGAGCACGGGCTCCTGCTGGTCCTCGACGAGATCGCGACCGGGTTCGGGCGCACCGGCAGCCTGTTCGCCGCCGGGCTCGCCGGTGTGACGCCCGATGTGATGTGCGTCGGCAAGGCGCTGACCGGCGGCTATGTGTCGCTCGCGGCCATGCTGTGCACGACGCGAGTGGCCCGCACCGTGTCCACCGGAGAGGCCGGGGTGCTCATGCACGGGCCGACGTTCATGGCCAACCCGCTCGCCTGCGCCGTGGCTCTGGCGAGCACCGGGCTGCTGCTCGACGGCCGGTGGCAGGCAGACGTACGCCGTCTGGAGGCCGGGCTCGGCGTGGCACTGGCTCCGGCGCGTGCGCTCCCGGGCGTCCTCGACGTGCGGGTGCTCGGCGGCATCGGCGTCGTGCAGCTCGACCACCCGGTCGACGTGCCCGCCGCGACGGCTGCCGCGGTCGGGTGCGGGGTGTGGCTGCGGCCCTTCCGCGACCTCGTCTACACGATGCCGCCCTATTCCACCGGCGACGACGACCTGGCAGCCATCGGTGCCGCGGTCGTCGCAGCGGCGGGGGCCGCGTGAAGGTCGTGCTCGTCACCGGCACCGACACCGGGGTGGGCAAGACCGTCGTGTCGGCGGCGCTCGCGACGCTGGCGCTCGCGGACGGGCTGCGCGTCACGTATGTGAAGCCGGTCCAGACGGGGCTCGTCGCCGGTGAGCCGGGCGACGCCGACGACGTACGCCGCCTCGCCGGCCTCGCCGACGTGCACGAGTTCGTGCGGCTGCCCGACCCGCTGGCGCCCGATGTCGCGGCCGAGCACGCGGGGGTGGCGCTGCCGACGATGGCGGCGGTCGCCGCGCGGATCGGGTCGTTGACCGACCGCGACCTGCTGCTGGTCGAGGGTGCGGGCGGGTTGCTGGTGCGGCTCGACGGCGAGGGCGGCACGCTGGCCGACCTGGCCCTGGCGCTCGGCGGCGCCGTCGTTGTCGTCGCCCGCGCCGGGCTCGGCACGTTGAACGCGACGGCTCTGACGTGCGAGGCGCTGCGCACGAGGGGGGTGCCGTGCCTCGGCGTGGTCGTCGGTGCCGCGCCTGCGGCTGAGACGGCCGGCCTCGCCGAGCGAAGTAACCTGTCGAGCCTGCCGCGCTATGCGGGTGTGCCGCTGCTCGGAGGCGCCCCTGACGGTTTGGGCGCCCTCGGCCACGACGCGTTCGCGGCAGCCGCCCGGGCGCATCTCGCGCCCGGGTTCCGCGTGATGTGGAGGTCGGACGTTGACGGTTGACGTGCTGGAGCTCGCCCGTGAGCAGGTGCTGGAGCGCGGCGTCGGACTGGGCGAGGCGCAGCTGCTCGAGGTGCTGGCGTTGCCCGACGCGCTCGTGCCGGACACGCTCTCGCTGGCCCACGAGGTGCGGCTGCGGTGGTGCGGTCCCGAGGTCGAGGTCGAGGGCATCGTCAGCATCAAGACCGGCGGCTGCCCCGAGGACTGCCACTTCTGCTCGCAGTCGGGCCGCTTCCCCCTCTCGCCCGTGCGTGCGGCCTGGCTCGACATCCCCTCCCTCGTCGAGGCCGCCCGCCAGACCGCGGCGACCGGCGCGACCGAGTTCTGCATCGTCGCTGCGGTCCGCGGTCCCGACGAGCGGCTGATGGACCAGGTCGTCGAGGCCGTCGAGGCGATCCACGCCGCGGTGCGCATCGACGTCGCGTGCTCGCTGGGCATCCTGACCCGCGAGCAGGGCGAGCGCCTGGTCGCGGCGGGCGTGCACCGCTACAACCACAACCTCGAGACCGCGCGCTCGTTCTTCCCGCACGTCGTCACGACGCACGCCTGGGAGGAGCGGTTCGCCACGCTGGAGCTGGTGCGCGAGCTCGGCATGGAGGTCTGCTGCGGCGGCATCCTCGGCATGGGTGAGTCGCTCGCTCAGCGCGCCGAGTTCGCGGCGCAGCTGGCGGCCGTCGACCCGCACGAGGTGCCCCTGAACTTCCTCGACCCGCGTCCCGGCACCCCGTTCGCCGACCACGAGCGGCTCTCCGCGGTCGACGCGCTTCGGGCGGTCGCGGCGTTCCGGCTCGCGCTTCCCCGCACGATGCTGCGGTTCGCCGGCGGGCGTGAGCTCACACTCGGTGACCTGGGCGCGCGCCAGGGCGTGCTGGGCGGTGTGAACGCGCTGATCGTCGGCAACTACCTGACGACGCTCGGCCGGTCGGCGACCTCGGACCTCGAGATGCTCGACGAGCTCAAGATGCCGCTGAAGGCCCTGACCGGGCGCGTCTGACGTGTTCTGCGAGGGCTGCTGATGTTCTGCGAGGGGTGCGGAGCCGCAGCCGGAGGCGGTGCGCACGAGGCGTGCGACGCGCGGCTCGCTGCCACCGACCCGCCGCGCTGGTGCCGGGCGTGCGGGCGCCGCATGGTCGTGCAGGTGCTGCCGTTCGGCTGGCGCGCCCGGTGCAGCGAGCACGGGGAGCGCACCTCGTGAGTCCACCCACGCTGCTGGCGCTGGACCCCGCGTCCCCCGGCTTCGCCCGGGACCCGTTCGGCGCCTACGACCAGGTGCGTGAGGCGGGTGGCGTCGCACCGGTCCGTCTTCCCAACGGCTCGACCGCCTGGGTCGTCGTGGACGCCGCCCTCGCGCGCGAGGTGCTGCGTGACGCCCGTGCCTTCTCCGCCGACCCCCGCACCGGCGCACGGCCGGCGGCCGCCCGGGTGCTCGAGCGGCACATGCTCAACGCCGACGGCTCCGAGCACCTGCGGCTGCGGGCGGCGGTGAGCGAGCGGTTCAGCGCGAGCGCGGTCGCGGGGCTCGCGCCGCGTGTGCGGAGCATCTCGCGCGAGCTGCTCGACGGGCTCGCCGCCGGCACGCACGACCTCGTCTCGGCCTACGCCTTCCCGTTCGCCACCCTCGTCATCTTCGACATCCTCGGCGTGCCGCTCGCCGACCGGCACCAGCTGCGCGCGCTCACGGCCACGGTCGCCGCTCCGCGCGCATCGCACCCGGAGCCGGCGGCGCTCGAGCAGGCATGGGCAGAGCTCGAGGCCTATGTCCGCGCGCTGGTGCGCACAGCGCGGGCAGGCGGTCTGGCTCGCGGCGAGAGGCGCCCGGCGGGGCTGTTCGACGCTCTCGCGCGGGCGGGTGCCGAGGCGGCCCTCACCGACGACGAGCTGCTCGCGACCTGCTTCCTGCTGCTCTTCGCCGGCTACGAGACGACGATGAACCTCATCGCCTCGATGGGGTGGCTGCTGCTGTCGGGGGCGCTGCGACCCGACGCGACGGACGCCACGAAGGTCGTCGAGGAGTGCCTGCGCTGGGCGAGCCCGATCGAGGGCGCGACCTGGCGCTATGCCCGTGCCGCATGTCGCCTCGGCACCTCCGACATCCCCTCCGGGGCGAGCGTGCTGGTGGCGCTGGCGGCGGCCAACCGCGACCCCGCGCTGTGGTCCGAGCCCGGCCTTGTCGAGCCGGCCCGCACGGGGCCGCCGCACCTGGCCTTCGGCTTCGGCCCGCACATCTGCCTCGGCGCCCGCCTCGCGCGGCTCGAGGCCGCCGTGGCGTGGGAGGGCCTGCGCCGGCTCGCACCGCACCTGCACGCAGCCGAGCCACTCGACGACGTGCCGTGGCGGGCCAGCATGCTCGTGCGCGGACCCTCGCGGCTGCTCGTCGAGCTGACTCGCTAGCCGGCTTCGGCGGCGAGCACGGCACCCCGCAGCACACCCACAGCTCGCTGCACGTCGGCGTCGCTCAGCGCCGCGCTCGCCGTCACCCGCAGCCGGCTGACGTCGTCGGGCGTCGAGGGCGGCCGGAAGCAGCCGACGACGACACCCTGCTCAGCGCATTGCGCGGCGGCGGCCAGCGCCGATGCGGCCGCACCGATCGGCACGGAGAACACCGCCCCCGCGGGCGGGCGCTGACCCGCCGCGGCCGCCAGGGCAGCGACGTGCGCGCGCACCCGCGCGACGCGCTCGGCCTCCTCGCCGACGACCCGCAGCGCGCGCAGGGCCGCGCCCGCGCTGGCGGGCGCGAGCCCCGTGTCGAAGATGAACGGGCGCGCGCGGTTGACCAGGTGCTCGCGCACCTCGACCGCCCCGAGGACCGCCCCGCCCTGCGCGCCCAGCGCCTTCGACAGCGTCACCGTGACGACCACGTGCGGAGCGCCCGCGAGACCCGCTTCGACGAGCGACCCCCGCCCACCGCCCGTGACCCCGAGCGAGTGCGCCTCGTCCACGACCAGGACGGCGTCACGCCGCGCGCAGACGTCGGACAGGGCCCGCAGGTCGGCGGCGTCACCGAGCACGCTGAACACCGACTCGGTCAGCACGAGCGCGCGCTCCTCGGGCCGCGCGGCCAGGGCCGTGTCGACAGCATCGACGTCGCCGTGCGGCACGACCACGACCCGCGCGCGCGACAACCGGCACGCATCGACGAGCGAGGCGTGCACGTGCGCGTCCGAGACCACGAGCGTGTCCCTGTCCGCCAGCCCGCACACGGCGGCGAGGTTGGCGAGGTAGCCCGAGGACAGCACCAGGGCCGCGGGCTGCCCGGTCCACCCGGCCAGCGCGTCCTCGAGCTCGGCGTGCAGCGCGGTGGTGCCCGACACGAGCCGTGAGCCCGTGGCGCCGGCGCCCCACGTACGCATCGCTTCGACGCCCGCCTCGACCACCCGGGGATCGCGGGCCAGCCCGAGATAGTCGTTGCCGGCCAGGTCGAGCAGCCCTCCCGCCGCGGCGCGCGGACGGGTCTCGCGGCGCAGGCCGGCCGCGTCTCGGGCGAAGGCCTGGGCGCGCAGGTCGGCGAGCAGGCTCGGGTCCGGCACAGCGCCACCGTAGAGGACACTGGACGTATGGCTTCGGGAACAGTGCGATGGTTCAACGGCGACAAGGGCTTCGGCTTCATCACCTCCGACGAGACCGGCGAGGACCTGTTCGTCCACTACTCCGAGATCGCGGGCGACGCCAACTACCGCACGCTCGACGAGGGCCAGCGGGTCGAGTTCACCCAGGGCACGGGCGACCGCGGGCCGCAGGCCACCGCCGTACGCGCACTGCCGGGCGGCAGCCCGCGCGAGCCGCAGCCCCACCACCCGCCCCGCCCCGAGAACGAAGCCGGCGACGCCGACATCGTCACGGGCGTGGTGGCCTGGTTCGACGCCGACAAGGGCTTCGGCTTCCTGACCCCCGACGACGGTGGCGACGACGTCTTCTGCCACTTCAGCGCCATCAACGACGCCGACGGCGACTACCGCACGCTCGACGAGGGCCAGCCCGTCGAGTTCGAGCGGATGCCGGGCGCTCGCGGGCCGCAGGCCCACGACGTACGCCTGCTGGCCGCCGCCCCCGACGCGGCTCCCGTGATCGTGGTGCGCGGCACGGTGCGCACGTTCGACGCCGACAAGGGCTTCGGGTTCATCACACCTGAAGACGTCTTCGTGCACTTCTCGGCGATCAGCGGCGCCACCGGTTATCGCACGCTCAACCCCGGTGACCGTGTCGAGTTCGTGCTGTCGAACGGCGAGCGAGGACTGCTCGCCGAGGACGTACGCGCCCTGGCCCCCGACCGCCCGGCCGAGCGTGCACCCCAGCGCAGCAACCGCCCCGCCCGCGGGCCCGCCCGGGCGTCCTCGGAGCTCGAGGTGACCGGCGAGCCCGAGCAGGGCACGGTGCAGTGGTACAACGCCGACAAGGGCTTCGGGTTCATCTCACCCGACGACGGCAGCGGTGACCTCTTCGTGCACTACTCCTCGTTGAAGGGTGACGCGGCGGCGGGCGTCGACGAGGGGGCGCGGGTCACGTTCGCCCGGGCCACCGGTGACAAGGGCGCTCAGGCCGCGGAGGTCATGCTCGTCCCGCAGTGAAGCGGGCAGCCGCCGCGGCGAGCACCGCGCCGACCGCGGCGCCGAGGGAGTTCAGGACGACGTCGTCGATGTCGGAGCTGCGCCCGGCGTCCTGCGCATACTGCACGACCTCGATGCCCAGCGAAGCGATCAGACCGGCGGCCACGGTGCGGCGGACCGACCAGCCCAGGGCGAACCTCGTGAGAAAGCCGGGCAGGCAGAACATCAGCACGTTGCCCACGAGATTGACGACGCCGACGCCCTCGTTGCGCTTTCCCAGCTCGCCGTGGATTCCGCGCAGCGGCACGAGGTTGACGTGGTGCCCGGAGCTCATGCCGGGCGCCACCGTGAGGGCGAGCACCCCCAGGACGGCCGCGACGAGCAGCACGTTGCACCCGACGCGCACCGCCGCCGACCTGCCCCGACGCCGCCACGCGAACGCAGCCGCGAGGCAGGCCAGCACGACGGCCACCGCGGCGCCCACGACCAGCGCGCCGAGGTCGTCGAACGGCTGCGAGTCCACTCCCCGATCGTGACAGTCCGGCCGAGACCGCCGCGCTGCCGGTCGGGTCCGTGGTGTGTCAGCACGGCCGCTTATCATCAGCACATGTCAGCACCGCGTGATCTCCGGCTCGCACTGCGTGGGCAGGCGCGCCTGACCGCCCACGGGAGATCGCCGCGGCGCCTCCCGCTGCTCGTCGTTCTCGCCGCGCTGCCTGTCCTCGCCGCCTGCAGCACCCCCGCCTCGGCCTCGCGCACGGCCGCGGGCCTGCCCGGCAGCCCGGCTCCGACCGCGCCCGGCGGTGGCCCGGTCTCGCCGCTCCCGGTGCTGCACCTCGGCGCTCGGCTCGCTCCCTTCGACGCGCCGCTCAAGGTGGCCGTCACCGGTGGAGCGCTCGTCGGCGTCACCGCGACGCCGTCCGCGACCCAGCCGAGCGCCGACCTCGCACCGTCGAGAGCGATGCCCGGAGCCACACCCGCACCGCTGACCGGCACCGTGGCTCCCGGCATGCGCGCCTGGGTCAGCACCGCCGCACCGATCCCGCGAGCGCGCTACGACATTGCGGCCGACGTGCTGCTGCCCGACGGCACCCACAGCGCCCTCACCGGCACCGTCACCGTTGCCGACGTCCCGGCCGCCAACCGCGTGATGCTCTCGCTCCTGCCTGGCAGCTCCAGCACCGTCGGTGTCGGGCAGCCGGTCATCGTGCGCTTCGACCACCCCGTGACCGACCGACTGGCCGTGGAGACGCACGCGCACGTGCGCACGACCACGCCCGTCATCGGCTCGTGGCACTGGGTCAGCAGCCGCGAGCTGCACTTCCGGCCACGCGCCTACTGGCCCGCACGCACGCGCGTGCAGGTCGAGCTCGACCTCAACGGCGTGCCGGTCGCCGGGTCCCGCTGGGGCACCCGCAGCTATCTCGCCGCGTTCGCGATCGGGGACTCCCACGTCACCCTCGTGGACGGCGCCAAGCACAGGCTCACGGTGCGGCTGAACGGCAAGACGGTCTCGACCTACCCCACCAGTCTCGGCAAGCCCGAGTTCGTGACGCGTTCCGGCACCTATGTCGTCCTCGACCGCGACCCGAGCCGGCGCATGACGTCGTGCAACGCCAACATCACCTGCGACAAGACGCAGAAGAACTGGTACGACCTCACCGTCAACTGGGACGTACGCCTGACCTGGTCGGGCACGTTCGTGCACGCGGCGCCGTGGTCGGTAGGCCACCAGGGGCGCGAGAACGTGTCGCACGGCTGCATCAACCTCTCCGACAGCCACGGCAAGGCGTTCTACGCCCTGGCGCGCGTCGGTGACGTGGTGACGGTCGTGAACACCAGGCGCGCCGCGACCGACCTCGTGAAGCGGGGCGACCCCGGCATGGCCGACTGGAACACGCCCTGGCCCTCCTACGTCGCCGCCACAGCGCTGCGCCACCAGGTGCGAACCGCTGCCCTGACCTGAGGGCAGCGGTTCGGGCACAGCCCGTTTGGGGAGAAGCGCCCTATGGACCCGAAGATGTTCACGAAGCCGCTCACCCGACTCGACAAGACCGGTGCCGGCCGACAGCACCTCGAGACAGCGCGGCGCCACATCGACACCCCCGCGAACCGCGCCCGCGTGAGCCAGGGGCTGGGCATGGCGCAGCAGGGGCTGTCCTGGCTGCAGCGCCGCGTCGACGCCCCCAAGCCGGGCGCCGTGATCGTCGAGCGCGTGGACCCCGACACCCACCTCTGAGTGGACCTGCCCGAATCAGTGGTGGGTGCGCAGCTCGTGGGCACCGTCGGCGCGCGTCGCCTCGTAGTAGAACCGGCGTGACCCGTCGGGCAGGTCGAGGACGCTGACGTAGCGCAGGCCGTGCGGCGCGTGCGGTGACGCGAGGGCCGGCCCGCTGCCTACCTGCGTGAAGCGGCCGAGCGGTCCGCTGCCGTGAGCGAGCCCGGTGCGCTCCTCCCAGTTCTCCTGCGCCGTGGCCCGGCCGTCGTAGTAGGCCACGGCCCGAGCACCGTCGAGAACCACCGCGGTTATTCGCACACCGCGCGCATCCCACGCGCCGGGCCGCGGCCCCAGGGCGGTGCCGTGCCACGTCCAGGCGATGCCGTCGTCGCTGGTCGCGTGCTCGGTCGTCATCCGGTCGGTGCTCGCGTCGTCCTCGAGCGGGTGCACCGACGCCCACAGGTGCCAGCGGCCACCGGCGTGCAGGACGACCGGGTCCTTCACGGCGAGCAGGTCGCTGCCCGGCAGGACGGTGCGAGGCTGCGCCGTCGCGAGCCCTTCGTAGGTCGCGGACTCGAGCACGTCGACCCGCCAGTGGTAGGACCCGGGAGTCGCCGCACTGACGTACGCGCGCCAGCGCCCCTCGGGTGTGCGCACGATGGCGGGGCGTTCCAGCGACTCGGCACCGAACGTGTCCTTGTCGAGCACACCGACCGTCTCGAACCGCAGGCCGTCGTCGGAGCGGGCCAGCACGTTGGCGAAGCCGCGACCCTGCCCGACCGGCCGCCGCAGGCGGTAGGCCAGATGGAACCCCGACTCGCTCAGCACGGCGCTCGGCCCACCGGCCCAGGCGCCCGCGCCCGGCTCCGGCGCCTCGATGACGACGGCGCTCTCGTCCCACCACGAACGTGTATCCGTGGGCAGCGTCAGAGTCGTCACGTGTCTCACCTCGGGGGTAGCGGGAGCGCGGTCATGTCGCACTATATTCTCTAGTCAACCGGTCGGAATACCTGACTAGCAGAGAAGACACCCCATGCCTCTTCCCCAGTTCTTCGTCCTCGGCGCGCCCAAGGCCGGAACGACTGCCCTGCACGCGGCGCTCGCCACGCATCCGCAGCTGTTCCTGTCGCCCGTCAAGGAGCCGAAGTTCTATCTGTGCGACGGCGTACGCCCGGCGCGCAGCGGCGGCCGCGGTCAGCGCGGGCCGGGCGACGCACACAGCGCCCGCGAGTGGGTGTGGCAGCGTGACCGATACGAAGCGCTCTTCGATGGCGCTCCCGCGGACGCGCTGCGCGGGGAGAGCACGCCGTTCTACCTCCACGACCTTGCCGCCCAGACCCGCATCGCGCGCGACGTGCCCGACGCGCGGCTCGTCGCCATCGTCCGCGACCCGGTCGACCGCGCCTACTCCAACTGGACGCACCTGTGGTCCGACGGCTACGAGCCGCTGGGGAACTTCGCCGCTGCCGTGGACGCCGAGCCGGCGCGCATCGCCGACGGCTGGGCACCGTTCTGGCACTACCTCGCCCTCGGTCGGTTCGGAATGCAGCTGGCCAACCTCTTCACGCTGTTCGAGCGCGAGCAGGTGCTGGTGCTGCGCTATCGCGAGCTCGTCGCCGAACCGGAGCGCACGCTCGACCGGGTGGCGGCGCACCTCGGCGTGACGCCCGGGCTGGCCCGCGCGGTGCCGCCGGAGAACGTCAAGGCCTTCGCCCCGGCGAACCCGGTCAACACCGCGCTGCGCGCCGGGGTACGCGCCGGGTCGGCGCTCGGCGCCTACGCACCGCCGCAGGTGTGGCGCACGGTCGAGGCGCCGCTGCGCCGGGCCCTGCAGCGCGGCGGCGCGAAGCGGCCACCGCTCGACGTCGACGTCCGCCGCAGCGTCCTGGCACGCGTCGACGCGGACATCAGCCTGCTCGAGGACCTGCTCGGGGAGTCCTTCGCCGACTGGCGCCGCGACCGTGGCCGTGGGGAGTTCCGGGCGCGGGGGCTCGGCGACGCGAGCGGCAGCCGGTTCTCGGCCTCGACCGATGCTGCAACCGACTCAGCCCGGGTGTCGTGAGGATGTCGTTGGCATAGGTCCCCTGACGGTGCGTCGTCCCCCGTGATGGCAGCGGGGGGTGACCGACGTGTTCAGGTTGCGGTCATGAGCGCCAGGCACAATGGAGCGAGGACCTCGTCCAAGGCACGCCGTCACATGCGAACGCTGCACCGTCGCAGCCCGGAGGTAGGCATGACACCCACACGCCGGCAGCTGCTCGCCGGTATCGCCGGGGCCGCCGGCCTCGCCGCCACCGGTTGCTCGGCGACGCCGGGCACGGCGCGGGCGGCCCACGCGGTGGCTCCTCCGCTGGCGACGGGGGGTGCGGCGACACCGGCCACGGCACCGCCGGCGGGACATGCCCCGACACATGCCCCCACACATGCCCCGACCGGCCCCGCGACGGAGGTCGGATCCGGTCCGGCGACCGCTCCCCATGTGGCCCTGACCTTTCACGGTGCCGGTGACCGGCAGATCGCCCGCGCCGTGCTGGCTGAGCTCGCCGCAGGACGGGTGCACGTGACGGTGCTCGCCGTCGGCACGTGGCTCACCTCCCAGCCCGACATGGCCCGCCGCGTACTCGACGGTGGGCACGAGCTGGGCAACCACACCCAGCGACATCTGCCGATGCGCCGACTCGGCGCGACGCAGGCATACGCCGAGATCGTCGGGTGCGCGCAGGAGCTCACCCGCTTGACGGGGTCACCGGGCCGCTGGTTCCGCGCGTCCGGCACGCAGCACACGACGCCGACGATCCGGCGGGCTGCGGGGCGGGCGGGATATGGCACCTGCCTGTCCTACGACGTCGACTCGCTCGACTGGACCGACCCCGGGCCGACCGCGGTCGTACGCACGGTTAACAGGCTCGCGCGCAACGGTTCGGTCATCAGCCTGCACCTCGGGCACGCCGGCACGGTGAGGGCGATCGAGGGCATCCTCGCGGGCCTGTCGGAGAAGGGGCTGCGCCCGGTCACCGTGTCGCAGCTGCTCGCGTGAGGCGACCGGCCTCGTCGTCGGTCGGGGCCCTGGTCCTCGTCGTCGCGCTGTCGGCCTGCTCGCCGGCTCCGAGCCGCCACGCTGCACCGGCGCGTACGTCGGCATCGCTCCCGCCCTCACCCGCCGCAGCGCCCGCGCGCGGGTTGACGGCGAGGCCGACCCCGCCGAGACGCCCGACGCAGGCGGGGCTGCCCGGCATGCCGGCGCCGCTCGACCCCAACGACGTGTGGGCGGCCGACCGGCCCGGTGCGCTGGCGCCGTTGCTCGCGGACGTCGCGCCCCGCGTCTATGTCCCCAACACGCTGAGCAACAGCGTGACGGTCATCGACCCCGCGACCTACCAGGTCCTGCGCACGGTCAAGGTCGGGCGTGAGCCGCAGCACGTGGTGCCGTCGTGGGATCTGCGCACCCTCTGGGTCAACAACGACCTCGGCAACAGCCTGACCCCGATCAACTCGGTCACAGGCGAGTTCGGGCGGCCCGTCGCGGTGCGCGACCCCTACAACCTGTATTTCACGCCCGACGGGGCCTATGCCATTGTCATGGCGTCGCTCGACCGTCAGCTCGTCTTCCGCGACGCCCACACGATGGCCATCCGCAAGACCGTCCCGGTCCCGTGTGCCGGTGTGAACCATGCCGACTTCTCCAGCGACGGGCGCTACTTCCTCGTCAGCTGCGAGTTCTCCGGGCAGTTGCTGAAGGTCGACACGGTCGCACAGAAGGTCGTCGGGGTGCTGCGGCTGCCCCGTCGTATGGGAATGGCCGCACCGAAGCCACAAGACGTGAAGATGTCGCCTGACGGCACGGTGTTCTTCGTCGCCGACATGATGAGCGACGGTGTGTGGTTCGTCGACGGCAAGCGCTTCGTCGTCACGGGCTTCCTGCACACCGGCAGGGGCGCGCACGGGCTCTACGTCACGCGCGACTCCACGACGCTGCTGGTCACCAACCGCGACGAGGGCTCGATCTCGACGATCCGCTTCGCGACGCGGCGGGTGGTCCACACCTGGCGGCTCCCGCACGGCGGGAGCCCCGACATGGGCGGGCTGTCAGCCGACGGCAAGGTCTTCTGGGTCTCGGGTCGCTACAACGGCGTCGTCTATGCCGTCTCCGCCGTCGATGGCCACCTGCTCCGCACGATCCCGGTCGGCGCCGGCCCGCACGGCCTGTGCATCTGGCCCCAGCCCGGGCGCTATTCCCTGGGGCACACCGGCGTGATGCGCTGAGCGCGCAGCCCGACGGCGGCGGGCCGAGAGACCCGCATCCAGGGCGAGGGAGGACACCACCGCCAGCGCGAGTCCGAGGCCGAGCACGGCGGCCTGCTCCTTGCGGAGCCCCGGCTGAGACAGCGCAGGTGTCTCGCCGCTCACCAGCGCCTCGACGGTCAGCCGCTGGTTGTCGCGCGCGGAGCTCTCGTCCTGCACGCGGGCGAGCTCCTTCGCCACCAGCACCGGAATCTGCGCCGACGTCACCTTCGCCCGGGCGGCGGTGTCGGCAGCGATGTCGAAGGTCATGAGCGAGCTCCGCGCTCGGACCGTGATGGCATAGCTCGGTGATCCGCCTGCCTCGAGAATCGCGTAGCGGTCAGCCTGCCCCATCATCAGGATCATCAGCGCCTGCGCGGTGTTGGCCGTTCCCTGCTGCAGCCAGGGGTTGACCGGCACATCTGCGTTCGTCGCGAAATGCGGGCTCGTCGTCGGCCCGTTCACCTGCACCACGGCCGTCGAGTGGAACTCCGGCTGCACCCGGTGGCTCACGCGCGTGAGCGCGAGTGCCGTGACGACGCACACCGGAATGAAGACATACCAACGACGGAGGACGATCTGGGTGATCTGCCACAGATCCACGGTTTCCCCCTCTAGCGCAGAGCTTGTCGCTGCGCCGTGTCACGACGGTGACGGCGGTGGCGAAGGACGGCATAGCCGATGACGGCGGCAAGCAGGGCGAGGCCGACATAGTTGGCATAGTGCGCGACGCGTTCGTACTGGCTTCCCGCCACATAACCGAGCACGACGAACGCCGTCGCCCATGTCGTTCCGCCGAGCACGTTCCAAGGAAAGAACGTGCGGTAGGTCATGCCGGACATACCCGCGATGCCGGGCACGAGAGCACGCAGCGCCGCCGTGAACCGCCCGACGAAGACTGCCTTCCCCCCGAGCCGCTCGATCGTCTCCTCGGTCCGTCTCACGTGCTCCGGCTTGAGCAGCCGCTTCGGCAGCGTCAAGAGCAGCCGCTCGCCATAGCGCTCACCCACGACATAGCCGATCGAGTCACCGATGACAGCGCCGGCGATGCCGGCGAGCAGCACCGCGGCGAGCGGTAGCTTGCCCTGGTTGGCCAGGACCCCACCGAGGATGACCCCGATCTCGCCCGGGACCACGACCCCGAGGAAGACCGAGGCCTCGAGCGCCGGCAGCAGGAACACCAGCAGCAGCGCGAGGACAGGCGGGAGCAGCAGGATCCCGTCGAGCAGGCGGCTCATGATCCTCGCTCCTCTTCTCAGACGTCGCCGGGATGGACGAGCTCGGTCTGGTCCCTGTGGGTCTTGGTGAGATAGAGGACTATCACGAGGATCGTTCCGAGGAAGAGCACGCTCGTGCCCAGCGTCCCGAGGCCGAGGCCGCCATCGGCCTTCGCCGAGCTGAGGAAGTCTCCGATGTTGGCGCCGAGCGGGCGCGTGAGGATGTAGGCGAGCCAGAACGACAGCACCGGGCCGGCACCGAGCCGCCAGGCGACGAGCACCGCCACGATCAAGGCGGCGGGGAGCAGGACCGACGGGCCGGGGCCCCAACCGGTCAGGTCGAGAGTCCAGTCACCGGCCGCGGTGCCGAGGGCGAAGGTGACGAGAACCGTGAGCCAGTAGAAGCTCTCGCGCGGTGTGGTGACGATGGAGTGGATCGAGAGCGTGTGCTCGCGAAGCCACCACACACCGAAGACGACCGCGAGGAGCACCGCGAAGACCAGCGTGCTCAACCCGAGGGGCACGCCGTGGCCATCGGTGAGGTTGTCGGTCAGCAACGTCCCCACGACACTGATGAGCACGACCGCCGTCCAGTAGGCGGCAGGCACATAGCGCCGCAGCCGGAACTGCACGACGAGCACGAGCACCAGGGCGAACGAGAACACCACGGTGGTGTTGGTGAGGCCGAAGCCGAGCGTCTCGTTGATGTAGTCGGCGAAGCTCTCGCCCACCGTCGTGCACAGGATCTTGATGATCCAGAAGTAGACCGTGACCTCGGGCACCTTGTTGAGCATGTGGCGCCCGCGGCTGCGCAGGGGATCCTCGACCGAGCTTGTCATGGTTGCACCGTGGCGGCAGGACCCTGACTCGTTCCTGAATGCGCCAACCGCTGTCGCCACAAGCAGAAGGACCCTTGCGCCGCATGGGCGCAAGGGTCCTTCTCACTGAGCTCAGCTCAGCTTGGCTCAGTTCAGCTTGCTGATGTCGATGGCGTTGGCCATCGCCTGGTAGCCGGCATCATTGGGATGCAGGTGGTCCCCACTGTCGTACGCGGGGTTCAGCTGCAACGCGTTGGCAGGGTTCGCGGCCGCAGCCGCCATGTCGAACGCTCCGTCGAAGGCGCCACTGGTGAGGATCCAGTTGTTCACCGTCTCGCGGATCGTCTCGCCGCCGTCGCTGTAGTATCCGGCACCCTGGTAGGGCACGATCGTCGCTCCGAAGATCTTCACGTTGGCGGCGTGCGCCTGGGCGATGATCGTCTGGTAGCCGTTGATCATGTCCTGAGCGGTCAGCGCGCCGTTGGGGCCGATGCCCGTCCCGATGTCGTTGATGCCCTCGAGCAGGATGACGTCCTTCACCCCGGGGACGGCCAGGGCATCGTGGGAGAACCGCTGGACGGCGCTGGTGCCGAACTGCCCGCCCGTGTCGGTCAGGAGCCGGTTGCCCCCGATGCCTGCGTCGACAACTCCGAGTGTCGGACCGTTGGGCTGCGCCTGCAGGCGGCGGGCGAGGTAGTTGGGCCAGCGGTTGTTGGCAGACAGCGTGGAGAGGGCTCCATCGGTGATGGAGTCACCGAATGCCACGACCGTGCCCTTCGCGGTCGTCGATACGACGTCCAACCCGTCGAGGTAGTACCACGAGTGGTCCGAGGCCGGGTAGTTGTTCGCCGCATCGTCGGCCGCGTAGTTGCCTGACGACGAGTAGTAGGTGACCTCTTGCGCGTCCCAGTGCCAGCTCGACGTGCCCGCGTTGCCGGAGAACCAGACACTCACGAGCAGGTTCTCCTCCGACGTCACCGTCATGGCGATCGGGTCGCTGGCCAGGTCAGCGCCTGCCGGCACGGTGGCCGTGGCCGAGCCACCGAACGTGACGGTGTGTCGGGTCCCGGAGACGGCGGTCGCACCGTTCGACTGCACCGCGATGTCCACAGCGCCGACGGGAAGCGGGTTGTTGCCGTACTGGTTGGACAGCCGGATGCGGACCGACGTCCCCGGCACCGTGTTGTGCACGACCATGCGCACGGTCTGGTTGTTGAGCCCGTTGCCGTAGCCGGCCAGGGCCGGACCCCAACCACCGACCCAGCCCGTGGCGGGCGGCGTCGTGGGTGTCTGTGTTGCTGTCGGAGTTGCTGTCGGAGTTGCCGTCGGGTCGCCCGTCGGCGTGGCTCCGCCGGCGTAGACGTTGAGCTCGGCGATCGACCACCAGGCACTTGCGCTGCCGGTCTGGACCACCTTCAGATAACGCACGGTCGCAGCCGGGAAGCTCACGTCGATCACGGCCGCTGAACCGGTTCCGGTCGCGACAGCCGAGCCCCAGGACGACCCGTCGGTGCTCAGGAACACCTGGTAGCCGCGGGCATAGTCACCCGTGCTGGTCCCGGAGTCCATCCGGATCTTTCCTACGTTGTTCGCCGCACCCATGTCGAGCGTCACGGACTGGCCGGAAGCCATCGCCACCCCTGTGCTCCAGCGGGTCGCGGCGTTGCCGTCGATCATGTTCGCGGGGCCTTCGCCCGAAGCGGAGGCCGAGGCAGTGACGGTCCAGCCGGTGCGCGGGAGGACCGAGCCCGGAGCGGCTGTGGTGCTGGCCGTGGGGGTGGCGGTGGTGCTGGCCGTGGGGGTGGCGGGCGGGCTGGCGGTCGCGCTGGCAGTCGGGGTGGCCGAGGGGGTCGTCGTCGCGCCGCTGGTGTAGGCGTTGAACTCCGCGATCGACCACCACGCGCTCGCGCTGCCGGTCTGGACCACCTTGAGATAGCGCACGGTCGCAGCCGGGAAGCTCACGTCGATCAGGGCCGCCGTGCCGGTGCCGGTCGCGACAGCCGAGCCCCACGACGACCCGTCGGTGGAGAGGAACACCTGGTAGCCGCGGGCATAGTCGCCGCTGCTCCCTGCGGAGTCCATCGTGATGCGCGTGACGCTGTGTGCGGCACCCATGTCGACGGTGACCGACTGCCCGGACGACATCGCGACCCCTGTGCTCCAGCGGGTCGCGGTGTTGCCGTCGAGCATGTTCGCGGGGCCTTCACCGGAGCCCGACGCCGAAGCGGTGGCGCTCCAGCCCGACCGGCTGAGCGCGGTGGACGTGCTCGTCGAAGTGGATCCGGCGTAGGCGTTGAACTCGGCGATGGACCACCAGGCGCTCGCGCTGCCGGTCTGGACCACCTTGACATAACGCGCTGTCTTAGACGTGAAGGTCACATCGACCAATGCGGCCGATCCGTTGCCCGTTGCGAGCGCCGTCCCCCATGTCGTGCCGTCGGTGCTCAGGAAAACCTGGTAGCCGCGGGCGTAGTCCCCGGTGCTGCCGGCAGAGTCCATCGCAATCTCACCGACGCTCTGCGCGGTGCCCATGTCGACGGTGACCGACTGCCCGGACGACATCGCCACCCCTGTGCTCCAACGGGTCGCGGCGTTGCCGTCGAGCATGTTGGCGGGCGCTTCCCCGGCGGCGGACGCCGAAGCGGTAGCCGTCCATCCGGTGCGCGACAGGGCGGTGGCGGCGTGGGCGTCGGCCGCTGACCACAGGACGGCCGAAGTGAGCGAACTGATCACCACGGCGAAAATCGTGGCTGCGGGCGCAAGGCGACCGAACCTTCGACGAGTCTGAGGTGAGTTGGACATGGGCGATCCCTTCGGAGGTGCCTGGGGGCGTCGTGGGTCGGTCTGCGCCATCTGGCAGCTCACGGGTCGAACGACCTGGACGGGCTAGAACGGCATGGAACGATCTGAAACGTCTATGGAACGCGACAGCAGCGACAGCGAAACATCGTCGTTGCACGTTGTCAAGGAATCGATGACCTCGCCATCCTTTGGGTTTGGTCATGAAACGCGGTGTAACACGCCGCTGCTCCCGAGTTCTCCGGCGGATACTGGCCGCATGACATGCGCATACGTGCTGCTCGTCGAGGACGACCACGGGCTGCGTGACGTGATCGCCCGGGGGCTGCGCGAGGAGGGCTTCACCGTCGTGACGGCGGTCGACGGCGCCGGTGCCCTGCGATCGGCGACAGCAGACGTCGCCGTGGTGCTCCTCGACATCGGGCTGCCCGACTCGGACGGCCGCGACGTCTGCCAGGCGCTGCGGGCCCGCGGCATCTCCGCGCCGGTCGTCTTCCTCACCGCCCGCGACGGTCTGACCGACCGGCTGTCCGGCTTCTCAGCGGGCGGCGACGACTATCTGGTCAAGCCGTTCGCGCTGTCCGAGCTCGTCGCCCGGCTGCGGTCGCTGCTGCGCCGCTCGGGATCGGACGGGGCTCTGACGGTCGCCGAGCTGGAGCTCGACCCCGTGACCCATGCGATGCGCAGCCCCAACGGCACCTGCCTGCTGTCCCCGACGGAGTTCCGGCTGCTGGCGCGTCTGCTCGCCGCGCCGCAGGCGGTCGTACGCCGCCGTGAACTCGTCGCCGTCGGCTGGCCCGACGGCGCGATCGTGTCGGACAACACGGTCGACCAGTACGTCACGAGGCTGCGGCGCAAGCTGCGAGACCTCGACTGCTCGCTGACCATCGCCGCGGTGCGCGGCGTGGGCTTCCGGCTCACGTGAGACCCCGCGTCCCCCGAACCCTGCGATCCCAGCTGACGATTCTCGGCGTGGGCGCGGTGGCGGTCTGGGTCGTGGTGCTGACTGCCGGGTTCAACGTCGTGCTCGCCCGCCAGCTCGATCGGCAGGCCAGCGGTGTCCTGCGTGCCCGGGCCCAGGCAGCGGCGGCGACCGTGGTGGTGGAGCGTGGCCGGGTCGTGCTGCGCGAACCGGCGGTCGACGATGCGCTCGACCAGGGCGTCTGGATCTATGCGGGCACGCGGCTGCTCGAGCGGCCCACGCACGCGCCCTCGAACCTCGAGCGGCTGGCAGACGGGATGGCCGGCACGGGTCCCGCGTTCCTCGAGCGTGACGGCCTTCACGGCGCTCGGCTCTACGCCCAGCCGATCACCGCCGGGGGTCGCCAGGTCGCCACTGTGGTGGTGTCCACCAGCCTCACGCCGTACGTCCGCGCGGAGCGCGTCGCACTGCTCGCCTCGCTGGCCCTGGGGACGCTGTTCGTCCTCGGCATCTGGCCCGCGGTGCGGTTCGCGGTCGGGCGCGCGCTGGTGCCGGTGCACGCCATGACGCGTCAGGCGGCCGACTGGAGCGAGCACGACCTCAGCCGGCGCTTCGGCGTCGCCACTCGCCCGCAGGAGCTCGACGACCTCGCCCAGACGCTCGACAGCGTGCTCGACCGGCTCGCGGCCGTCGTGCGTCACGAGCAGCAGCTCAGCGGTGAACTGTCGCACGAGCTGCGTACGCCGCTGGCGCGCATCGCCGCCGAGACCGATCTGCTGCTGCGCCGCGAGCGCACCCCGGCGGAGCAGCGCACCGCCTACGCGTCGATCGCGGCGAGCACCGAGCACCTGCGGGGAATCCTCGAGACGCTGCTCACGACGGCGCGCGCCGGTCTCGGTGCAGCGCCGGGGCGCTGTGACGTCGGTGCCGTCGTGGATGGCGCCCTCGCACGTCTCGCCGGGGCGAGGTGCCGGCTCGTCTCCACGGTGCCCTCGGGGACGGCCGCCGGTGTGGACGCTGCGGTGCTCGACCGGCTCCTCGCGCCACTGCTCGACAATGCCGTCCGCTACGCGCGCAGCGACGTCACCGTGCGGGCGAGGACGACGGAGGGCGCCGTGTGGCTCGAGGTCGTCGACGACGGCCCGGGCATCGCGTCCGACCGGCGCGACGCCGTCTTCGCGCCCGGCGTGCGAGGCAACCCCGACGACGGGCACGACGGCGCCGGGCTCGGGCTCGCGCTGGCACGACGGCTGACGGCAGCGGCGGACGGGGTGATCGAGGCGGACGCGAACCCCGCCGGCGAGGGAGCGGTGATGCGCGTACGCCTGCCGGCGGCCTGAGCACCCGGGGGTGTTCAGGTTGGCGTCAGCCGGCATCCGCTTGACTGTGCCCGGGGCTCGATGGTCGGTGCCCGCTTGCCTGAGGAGTTCCGTTGTCGGGTCTGTCGCTGATTGATGCCGGGATCCTCGGCGTCGTCGAGGGTCTCACCGAGTTCCTCCCCGTCTCCTCGACCGGTCACCTCACCGTCGTCGAGTCGATGCTCGGGCTCAAGACCGACGACAAGGCCGTGACCGCGTTCACGGCCGTCATCCAGGTCGGCGCGATCCTCGCCGTGCTCATCTTCTTCCGCACCGACCTCATCCGACTCGTGCTGGCGGGCCTGCGCGGCCTGCGCAGCTCCGACGGGCGCACCGGCGAGGACTGGCGCATGGCCACCTATGTCGTCGCCGGGTCGATCCCGATCGGCATCGTGGGGCTCGCGGCCAAGGGGCTCGTCGAAGGCCCGCTGCGCAACCTCTGGGTGGTGGGCACCGCGTTGATCGTCTGGTCTGCGGTCATGGTCTTCGCCGAGCGTCGCGCCCGCCAGAACCGCGGCGAGGACTCACTGACGTTGCGCGATGCCCTCGTCATCGGCGTGGCCCAGTGCGTCGCGCTCATCCCGGGGGTCTCACGCTCCGGGGCCACGATCAGTGCCGGTCTGCTGCTCGGCCTCGACCGGGTGGCAGCCACCCGCCTGTCGTTCTTCTTGGCAATCCCCGCCCTCGCCGCCGCCGGCCTGCTCGAGCTGCGGAAGGCACTCGGGTCAGGCGTCGGTTTCGCCCCGACGCTCCTCGGCACCGTCATCGCCTTCGTCGTCGCCTACGCCACCATCGCGTGGCTGCTGCGGTTCGTCGCCGGGCACTCGATCGCCCGCTTCGTCCCCTACCGCGTCGTCGCCGGCATCACGGTCCTCCTGGCTGTGGCATTCGGCTGGCTCAGCGCCACCTGATCGGCTCGAACGGTGGAGATCGCGCCGGCCTGCCGGCCGACTGCGCGGAGGTGCTGTCCGAGCGGGCGGTCTGCAAATCCCGCGCTAGCCCCGCGCTAGCCCGGGCTAGCGGTTGACGCGGTAGCGGAGATAGACGACCCCGGACCGGAAAGTGCGCGTCTCGACGAGTTCGAGATCCACTCGGCGCTCGAGCTGTGCGAAGAAAGGGATGCCACCGCCAACCAGCACCGGGTAGACCCTGGCCTGGTACTCGTCGATCAGACCCGCCTCGGCCGCTTCGGCGGCGAGAGTGGCACCGCCGATCGCGATGTCGCCCTCCCCCGGCTCGGCTCGCAACCGTTCGATCTCCTCCGGCAGGCCGCCGGCGGCCAGGCGGGCATTGCCCTGCACCGACGACAGCGTGGTCGAGAACACCACCTTTGGAAGCGGCTTCCAGACCGCGGCCCACTCGAGCATCGAGTCGTCGAGCAATGCATCCTGATCGGCGGTCTCCCAGTACAGCATCGTCTCGTACAGCCGCCGGCCCAAGATGTGGACACCGACTCCTCGCACCTCGTCGGTGACGAAACGGAAGACCTCCTGGTCGGGCGCAGTCCAGTCGAACCCGCCGTCGGGCCCGACGATGTAGCCGTCAAATGAGACGCCCATCGAGTAGGTCACGCTGCGCATCAGTGGTCCTCCTCGGCAACGGCTCGACCGAGCCCGAAGCTCACGTGCCGTCGTTGGAACGCAGGCTCGTAGCCGTAGCCACGATAACCACCCGCTCGTGCGACTAGCCAGTTCGCCTGATGGCCCGTTGCGAGTCCAGTGCCGCTCCTGCGGCCCTCCCCACCAGCAGCCTTCGCTCAGCCCCGAGCAGGTATGGTGCTACGACGCTAGGAAGGCGCCGTGGGACGGTGCGCCATCGTTGTGACAAGGCATTCGCCCGAAGAGGAAGTTGCCGCTTTGAGCAACAAGAAGGTTATCGTCATCACGGGTTCGAGTGACGGCATCGGTGCTGCCGCGGCCCGCAAACTCCACGAGAACGGGCACCAGGTTGTCGTCGTCGGTCGCTCGGCTGAAAAGACGCGAGCCGTCGCGGAAGGCATAGGCGCCGATCACTTCGTCGCCGACTTCGCCCGCCTGGACGATGTGCGCAGGCTCGCCGCCGATCTGGATGCCGCTCACCCCCGCATCGATGTTCTGGCCAACAACGCCGGCGGTGTCTTCGGCGACCGGTCCAAGACCGTCGACGGATTCGAGAAAACCTTCCAGATCAACCATCTGGCCCCCTTCCTGCTCACCAC
>CAXSDR010000014.1:18501-47957 GCA_964236445.1 uncultured Motilibacteraceae bacterium | reverse complement strand
TCTCGTTGCTCGCGGCAACGAGCTGCTTGAGGGAGTCGAGGCTCTCGCGCACCGCACCGACCGCTTCATCGACAGTTGTCGCCGCCGTGCTGGAGGAGCGGGCGATGTCCTGCACGCTGGCACGCAGCTGGTGAGTGCCCGAAGCAGCCGCAGCCGCACGCTCGGACGTCTGCTGGGCGATGCTGGCGAGCTGGGCGCCGATCATGGCGACGTCGTCCACGCAGCGCACGACCGCGCTGCTCGCACCGGTTGCGGCACTCGTGCGGGCACTGATGTTCTCGCCGACCAGGGCATAGCCGATCAGCACGCCATCCGCGTCGAGGATGGCGCTCGCGTGCCCACGCAGCACAGCGCCTCCGGTCCTGACGGTGCCCGTAGCGGGCAGCGGCGCCGGGTCGTGCAGCGGTCCGAGCAGGCCGACCCCGAGTGCCTCGATGCGTTCTTGCGAGGTGCCCGTGAGGTACTTGGCCTCCTCGGTCGCTCGGGCGTTCCAGAAGAGCGGCTCTCGGTTCGGACCGAGGAGCACACAAAGGGTGTCGAGTCCGTCGATCACCCGGTGCAGGGGATGCCGGTCGTCAGCGAGCGCCCCGGCCAACGTGGCAGGGACCTTCCTGCGGCGCGTGCTTCCCAGAGCCTTCATCGCTTAGATCTCCCGTGTCGCAGGTGCACTCTCGACTCGTCATCGGCACCGAAACGTCTTACGTGAAGGCAGGCGTACCGCCAAAGGCGCTCAGTCCGCGGGCGGGACGGGAGTCTCGGGGGCAGGCGCAGCGACCGGCTTGCGAGCGAGCCGTGCCGTGAGCGCGTTGATGGCCTCGTCCGACGTCGCTGCGGCCGACTGGTTGCTCTCGCGCAGCTCGCGATAGACCTCTTCGCGGTGCACCTGAACGGTGCGTGGGGCGGCGATGCCCACGCGTACGACGTCACCACGGACCTCCAGCACGGTCACGACGACGTCATGACCGATGACGACGCTCTCTCCGACGCGGCGGCTCAGCACCAGCACGGGAGCTCCTTGCACAGAGGGGAGGACATCAGCGGTCGTGCCAAGATCGTAGGGGAGCCCGTAGCGGCAGGTCCGAGCCACTCATGACCATCTGCGCGGCGCGGCGGGTGCGGGGGTTGACGACCAGCGGCGCGAGCAGGTTGCCTGTCGCGTCATCGATGCTCTCGCCGAAGGTGATGACCACGAGGAGCAGCGGCTCGTCCGAAGCCATCAGCGCCAGATCTTCGATGGTCTGGTCATCGATCGGCGGCGCATAGTCAGGGAAGAACGATGCCGGCGGCACGACGATGAACCGGAGCTCGGTGTCCTCGACGTTACGCAGCGCGAAGACCAGCCCTGACTCGTCCAGCTGCTCGAGCACGAAGCTGTGCGCTTGCGGAAAGCCGGGCAGGCCGTCGGCGAAGGAGATCTCCGGCGGGGCCGGCTCGTCGGGAGCGGTTGCCGCCGTGACGTCCTCATCGGCCTGGGCGTGCTGGTCGTCCTGCGCAGTCATGACGCCATGGTGCACTGTCAGCTCAGGAAGTTCAGGAGGCTGGGCTGAATGACCTTTGCCGTGGCGCTCAGCGCGGCCTGATAGGCCGTCTGCTGCAGCTGCAGATTGACGATGGTCGCGGGCAGGTCGATGTTCTCGACGTCGCTGAGCGAGTTCTTCACGTTGATCACCTGGTCGCTGGCAGTGGACCGCATGGTGTCGAGCCGGTTGTAGCGTGCGCCGACGTCGGTGCGACTCGTCGCCATCTTTGTCATTGCGGTGTCGAGCTGCGTGAGGTCGGCGGCCAGCAGGGACGGGGCACTGGTCAGGTGCTGGGTGATGTTGTTCAGGACGGTGAAGAGCTGCGGTGAGGTGGTGCCGTCGCCGAAGACCTGCGTGCCGTTCGCGTCGACCTGCACCTGCTGGCCCTTCGCTACCGTCCGCAGCACCTGCCCCGAGTCACCGGTGAAGGTGCCGTTGGCGTCGTACGCGGTGCTCCCGGCTGTCGTGCCGCCGAAGACCGGGCGTCCAAGATAGGTGGTGTTCGCCACGCCCATGAGGGTCTTGCGCAGCTGCGCGACCTCCGCGGCGATTCCGGCCCGGGCGTTGCCGTCGTTGCTGCCTGTCGACATGCCCCTGACGGTAAGGTCGCGAGCGGCGCGAGCCTGGTCCATGGCGTTGCCCAGCGCCGTGTCGATGGTGGCGAGGTAGGCGACCCCGTCGTCGGCGTTGCGGACGTATTGCGTGTTGGCGCGCAGGTCGCTGCGCAGCTGCAGGGACGTCGCCGTTCCCGTCGGGGAGTCCGAGGCGCGGCTGATCTGCTTGCCGCTCGAGAGCTGGTCCTGCAGCTTGCTGGTGCGAGCGAGGCTCGCCTGCAGGTTTGCGAGGGCGTGGTCGCCCATCGAGCGCTGCGTGACACGAAAGGTGCTCATGGGCTATCTCCCGACCAGTCCGGTGCGGTTGATCAACGTGTCCAGCGTCGAGTCGACCGTGGTGAGGACACGAGCGGCTGCCTCATAGGCGTGCTGGTACATCAGCATGTTCGCCATCTCCTCGTCCATGTCGACCCCGGAGACGGAGCTGACGGCCGCATCGGCCTGGCTGACGACCGCTGCCTGTGCGGCGGACCGCGTGTTCGCTGACGAGACCGCGCTGCCGAGGCCGACCACGAGTGAGGCATAGGTCGCCTCGGGGCCGGTCGGGTCGACCGCGATGTTCGCCATGGCGGTGGCGATGTCACCGCCGAGGTTGCCGCCGGGCGTAGCGGACGCGGCGACCTTGCGGGGGTCGGTGATGCCGACGGTGATGTTGGCAGCAGTGATGGGGTTGCCGTCGGTGGACGCGAAGAAGTCGCGCTGCTCTCCGCCGGTGGGGGGATCACCCGCGGGGTCGAGGTCATAGCCGGTGCGGTGGACGGTGTTGACGGCTGTGGCGAGCTGCGTGGCGAAGCCGTCGAGCTTCGTGGCGTACGCCGGGATCGTCGAGTTCAGTCCCTGCAGGGCCCCGGCCGCGGTGCCCGATGCGATGCCTGCGGGGTTGCCGTCAGTGCTGCGTCGCACGGTCACGGGGTCGCTCCCGGTGAGCGAGGAGTTCGACGTCCCGGTGACATAGAGGGACTCGGCCTTGTCGCCTCGCACCAGCGACGAGCCCGCGACGTAGACGTCGACGGTGCCGTCGTCGTTGTTGCGCGACGTCGCGCCGGTCAGTTTGGAGATCGTGGCGACGAGCGCGTCGCGCTGGTCGGCCAGCTCGTTGGCCGGGACGCCGGCGAGGGTGTCCTTGCGGATCGCCGCGTTGAGGTCCGCGACGTTCTTGGCTGTGGCGTTCACCTCGGTCACCGTCGACGTCAGAGCCGCGCGGGTGTCCTGCCACTGCCCGTCGAGAGCGCCCCGGGCGCTGCGCAGGCTCCCCGCGAGCGTCTCCGCGTTCTGCAGCAGGGCGCTGCGCAAGCCGATGACACCGGGCTGATTCGAGACCTCCTCAAGGCTGTTCCAGACCGCTTCGAGCTGTGTCTTGATACCGGTGTCGGACGGCTCGACGAGCTGGTTCTCGATGCCGCTCAGGGTGCTCGCCTGCTGCGTCAGCGAGGCATCGGTGCCATGTTCGGCCTGCGCCCGCTGCTGCGCGAACACGTCGAGCATGCGGGTGGTGTCCGTCACGCGGACGCCCTGACCCGCGCCGTCATAGGTCGACCACCGCGCAGCCGTGGCGGGGCCGCCGACAGACTCCATCGTGACGCGCTGTCGCGAGTAGCCCGGTGTGTTGGCGTTGGCGAGGTTCTGGCCCGCCACATCGAGGGCGCGACGCTGCGCCACGAGCGCGCTGTAGGCGGTGTTGATGCCACCGAAGGTGCTCGACATGACTAGATCGCCTCGTCGACGAGGCGCGCATAGCGGCCGACGGCGACCGGCGTACCGGTGTGGGTGTAGGTCTCCGCGCTGTCGGTGATCGACAGCAGCGCCTCGCGCGCGGCCCGGAAGCCACTGGTGAGCAGGTCGCGGTTGACCTCGGCCATCTGCTGGATCTCGACGGTCGCGGTCATGAAGGCCTGACGGTGCTCGAGCAGCAGGGAGCGCCAGGGTTCCTGGCACGCCTCGGCGAGCTCACGCAGGCTCGGGCCGGCGGGCAGGCCCAGCTCGGCGGCGGCCGCGTCGACCTGGACGGCGCGCATGAGCTCGGTGCGACGGACCTCTTCCAGCACGACTTCGACCTCTTTCGTGGCGCGGGCGAGCCAGCGCGTACGACCCGAGGCGAGGACGAGCTGCTCCTCCTCGAGCTTGAACAGCAGCAGCTCGAGAAGCTCACGCTCGCGCCACAGGGTGCTGGAGACCCCTGCAAGGCTCATCGAAGACCTCCCGGAAGTGCGTGCATGTCTGAGACCTCATCGGCGGCCGTGTGAAACACCTGAGAAGTTCGGTGCGGTGCGTCCGCCTCAGTGCCTACCGGGACGTTCGGCCCGGCCATGACCATCGCAAGGCCTTGTTGGGTTAGTCCTGAGTGCTTGTCTTTCCCCTGTTTCCTCAAGGCGGCTTCCGGGGACCCCGAGTGATCGGCCATGAGCGCAATGACGGATCCCAGAGCCCGGCTGGTCGACCACCACCGTGAGGAGCAGCTCGTCACCGAGCACCTGCCCCTCGTCGGCTATCTCGTCAGTGAGCTCATCGGCCGGCTCCCGGCGCATGTGAGTCGTGACGAGCTGACTTCCGCCGGGATGGCCGCGCTGGCGCAGGCCGCGCGCTCGTTCGACGATGAGCGCGGGGTCCCCTTCGGACGTTTCGCCTCCACGCGCATCCGCGGCGCGCTCATCGACGAACTCCGCAGCTATGACTGGGCGTCGCGCTCGGTCCGCAGCCGCGCCCGTCGCCGCGACATCGCGGAGGAGGAGCTGACGCGTGCCATGGGGCGTACGCCGACGCAGACCGAACTGGCGGAATATCTCGGTGTCGCGCCGAGCGAGATCGACGCCGTGCAGGAGGACGTGCAGCGCGCGGTGGTCCTCAGCCTGCAGGGTTTCGGCGACTCCGGTAGCGTCGACGACGTCGTGTCGGGCCGCGAGCCCGGCCCCGACGAGGTCCTGCTGCACCGCGAGCGCATCGGCTACCTCTACGACGCTGTCGAGGTGCTGCCTGACCGCTTGCGCACCGTGGTGATCCGCTACTTCTTCGAGGAGCGCCCGATGGCGGAGATCGCCGAGGAGCTCGGTGTCTCGGAGTCCCGCGTCTCCCAGATGCGCGCGGAAGCGCTGCTGCTGCTCAAGGACGGCATGAACGCCCAGCTCGAGCCCTCGCTCGTTGCACCCCACTCGCGGCCGGGTGGTTGCGCGGCGCGCCGCCGCGACTCCTACGTCGCCGACGTCGCTGCCCACGGCGACTTCCGCGCCCGCATCTCCGGCATCACGCCGCCCTACGCGTCTGCGGTCGTCGCCTAATCCCCCACCCCCTTGTTTGGCAGAAGGGCCCCCGCTGCCAATAGGTTCGCCACAGGGGACCCATCTGCCGTGCCGGAGTTGGCAGCGGGGGCCCTTCTGCCAACCGGTCTCAAGTCGCTCCGCGCCCGCGCCGAAGCCTCCACCGTGAAGGACCAGAGGGGCGCGCGCCCGAACGGCGCGTCAGCGCGTACGCCGGTCAGCGTCGTCGTGGTCGCCGCCCCCCACGCCTCGCGCACCGCGGTCGCCGCCTGCGTCGCGTCGCTACGCCCGAGCCTGGGACTGCGCGACGAGGTCCTCGTGACCGGTTGCCGGGTCGACGGGGCTCGTACGATCGACGTCCCCCCGACCGCCACGCTCGCCGAGCGCCGCAGCGCCGCGGTTGGGGCAGCACACCACGAGATCGTCGTGCTCGTCGACGCTGATGTCAGCGCGCCCGCTCACGCCATCGACCCGCTCGTCGCCTCACTCGCATCCTGCGGAGTCGTCGCGTGCGCGCCGCTGTCAGGACTGGCTCCCGGGCGGCAGCAGGTCTGCGCTCCGCTCGACGCCGTCGCCAGGCCTGCTGCGCTGCGCTCGTGGTCTCGCGCCTTTCACGAGTCGCACCGGGGCGCGTCGGTCGGAGCCGACGATCTCGCAGACACCGTTCTGGCCGCCCGACGCGATGTGCTGCGTCTCGACAGCCTCGAGCCGGGCATCGCGGGACGGCTCGCGGTGCACGGACAGCTACGCCTGCTCGGCGACAGCGTCTGGCACCACTGCGGCAGCACCGCATGCTCGCTCGTCACGGCTCCTCGACCGCTCATCAGCGTGACGATGATCGTGAAGGACGAGGAGGACGTGCTGGCCGAGTGTCTGACCGCCGTGGCGGGTCTTCCGGCCGAGATCGTGGTCTATGACACCGGCTCGACCGACCGCACCGTCGAGATCGCCCGGGCGCATGGGGCCCGCGTCGTCCTCGGCTACTGGGACGACGACTTCGGTGCAGCGCGTACGCGTGCCATGCAGCACTGCACCGGCACGTGGCTGCTGTGGGTCGACGCTGACGAGGTCCTCACCGGCGATCTCGACAGCTTCGTCCGGGATCTGGCATCAGGCGGCGAGTCGTTCTATCTCGAGATCGAGAGCCTCACCGAGACCGGGCACGGCTCGCGCTTCATCGCACCGATCCGGCGCGTGGCGCGCCGCGAGTTGGCGTGGTTCACGAGCCGCATACACGAACAGCTCATGCACCGTGAAGGCCGCCATCTCAGCACGCTGCCCATGACCGACAGCAAGCTCGTGCACTCGGGCTATCTCGCCAACCGCATGGAGAGCCGCGACAAGACGGCCCGCAACGTACGCCTCGCCAACCTCGCCATCGCCGACGGCGTGCACGCTCCGGGTCAGCTGCCGGGAGAGGCACTGTCGAACCTGGTTCGCGCCAGCACGCATGCGGGGCAGTACGACGAGGCGCTGCGGGCAGCCGATCGCTCCCTCACCGTCGCGCACACGGGACTGAGCCGCCGCGACATCGCCGTAGCCGCAGTCTTGAGCGCTGTTGCGCTGCAGCGTCCCGCGGATGCGCGGCTCTGGCTCGAACGGCTGCGTGCGGCGAGCACCCGAACCGCACGCGGTGACGAGATGGAGATCTCGGTCCTCATGGCCGAACACCGGATCGCTGACGCCGTCGCGGTGTGCGCACGGTTGCCGCAGTCCGAGCTCGACGATGACGGGCGGGTCGTCTCCCGCTTCAGCGTCCTCCGGCAGGAAGTGCTGATGCACGCAGAGGTGGGGAACCATGCGAGTGCGGCCGGCTGCGTCCTGGCAGCGGCGCAGCAAGGAATCTTCAGCATGCCTCTCGAGGAGGTGGTCACGGCCCTGGTGCGAGCCGACGTGGCGGTCGACGACTATGTGCGCGAGCTGCCGTCTGCTGCTGTGATGACCACCCTTGCCGAGGTGCGACGGCTGAAGCCGCGCGACGCCGATGCCGTCCTCGAGTCGCTGTGGGTCCGCGACATGAACAGACCCGGTGTGCTGGCTGCTGCGCCGGGGATGGCCATGGCCCTTCCAGTGCTGCGTGCGCTCGAGTGGTCGGCGCGGCTCCGCAGCTCCGGCAGCTCCCAGCCATGCCCCCTCGTCGCCCTCGCGTTCGATGCCTCGCGTTCACCACGCGACCGCATCGTCGCGGCGGCCGTGGCCTTGGAAGCGTTCGGAGACGACAGTGCGGCGTCAGCCTTCATAGAGGCCGCCGGTCTCGTCAGTGACGACACGTCAGAACTGGTCGCCAAAGAGGTCGAACTGCTCGCACCCATGGCCGCGGGCCTCTGGTTGGCCTAGCCAAACCGTTTGGGATACCTGCCGCGTCTGTGGAAGTCTCAGGTCGTGAACAGACGCTGGAACGCTTATTGGGACGAAGCAGTGCAACCCCGGATCTTCCTTCTTCAGCAGCTGCCGGTCGCCGGCTGGGGGCTCGTCGTCCTGGTCACGGCGATGAACGTTGTCGTCGGGCTCCTCCCGGTCTTGTTCGTCCTCGCGTCGAGCACTCTGATCGGACGCGCGCCGGCCGCGGTGGCGCACGGCCTGGGCTCATCGTCATGGCACGCACTCGTGTCGGCATTCCTGCTGGCGTCCGGCGTCTTCTTCGCTCAGCAAGTCTTCACGCCGTTTCAGACCTCCCTGGCTTCGGTCGTGAAATACCGAGTGGACGGCCATTTCTACGACCGGATCTTCGAGGTGGTGGCCCGTAGCACCAGCATCGCCCCGTTGGAGAACCAGGAGAGTCTCGGTCACCTCCACCAGGCGACCGAGTCGCTGCTGACAGGCTTTCGCAGCCCAGGCGATGCGGCGGCCGGCACCCTGGCGCTCGTAGCCCGCTACACCCGACTCGCCGGCTTCGGCCTGCTGATAGGAACGGCCACCTCCTGGTGGGCAGCCGCTGCGATCTGCGCGTCGACGATGACGTTTCGCTTCGGTCACCGTGGTGGCCTGCGCATGTATACGCGACTTTGGCCCAAGATGAGCCCCCTGCGGCGCGAGCGTGACTATTTCCGCGGGCTCGGACTTGGCGCAGCAACGGCGAAGGAGATCCGCGTCTTCGGGCTGACGTCGTGGCTCGTGCAGCGCTATAGCACGAGCGCCGTCGCCGCGCTCACCCCGATGTGGCGCACACGTCGACAGGTGAACGTCTACCGGTTCCTGGGCTACACGGCCGTGGGCCTGCTCGTCTCGTGCATCGCGCTGGCTGTCATGGTGCGCTCGGCGGCGCGGGGGGAGCTGACGCTCACCGAGCTGATGCTAGGGCTGCAGGCATCGATCGGAGCCTTGCTGCTGGGCGAGTTCTACCACGAGGCGGACGCCGCGACGCAGTTCGGCATGCTCACGGCGCGCGCGCTCGACGACTTCGAGGAGTTCGTCAACGAGCAGGTGGTGTCCGAGGAGCATCCGACCGGCGACGCCGCCGGACTGCCGACCCGCAGCATCCAGTTCGCTGATGTGTCGTTCACCTATCCCGGCAGCAGCCGTCGTGTCCTCGACGGTCTCGACCTGACGCTACGGGCGGGGGAGTGCACCGCCATCGTCGGCCTCAACGGAGCAGGCAAGACGACGCTGGTCAAACTGCTCGCCCGGCTCTACGAGCCCACCAGTGGCGCGCTTCTCGTCGACGGTCAGGATGCGCGCGACTTCGCGGCCGAGTCGTGGCGCCGACAGATCGGCGTGATCTTCCAGGACTTCAACCGCTACGAGCTCTCCGTCAGTGACAACATCGCGTTCGGGTGCATCGAGCAGCCGAGTGACCCTGCGAGCGTGCGGGCTGCGGCTGACAAGGCAGGCATCAGCGAAGCCGTCGACGAGCTTCCCCGAGGCTTCGCCACCATGCTGGCTCGCCAGTACGACGACGGTGCTGAGTTGTCCGGCGGCCAGTGGCAGCGCGTGGCGATCGCCCGCGCCCTCCGGGCCGTGGACGGCGGTGCGAAGGTCCTTGTGCTCGACGAGCCGACGGCTGCACTCGACGTACGTGCCGAAGCGGCCTTCTTCGACGAGTTCGCCGAGCGGACCCGCGGCATCACCACGTTGTTGATCTCACACCGCTTCTCGAGCGTCCGTCATGCGGACCGGATCGTCGTGCTGGCGGAGGGCAGGCTCATCGAGGACGGCACCCACGAGTCGCTGCTCGCCGATGGTGGTCGCTACGCCGACCTCTTCCACATGCAGGCCGAGCAGTTCACGGTTCCGACGACGGGAAGCATGAAGTGAAAGACGCCGTTTTCAGCGCAGGTGCCATGGTGGCGCTGGCCTGGCGCACAAGCCGTTACAAGATGCTGCTGGCCATCGTGCTCACGGCGCTGGGTGGTGCCGCGTGGCCGTTGGTCGCAGTGGCCCTCAGGTATGCGACGAATGCCGCGGCCGCGCACGAGTTGCGTGCTGCGGGAACCGCCGGGCTGCTGATCGGGGTCGGCGCGATCGGCGCGCTGATCTTGCAGCATTTCGCCTATGTCCCCTATGCCGAGGCCTCCGAGATGGCGATCGTGTCGCTCGAGGCCGAGCTCATCGAGCTCGCCAACGGCTCCGCCCGGCTCGAGCACCATGAAAGGGCTGAGTACGCCGACAAGATCTCCATTCTGCAGAAAGAGCTGTCGCAGTTCGCCGAAGGCATGATCGGGCTGATGACGGCGATCTCCTTGCTTGTGTCGATGACGATCACGGGCGTCCTGCTCGCCTCGCTCAACCCGTGGTTGCTCCTCCTGCCGCTCGCAGCCGCTCCTCCCGTACTGGCCGGTCAGCGGGCGCAGCGCATCATCGACGGCTCGAAGGAACAGACCGCGTCAGCTACCCGGCTGTGTGCGCATCTGTTCCGGCTGGCGACGAGCGCTCCTTCGGCGAAGGAGCTGCAGGTATTCCGGCTCCAGCCTGAGCTGCGCAGGCGACACGACCTTCTCTGGCGCGGAGCGGGGAGAGCGCTGTGGCGTGCGGAGACCCGTGCGGCGCTGGTGACCGCCGGCGGCCAGCTCACGTTTGCCACCGCGTACGTCATCGCCGTGCTTCTCGTTCTGCGACAAGCCGTTGCCGGTCGAAGTCACATCGGTGATGTCGTGCTCGTCATCACGCTCGCGGCCCAGATCAACCAGCAGGTGAGCGCAGGCGTGGAACTGCTGCGCAGACTGCAGCGGATGGCCCACGGCATGAGCAGGCTGCGCTGGCTGCGCGACCTCGTCAAAAGCCAGGAGCCCACCCGTTGGGACGCCCCCTTGCCGGATCGCATCGTGCGCGGCATCGAGCTGCGTGACGTCGCCTTCACCTACCCTGGAACCGACGTCCCGGTGCTGCGCGAGGTGAACCTGCTGCTCCCCGCAGGAGCAACGGTGGCCGTAGTCGGCGAGAACGGCGCAGGCAAGACCACGCTGGCCAAGCTGCTCTGCCGTTTCTACGAAGCCACGGAGGGTGTCCTCACCCTCGACGGTGTGGACATCAGCCACTTTCCGCTCGATCTCTGGCGGGGGCGCATCACGGCCGGGTTCCAGGACTTCGCCCGCTTCGAGCTGCCGGCGCAGCAGACTGTCGGTGTCGGTGACCTGCCCGCCCTCGATGACGAGACGGCGGTGCGAGACGCGCTGGCACGCGCGCGCGCCGAGAGTGTGCTCGAGCGCCTCGAGCAGGGCCTCGACACCCAGCTCGGCAAGTCGTGGACCGACGGGACCGAGCTGTCGGGCGGGCAGTGGCAGAAGCTGGCGCTCGGCAGAGCCATGATGCGTGAGCAGCCACTGTTGATGATCTTGGATGAGCCTACCTCGGCGCTCGACGCCGAGGCTGAGCACCTGCTCTTCGAGCAGTACGCCCAGAACGCCCGCCGTGTGGGCAAGGACACGGGCGCGATCACTGTTCTCGTGTCGCACCGGTTCTCGACGGTACGTATGGCCGATCTCATCCTCGTCGTGGCTGACGGGGTCATCACCGAGGCCGGCGACCACGCGACGCTGATGGCGAGAGACGGCCTCTACGCCGAGCTGTATTCATTGCAGGCTGCTGCCTACCGCTGATCACCGTTGCGCGGTGGCGCCGTCCTGATGTCCCGCTGCAGCGGCGCGCATCGCCTCCGCGGCCTCCCACTCGCCGAACTCCTCGAGCAGGTCGGCGACGTGGCGCATCCGGGCAGGCTGGTGGGCCACGGCCTCGAGGATGAGCGGCAGCGACGACGGCGCGACCTCGTTCGCGAGCAGCAACAGCTCGCGGACCTCGGGCAAGGCGACCAGCTTCGTTGCAGACTCGAGCAGGGGCAGCGCCAGCTCGTCGAAGAACGTGCTGTAGGCGAGTGCCGCTGAGATGACACGCGAGCGCGCCGGGAGCCCTGCGAACGCTGCCTTCACCAACAGTGGTGACCGGTCGTCGACGCCGGCCTTGCGCAGCCGAGCGGTCCATGCCACAGCATCGACGTCGTCGAGCTGCGCAGCGATCTGCAGCACGCGGAGCGCCACCGGCGCCTGCAGCCCGTTGGTGTCGCTCCACGCGGCGGCGAGCGGTAGCCACCACCCTGCCGTCGGGACGGCGCACTCCTCGATCAGCTCCCGGAGCCGGTCATGGGCACCGTCCGGCCACCGGGCGATCAGCTCTGCCGGATCGCGGTGCAGCACGTGCCACTGGTCTGCCAGCCGCTGCAGCTGCGCCAGCGGCGCGGTGCTCGGGCTGCTGCGGAGCAGCTGGAGCAACGGTTCGACGTCGGCCGCCTGCCGCGCGAGCGCGAGTGCCACAGGTCGCGTTGCCGCGACAGCGAGCCACGGGTCTGCGGTCACAGGAGGGTCGTCGTCGGCGAGCACGGTTGCCGCCCCGAGGAGATCGCCGGAGAGCGACATCGTCAAGGCCGCCCACAGCAGCCAAGGCTGCGGTGTCGCCGGGTCTTCTCCGGCGAGCGGATCTGCCTCCGCCACAGCGAGCCACGCGCGCGCACCCTCGACGGCCATGCCGAGCCGGCCGGCTCCCAGGCCGGAGCCGACGAGGATGCGACCTGCCAGCGCGCGGACGTCCCGGGTGACGGTGGTGGAATGGATGAGCGTCATCGCCCGCACGGCCGCGGCGTCGTGTTCGCCGATCCACGTCAGTGTGGCGGCGTCGATCAGGGATCCGCGTGGGTCGTCATGCCCGCTGCGCTCACGGGTTCGCCGCACGGCGACGGCGCGCAGCCACTCCACCGTCGCGGACTTCCACGGCACGCAGGTGCTTCGTCGCCAGATCCGCACGCTGGTCGGCCCGCCGACCACACCGTCGGACGCACCGCCGTCCTTCGCGGCCAGCGGTCTGCCGAGCGACCACTGCAGCGCCGTGCCGGCACGCACCAGGCGCGGCCCGGGAGACGCGAGTGGATCGGGCACGAGCGGCGCGGTGCCGACCAGCGGGGAGGGCAGCGAACTGCACCCGGGGTCAGCTGCGGCAACCGCGGCAACGAGGGCGTCGATGTCGACGTCGACCTGCTCGCCGTCGACCAGCAGGAGCACCCACGCCGTGGACGCTTCGTCGCTCGCGCGCTGCCAGAGCTCGACGGGATCCAGCAAGGGGCCGTCGGGAGGGTTGACACGGACCTCGACGACGGGCCCCAGACGCTCAAGCATCTGCGTCGACGTCCGAGAAATCCCCGAGGGCTCCGAGACGAGGACGCAGGTCGTGAGCAGTTCCATAGCCACGCCTCGCAGCGTAGCCATGTGCACCCGAGCGAAGGGCCGACATGAGCGTGCGCGCGGAAGATGTCTCCGTGGTGGTCCAGGGACCGGTGGGGATCTGGCTGCCCGATGTCCTGTCCTCCGTGCGTCGCCACCTGCCTGGTGCCGAGCTCATCCTGTCGAGCTGGCAGGGAACGGTGCCCGGCGGACTAGACGTCGATGTCCTGGTCCAGAGCGTGGATCCCGGTTCGGTGAACTATCGCAACGTCGACGGGTCACAGCGGCACACGATGTGGAACACCAACCGTATGGTCGCCAGCACGAAGGCGGGACTGCTGCGCGCGACACGCCCCATGGTGCTCAAGCTGCGCACGGACACTTCGCTGCGCGGAAGCGACCTGCTCGAGTGGTGGGATGTGGGTGGTCCTCGCGCCGACCGGCTGCGCGTGTTCCAGGAACGCATCGTCACGATATCCGTCGCCACACGTCCCGCGCAGGCGGCATTCGCCTATTTGTTCCATCCCTCCGACTGCGTGCACTTCGGCTTGACCGACGACGTGCGCCTCCTGTGGGAGGTCGATGAGGTCGACGAGGCCGCCAACGCGACGTTCTGGACGCGGGGCAGCCGCAAGGCCGAGCGGCGTCCTCAGGCCGGCATCGTCGAACGCTACTTCAACGAGCAGCAGCTCTTCCTCTCGGCTCTGCGCGCGGCCGGGCACGACATCGACTATCCCTACAGCGGCTATCTCACGGCGGGCTTGCAGCAGGAGTCAGACCTGGCCATCGTGAACAACTTCGTGGTGGTCGAATCGTGGCAGGCGGGTGTGAGCATCCCCAAGCTGATGGAGCTCGTCCAGCACTCGAGACTCGAATCCTACATGCACCACGACGACTGGTGGAGAATTCGGAACCTGCACTGTCCCGCCGTGGTGTGAGGCGCGGCGGCCGGATCAGCGATCCCTGTGAAAGGTCATGAAGGCGGCCGGCATCGTCGAGCACACAGTGACGTCAGACACCCACGACGGGGCCCAGGTTGCCGAGAACTCCTGTGCCAACGCGTGGGCTGAGCTGCCGGCTGTCGTCCATTTCTCCCATGTGGCCGAGGCCTCCTGCGGCGACGGCCACGCCAGGTCGCACAGCGTCCAGCCCCGACGCAAGCAGCAGAACAGCTGGTAGACGAGATGGTCGAAGTGCTCCCATCGCAGGGCGCCGCACAGCACCGTCACATCGCTCGTCGCGCCGAAGTAGGCGAAGAACGCGGCGACATCGTCCGCCCGAAATCCCGGAATGTCCTCAAACCACGAATAGAGGCGACCACCGGCGAGTACGTCGTCGACGAGGCGGCTCCTGTCTCGTAGGTCGAACAGCTCGGTGCACGCCTTCACGATGCCGCGAATCATCGGGTCATCGTGGCACTGTGCGGGCCAGCTCTTGCGCTCCTCCCGAATGCCGAAAGACAGGCGAGGGTCACCTGAGCCGAGGCAGATCGCTTCGGAGTCCAGTGTGAAGAGATGGTTGTACTGCTTGTGCAGCTGCCACAGCCCGACGAACTTCTTCACATTGATGATCGACCTCTGCTGCTCGTAACCCGCGATCTGCTCCGTTGTGGCGTGGTCGGTCAGCACGATGGCCTGCCACCGGACGTCATACTGGCGCGAGAACAGCGCCATGTCGGCATGGCAGCTGAAGACGAGATACGGGTCGACGGGTATGTCGAACTCCACGATGCTGGCCATCAGCTGAGCGGCGAACTCGAAGTGTGGCTCGTGTGTCGGGACTATCCACGCGCTGCGGCTGCTCACGTCGTCCGATCGGTGCGACAGTGGCGCCGCTTGAGCGCTGACGGTTTCGGGGCCGACCCGGTCAAGCGACGCCGCGCACCTGTCGATGCCGGATTCGTGGAAATTGTCTGTCACCGCGGGCTGTGGCTCGAGCGAGCCGAACAGAACACACTGACGGCGTTCGCCGCCGCGTGGGCAGCTGGTTGGGGCATCGAGACGGACCTGCGCGATCTGGACAGCGACGTCGTCATCTCCCACGACCCGGCTCGGCGTGGTGCCATGACGCTCGATGAGCTGCTCACCGAGCACGCGCGCCGCGCGCCACTCACGACACTCGCGCTCAACGTGAAAGCCGACGGTCTCGCCGCCTCGGTGTCCGAGCAGCTGCGGCTCCACGCGACCCGCCACGTCTTTGTGTTCGACATGTCGGTGCCCGACCACCTCTCATGGCTGAAGGCGGGCGTGCCCTCCTACACCCGCTGGTCCGACGTCGAACGGGCACCGGTGCTGCGAGAGCGGTCCACCGGCGTGTGGCTCGATGCGTTCACCGACGATGACTGGTGGGAGGCGGTCGACGTGCACCACGAGCTGGCGTCGGGCCGACGTGTGGCGCTGGTGTCTCCGGAGCTGCACGGCCGCGCTCCGGAAATGGTCTGGGACCGCGTCCTCGGCGCCGGCCTCCAGTCCCATCCAAGGCTCGCCCTGTGCACCGATCGGCCGCACGCCTGGCTCGATCGCGTAGCGAGTTTCTCCCGAACCGAGCAGGTGGCCCTGTGACAGTCAAAGCTGTGGTCTTCGACATGGACGGCGTGCTCATCGACGCGCGCGAGTGGCACTACGAGGCACTCAACAAGGCACTCGGCCACTTCGGTCTCTCCATCTCGCGGTTCGACCACCTCGTCACCTACGACGGCCTCCCGACGCGGGCCAAGCTCGAGATGCTGTCGCGCGAGCGCAACCTGCCACGCCGGCTGCACGGCTTCCTCAACGAGCTCAAGCAGGGTTACACGATGGAGCTCGTCTGGGCCAACTGCAAGCCACAGTTCCAGCACGAGTACGCGCTCAGCCGGCTCCGCGCCGATGGCTACCGCCTCGCCGTCGCCAGCAACAGCATCAGATCCACGATCGAGGAGATGATGACGAAGGCGGCGCTCATGGCGCATCTGGAGTTCGTCATGAGCAATGAGGACGTCACCTACGGCAAGCCGGACCCCGAGATCTATGTCAAGTCGATTGCCCGCCTGGGCCTGCGTCCGGACGAGGTCCTGGTGGTCGAGGACAACGAGAAGGGGGTCGCGGCGGCTCGTGGATCGGGAGCCCACGTGCTGCAGGTCGGCGAACCGGCAGACGTGACCTATGCCGCCATCGCCCAGGAGCTGCGGCACCTCAAAGCGCTGGAGACGGCGGCGTGAAGACGCTTCTGCTCGCAGCGGGCGGCAGCGTGGCGTTCGAAGATGCCGGCTTCTACTATCCCAAGAACCTCGTCGAGGTGGCCGGCCAGCCGCTTCTCGCCCACGTGATGAGTGGCCTGGGCTCCCTCGCCGAGGACGGCCGGCTCATCGTCGTCGTGCGGCGCGACGAGGCCGTGCGTCATCACGTCGATCGCGTCGTGATCCTCGTGGAACCGACAGCAGTGGTGGTTCAGGTGGGCGAGACGTCAGGAGCGGCGTGCAGCGCGCTGCTCGCCTGCGAGCACGTGGCCGAGGACGAGCCGCTCCTCGTGGTCAACGGTGACATGGTCATGGATGTCGACCTGCCCGCGATCATAAGCGGCTTCGAGCGTGCGGGCTTCGATGCCGGTGTAGTGGTCTTCGACGCCGTACACCCGCGCTGGTCCTACGTCCGCATCGAGGACACGGTGGTGGTCGAGGCGAGCGAGAAGCGCCCCATCAGCCGTCACGCCACTGCGGGTGCCTACTGGTTCCGCCGAGGTGGCGACTTCCTCGACGCCGCCATGGCCATGATCGGCAAAGACGCACACACGGACGGCAAGTTCTTCGTGTGTCCCGCGCTCAACGAGCTCGTTCTCGCAGGCCGCCGCATCGGCGCTCACGAGATCGCACGCACCGACTACTACTCCCTGCACGAGCCGGCCGGCTTGCGCACCTACGAGCAGCATTTCAGCTCGCTCTCCCGGATGTCATGAGAGGCGGACGAACCAGTGACTGACATGCCCGACACGACAGGCGAGGACGCTGCACCGGAGGTGACCGCCTATCAGCTCACAGACATGGTGGGCGGGTGGTTCGTCGGCGACTTCACACCGGCTGCACTTCGCTGCGAGGCCGCAGAAGTGGCGGTCAAGCACTACAAGGCGGGGGACGCCGAGGACTCGCACGAGCACCGTGTCGCCACCGAGGTCACCTTGATCGTGAGTGGCTCGGCGCGCATGTGTGGTCGTACGCTCGTCGCCGGCGACATCCTCGTCCTGCCGCCCGGCACCGCCACCGGCTTCGTCGCGGTCGAGGACACCACGACCGTTGCCGTGAAGACGCCCTCGGTCATCGGCGACCGCTATCTGGTGGCCGATCCGGAGACTGCGCCATGAGCACCGCGCAGCTGCAGATCGTCGTGCCTATGGCGGGCCTGGGCAGCCGGTTCGCCGAAGCAGGGTATGTCCTCCCCAAGCCGCTGATCGACGTTGCCGGCCATCCGATGATCGAGCTCGTCATCGCGAACCTCACGCCCGCGCGATCTCACCGCTTCATCTTCGTCGTGCAGGCCGCGCAGGTCCGCGAGCACGGGCTGGACGCGCGGTTGCGGACATGGTCACCGGGCTGCGAGATCGTTGCCATCGAGGGCGTGACAGAAGGTGCCGCGTGCACCGTTCTCACCACCCGGGATCTGCTCGCACCGACCCAACCGCTGATGATCGCTAACTGCGACCAGTTCATCGACGCGTCGATCGACGCCTATCTGGAGGCCTTCGACGTCTCCGGAGCCGACGGCGCCATGATGACGATGTGGGCCGACGATGCCAAGTGGAGCTTCGCCGAGCTCGGGCCCGACGGCTGGGTCACACGAGTCGTCGAGAAGCAGGTGGTCTCCGACATCGCGACCGTTGGCATCTACAACTTCCGTCGAGCGGCTGACTTCCTGGCAGGCGCGGACACCATGATCGCGTCACAACGCAGGGTCAACGGCGAGTTCTACGTCGCACCCGTCTTCAACGAGCTCATCGCCCGGGGGGCCCGCGTCTTTGTTCATCCCATCGACACCGACGGCAGTGCCATGCATGGTCTGGGCACGCCGACCGATCTCGAGACGTTTCTCCGCTCAGCCGTCCTGCCTCGCGCCATGCAGGAGGTCACCTGAACGGCGCACTGAAGCCCCTCAAGTCGAGGTAGTCGCCACCGATACATAGAGGGACCAGCCCACGGAAGGGCTGACACCGGACCCCGGTCCGGCACATCAAGGAGGAATCTTTTCATGTCTCTTCGCATCAACCAGAACATCGCAGCTGAGAAGGCCTACAACAACCTCAATAAGACCGACTCACAGATGTCGAAGTCCCTCGAGCGTCTCTCGAGTGGTTTCCGCATCAACCGTGCTGCCGATGACGCAGCCGGCCTGACGATCTCCGAGGGTCTGCGTTCGCAGATCGGTGGCCTCAAGGTTGCCGTGAACAACGCGCAGGACGGTGTCTCCGTCGTGCAGACGGCTGAAGGTGCCCTGACCGAGACCCACGCGATCCTGCAGCGCATGCGTGACCTCGCGGTCCAGGCTTCTTCGACCGGATCACAGGACAGCAGCGCCCGCGCGGCTGCCAACACGGAGGCGTCAGCGCTCAAGGCAGAGCTCGACCGCATCTCCACCACCACGAAGTACGGCTCGCAGAGCCTGCTCGACGGTTCGTACTCCGGTGTCTTCCAGGTCGGCGCGAACGCGGGCGACAGCATCTCCGTGGCTCTCAGCACGGCGATGAGCAGCAGCGGCCTCGGCCTGAGCGGCGTCGACCTGAGCAGCTCGGCGTCTTCCGCGATCACGACGATCGACACGGCCATTGCCACCGTCAGCGGCGCGCGCGCCAACCTCGGTGCCATGCAGAACCGATTCGAGCACACGATCAACAACCTGAACGTGGCTGTCGAGAACCTCTCGGCGTCCGAGTCACGGATCCGTGACACGGACATGGCCCAGGAGATGGTGAGCTTCACCAAGTCTCAGATCCTGAGTCAGGCCGGCACCGCGATGCTCGCCCAGGCGAACCAGGCCCCGCAGAACGTCCTGCAGCTACTCCGCTAGTCAGCTCGGTGGAGGGGTGGCTGTCGCTCATCGCGTGAGCCACCCCTCCCCACCATGTTGGGAGAGGGGGTCCCGTGGACGTTTCTGCGGTCTCGGCAGCATCGGCGAGTGATCCGCGTCCGTACAGCGATCTCGCCGGCCCGCACGACAGGTCGGCCCATGCTTCTGCAACGGGCACCAGCAAGACCATCACCGACGTCGAAGGCCAGGCTCCGGCACCGTTGCCCGTGAAGCCCGACAAGTCCCCCGTCGACGACTCAGCACGCATCAAGGTCCAGGTCACGCAGCATGCGAGCGGATCGGCACAGACCACGGTCGTCGATACCCGCACCGGGCTTCCCGTGCTCGAGCTGCCTCCTGAGCGTGTCGTGCAGGCGGTCGAGGGCATCTTGTGGCGCCAGCGTCACGCGAAGGACGCCTCTCTTTCGACGCAGCACAGGGGCCTGAGCAATGGTGAGTAGCAGCAGCGTCGACGGGCTGATCAGCGGGTTGGACACCACCTCCCTGATCAACCAGCTGATGACCGCCGAGTCCTCCACTCAGACCGCGCTCAAGGCACGGGCCAACAGCCAGCAGTCGCAGATCTCGGCCTACAGCGCGGTGAACACCAGCCTCGCCACGATGCAGACCGCCGCGCAGAAACTGCTGGACGTGGGTGGTCTCAACCAGATGAAGGCGACCTCGTCGTCGGGCTCCGTTGCCGCCACCGCCTCAGCCGGGGCGCTGAGCCAGTCGTTGACGTTCGCCGTCGATCGACTCGCTCGCGGCGAGATGCACGTGAGCGCGTCGTCCTCCTCGACCAGCGCCGCCGGCTTCGCCACAGGTGCGGTCACCATCGGTGGCCGCTCCGTGGGCGTCGGTGGCGGTTCCATGGCAGAGATCGTTGCCGCCGTTAACAGCGCCAGCGACCTGGGCGTCACCGCCGCCGCTGTCCAGACAGCCCCGGGCAGCTATCGACTTCAGCTCACCTCGAAGTCCACCGGCGCGGCCAGCTCCTTCGCCGTGACCGGCATTCCTGGCGCCGACACGCCGGCGGTCTCCGGGCAGGATGCGCAGATCACGATTGCATCAGGGTTCACTGTCGCCTCCGCGACCAACACGTTCTCGGGCGTGATGCCAGGTGTGACATTCAGCGCGAAGGGCATCGACCCCTCGGTCACCGTCAGTGTCGCCACGGACCCCGATGCCACGGCGAACGCCGTCAAGGGCCTCGTCGATGCGGCGAACAGCGTCCTGGGCCAGATCACAGCCCAGACCGCCTACAACGCGGTCACCAAGAAGGGCAGCCCTCTCACGGGGGACTCGATCGTCCGTTCCCTGCAGCAGAGCCTCATGAGTGCCACCTCGGCATCAGGTGGCACGGGGTCGCTGTCGAGCCTGGGCATCCAGGTGACTTCGACCGGCTCCTTCACCTTCGACGCCGACGCGTTCAAGGCAAAACTCGCGGCGGACCCCACCGCGGTGTCCCAGGCATTGACCTCCGACACGGGCTTTGCGGCTGCTCTGAAAGCGCAGGCCGTCGGCTATGGCGACACGCACACCGGACAGATCGCCACCCAGATGACGTCCAACCAGAACAACATCAAGCAGCTGGGAGACCAGATCACCGACTGGGACCTTCGCCTGACGGCGAAGCGCGAGGCATATCAGCACCAGTTCAGCAATCTCGAGCTCGCCCTGGGCAAGCTCAAGGACCAAGGTTCCTGGCTCTCTGGCCAGCTGGCTAACCTCTGATGACCGGAGACCCACGATGAGCCCCCACGCCAACAGCCGCAATCGCTACGTCAATGACTCCATCGCCACGGCGTCCCCGAGCAAGCTGCTCACGATGCTCTACGACCGGTTGGTCCTTGACATGCTGCGTGCAGAAGAGGCGCTGAAGCAGGGCAACCGAACCCGTGCGAACGAGTGTCTGCTCCACGCGCAGGCGATCATCCTGGAACTGCGGACGACGCTGAAGGTCGACGCCTGGGAGGGCGGCCCGGCGCTCGCCTCGATCTACATGTTCATACACGGCGAGCTGATCGCAGCGAACATGGCGGGCGACGCCGAGCGCGTCGCAGGCGTCCGCACCCTGGTGGAGCCGCTGCGCGAAGCTTGGCACGAGGCAGCCGTTCTCGCCGCGGGCACCGGCCTGAGCAGCGTGGTGGGCCTGAGCGGCATGGTGGCGACACCGGCATGACCGACCAATGGAGCATGGCGTGGTCGGAGGCGCTGGATGAGCTGGAGCTCGAGCTCGCCCGTGCCGAGGCCCTACTGAGCTCCCAGTCCGTCCCGGCCGGGGACACCACGAGGGCCTGGACTCCACCGGCTCTCCCGCCCATCCCGCCGGACCTGGTCCAGCGCGCTCGGCTCATCCACCGGCGCCAGCTCGACGTCGCCGAGCAGATGACCGCGCGCCTCGGCGACCTCGGCCGCCACGCGATCGTCGCCCAGCGGATGCGACCCCAGCAGGCGCCCTCGCGCCCCGTGTTGTTCGACAAAGCCTGCTGAGACGTACGCCCGCATGGGTTGAATCGTCAACGACGCTCAAGAGGGCAACCTCAGCGCCGAAGCATTGGGGGAGCACGGAGCGCTCACACCACGATCGCCACGGACCGGCGAACGCCCGAATATCTGGGGGAATCGGCCGTGTTCGACGACGTCACGAGCGTCGCGTTGCACACCGCGCTGCGCGGTCTTGCAATGCGTCAGCGAGCGATCGCTGACAATGTCGCCAACATTCAGACTCCGAGCTTCCTCGCCGGCCGCGTCTCGTTCGAGGACGCGCTGCGCACCGCCGTGGCGGACGGCGACACCAGTGGTGCGGCCACGCTGGCTCCGGACGTCGCCCGGTCGCTCGAGCCCACGCGTGAAGACGGCAACAACGTCAATCTCGACGAAGAGACGCTGAGCGGCACCAAGACGGCACTGAGCTACGAGCTCGTGCTGCGAGCGGTCGACGACCGCTTCAACCTCGTCAAGTCCGCGCTGGTCAGGTGACGTGATGGGAATCTTCGACGCCATCGACATCGCAGGCAGTGGAACGACGGTCTATCGCAAGTGGCTCGACGCCATCAGCGACAACATCTCGAACATCAGTACCGCACGCAGCATGTCGGGTGATGCGTTCCAGGCGAGGTACGTCGTTGCGCGGGCAAAGGACTACGGCTCAGGGACCGGCGGTGTCGAGGTCGCCGGGATCGCGCTCGGCGACAGGACCGGCCGCATCGTCAACGACCCGACGAATCCCCTCGCAGACAAGGACGGCAACGTCCGGATGCCAGACATCGACCTAGGCAGTCAAATGGCGCAGCTCATCATGGCTCAGCGGGGCTATCAGGCAAACCTGTCCGTGGTGCAACGCGCTCAGACTGCCTATTCCGCCGCACTCCAGATCGGCCGGGTCTGATGACCGGCTTGACCGGAATCTCCGGAATCTCGGGGATGTCGGGCATCTCCGCATCGGTGATGCCGATGAAGCCGCCGCTGCCGCCGATCGACGACTCGTTCGGTGCCTCGGCCGGTGCCTCGTCCACCGGAGCACCGTCCGGTGGCTTCGCGGCCGCTCTCGGTCAGGGCGTCAACAAGCTGCAAACGCTGCAGTCGACCTCGGACTCGCTCGCCGTCCAGGCCGCGACCGGCAATCTTACCGATGTGCACGACTACATGATCGCCTCGGCGCAGGCGAAGCTTGCCACTGACCTCACGGTGGCGGTCCGGAACAAGGCAGTGGACGCGTTCTCCGAGATCATGCGGATGACGATCTGATGCCGGGAATCACGTCAGTGCGTGGGGGCGTCGACCGGACGTTCCGCTCGTGGTCGTCATTCACCCCCGGCCAGAAGGCGGTGAGTGTCGCCGCGCTGGTTGCCCTGGTCATCGGTGGCTACTTCTTCTCCCGCTGGTCCGCGACGCCGTCGTACGAGCCGTTGTTCTCCAATCTCTCGACGACAGACGCCAGTGCGATCGTCGACCAGCTGAAGACGTCCGGAGTGACGTACAAAATCACCGATGGCGGTAGCACGATCCTCACCCCGAAGGATCAGGTCTATGACCTACGGCTCAAGATGAGCGGGCAGGGTCTCCCGGCAGGCGGCTCGTCGGGCAGCTCGGGTGCGCTGGGCAAGTCAGGCATCACCGCGTCTGACCTGCAGCAGCGCACCGACCTCCAGCGCGCCCTCGAGGGTGAGCTGCAGGACACCATTGCCCACGTCGATGGCGTGCAGTCCGCCATTGTCCATCTCGCCATTCCGCAGAAGGACGTCTTCGCCGACGACGCCAGCAAAACCACGGCGAGCGTGCTGCTGTCCATGGCCCCCGGAACCGATGTGACGGGCTCACAGGTGCGAGCGGTCGTTCACCTCGTTGCTTCGAGTGTGGAAAACCTGTCGCCCGCCGATGTCACTCTGACCGATGCGAAGGGCAGGCTGCTGAACTCACCCGATGACACCGGGGGCGGTGGATCGCAGCTCGCCGACGATCGCGCATCGATGACGCAGGTCTATGAGGACCGGGTCAGCAAGAGCATCGAGGAAATGATCGACAAGGTCGTCGGGGGCGGCCACAGCGTCGTCACCGTGACCGCTGACCTCAACTTCGACAAGACCCAGAGCACCAGCGAGACGTTCACCGCCGTTCCCAGCCTCCCGCCGCTGTCGCAGTCGTCGAGCAAGGAGACGATGAACGGATCGGGCGGTACGGCGGTCGGCGTGCTCGGCCCCGACAACGTCGGTGTCCCGGCCGCCGCTGCGACACCAGGAGCCAGCAGTGGCAGTTCCTATGTCAAGGAGATGGACACCCGCAACAACGTGATGAACAAGGTGACGACACAGGTGGTGCAGGCGCCGGGAACGTTGCGCAAGCTGAACGTCGCCGTGCTGGTCGACACCATCAGCGGGGGCAACTGGACGGATGCGAAGATCCGCTCGCTCGTCACGTCTGCGGTTGGAGTCGACGCCAAGCGGGGTGACACGATCGAGGTGTCGAAGATGGCCTTCAACACCACGGCCGCGGCCGAGGCGAAGTCTGAGCTGTCCGCAGCCGCCAAGGCGCAGAGCAAGGCCGGACTGATGAAGATGGTCAAGCAGGCTGGGCTGGGACTCCTCACCTTCCTCGTACTGCTCATGGCGTGGCTCTCGTCACGCAAGGCGAGCAAGCGGGAGCCGCTGACACCGGCAGAGCGCGCCCGTCTGGAGCGGCTGTCCGAGGTCGCTGAGGAGCTCGACGCCCGGGCACCGCGTTCGGCGCTCGACGGTGCGGCCCCGGCGGGCGTCCGTCAGCTCCCGGCAGCGTCGACCCCGACTCCGGCGGCCGAGCAGCTCACCCGCGTGCGCGACGAGATCGGTGAGCTGGTCGAGCGCCAGCCGGATGAAGTGGCGCAGCTGCTACGCGGCTGGCTCGCGGATCGTAGGACCTGACAGTGGGCGAGATCGACACGATGACGGGCGTCCGGAAGGCCGCGGTCCTGCTCATCGGCATGGGCAAAGAGGCGTCGGCGAAGATCCTCTCGCAGATGCGCGAGGCCGAGGTCGAGGAGATCACCAGCGAGATCATGCGCCTGCGCAACGTGGCTCCCGAGATAGCGAGCAGCGTCTTCAACGAATTCCATGAGCTCGCATCGGCGCGTTCTTTCATGGGACAGGGCGGCTTCACGTTCGCGCAGGAGCTGCTGTCCTCCACCATGGGTCCGGAGAAGGCGAACGACCTGATGCATCGGCTCTCGGCAGTCGTCGCCGAGATGCCCTTCCAGTTCTTGCATCGAGTCGATGCACGCCAGCTGCTGGGCTTCTTGCAGGAGGAACACCCCCAGACCATCGCTCTCGTTCTTGCGCACCTCTCGGCGGACCAGGCGTCAACGGTGCTCTCGGGCATCGCCGGCACGCTCCAGGCGGAGGTGGCACACCGCATCGCGGTCATGGACCGGACATCGCCGGAGATCATCAAGCAGGTCGAGACCATCCTCGAGCGCAAGCTGTCATCGGTGCTCGGGCCCAGCGAGATGTCGTCGGTCGGTGGCCTGCAGCCCTTGGTCGAGATCATCAACCGCGCCGACCGCAGCACCGAGCGCCTCATCATGGAGGGCCTGGACACCAAGGATTCCGAGCTTGCCGAGGAGATCCGCAGCCGGATGTTCGTGTTCGAGGACATCACGACGCTGGACGACAAGTCTGTGCAGCTGGTGCTCCGCTCGGTCGAGTCGGCCGAGCTCGCGACGGCGCTGAAGGGCACCAAGGAAGACGTCCGCGCCAAGGTGATGAAGAACCTTTCGGAGCGAGCTGCGGAGAATCTCGCTGAGGAGATCGACATGATGGGTCCGGTTCGCCTGCGTGCTGTGGAAGAGGCCCAGGCCAAGGTCGTGCAAGGCATCCGCGCGCTCGAGGAAACCGGCCAGATCACGATTCGTCGAGGGGCTGACGATGAGTTCGTCTCCTAGGTTCCAGGGCGCGCCACTGGCTGGTGACCGGGTCGTCCTTCGCGGTGCCGAAGCTGCGCAGCTGCGTCCCGCTCTCCTGGCTCAGGACTCCAGCTTCTCCGCTTCGGTGACTGCGGCAGGCGTGCGCGAAGACGCTCGCGCCGAGGGCTATGCCACGGGTTGGGCCGAGGGCAGCAAGGCAGCCCGGGCAACGGTCCTCGCCCACGCGGCCCGAGCCGCAGAAATTCGCGATCGTGAGGAAGGGCTGCGCAGTGATGCCTTCCGCTCCGCCATAGCTGCGCTTTCCCGCGGCGCCGACGATCTCGAGCGACGTGCCTTGCCGTTGGCCGAGGAGATCGAGTCTGCCCTCGTGTCGGCGGCGTTCGCGATGGCCGAGGCGATCGTGGGGCGTGAGCTCGCCACGAGTGCCAACCCGGGTCGCGACGCCCTCGTGCGGGCCGTCGCCGTAGCGCCGCACGGCCAGCCGGTGCGCGTACGCCTGCATCCCTCGGACGCCGCGGCGCTCGCGGGTCTGACGGCGAACGACATGACCGCACTCACCGGTCGCGACGTGCAGCTCGTGTCGGACGTGGGCATCAGCAGGGGTGACGCTATTGCCGACTGTGGTGCGACGCGCATCGACGCAGGCCTCGCATCAGCGTCCCACCGCGTTCGTCAGGCGCTGGGACTATGAGCGCGAGCACGCTTCTGCAGGCGGCCGCGGCGCATGCCGCGCTCGCCGCCGCTCCCGCTCTCAGCGGTCGCATCGCGAGCGTCGTCGGTCTCGATCTTGCCGTTGCAGGAATCGACGCGGCCGTCGGCGAGGTCATCGCCATCGACGCGGTCGACGGCAACCCACCGCTGCTCGCCGAAGTCGTTGCGCTGCGTGCCAGCGGCTTGTCGTGCGCACCGTTGGGGCCGACGACCGGCATCCGGGTCGGTGCCACGGCCGTGGCGACCGGGTCACCACTCATGGTTCCCGTGGGGAACGCCTTGCTCGGACGAGTTCTTGACGGGTTGGGCCGACCGCTCGACGGTGGTCCGTCACTGGTGTCACTACCCCACGTCTGCGTCGACGCAGCTGCGCCTCATCCGTTGCGGCGCGACCGGGTGGACCGCGCCATCTCGATGGGTGTCCGCGCGCTCGACACGCTGACGCCCATCGGCCGCGGCCAGCGTATGGGGATCTTTGCAGGCTCCGGCGTCGGCAAGTCCACCCTGTTGTCGATGATCGCCCGCGGCAGCTCCGCTCAGGTCAATGTGGTCGCCCTCGTGGGCGAGCGTGGCCGCGAGGTGCGCGAGTTTCTCGAGAACGACCTCGGCTCCGAGGGGCTCTCTCGCTCCGTGGTCGTCGTCGCCACGAGCGACGAGCCGCCGATGGTGCGCCTGCGCGCCGCCTTCGTGGCGACACGCATCGCCGAGCACTTCCGGGACTCCGGCGCTGACGTCGTGCTGATGATGGACAGCTTGACCCGCGCTGCGATGGCTCAGCGGGAGGTGGGTCTCTCGGCCGGTGAGCCACCCGCAACGCGCGGCTACCCGCCCAGCACGTTCGCGCTGCTCCCGCGCCTGCTCGAGCGGGCCGGACCTGGTGAGCGAGGCAGCATCACGGGCCTCTACACCGTTCTGGTGGACGGGGACGACCACAACGAGCCCATCGCCGACGCAGCCCGTTCGATCCTCGACGGCCATGTCGTGCTCACGCGCAAGCTCGCGACCTCTGGGCACTTTCCCAGCATCGACGTCCTCGAGTCGGTGTCCCGCGTCGTCGGCGCGGTGACGGACGCGGGGCAGCGGGCCCTGGCCACAGACGTACGTCGTTTGATGGCGGCGCACCGAGATGCCCGCCAGCTCATCGAGATGGGTGCCTATGTCACGGGCACGAATGTCGACGTCGACCGTGCCGTGGCCCTGATGCCTGCAATCGAAGGCTTCCTCCGCCAGTCCGTCGACGACGTGTGCCCCTCGGCTGTTGCCTGGGATCGTCTTCGCGGACTCATGAACCAGACGGTGGTGCTCGCATGAGCCGGAGCTCGGTGTTGGTGACGCTATTGCGGGTCAGGCGGGTGCAGGAGGATGTGGCGAGGGCGGCAGTCGCTGCGGCACACGCGGACGCGGTACGCGCACGCGAGGCGCTGGCCGTGCGCGAGCGGGCGATCGACGCCCGCCGCCTGCCGGAGGGGGCCAACGGGACCGCCTATGTCGCCGCGATGGCAGCTGCCCGCTCGCTGGCGTTGAACGCATCGGCTGCTCGGGCCGTCAGTGCTGCCCGGGACCAGACCGTGCGTCGTGCCGTCGCGCACTGGGCCGAGATGACGGCGCGCGCCGACGGCGTGGCCGAGGGGGTCGCCCAGGAGCGCGCCGCAGCAGACGCCGAGGTGGAGCGCCTGGAACAGGCCGAACGCGACGATGCCAGCACGGCCGCCTGGCGCCGCGCCCGGGAGCCGCAGCTGTGAGCGCGAACCCGATGGCTGAGATCCAGTCGCGCATCGCCACGATCTCAGAGCGCATGGCGTCGCTGATCCCGGCAGCCGCGCCGGGCAGACCGGATAGTGGTGTTGCGACCTATGAGATGCCGTCGAGCGCCGGCAGCTTCGCCGACGTCCTGGCGACCGCGCAGACGCCCTCCGCCACAGAACCGGTCGCGAGCGCTGGTCAGGCGACCGGCGAGTCCGTCGTCGCTGCTGCGGCGAAGTACCTCGGTGTCAGCTATGCGTGGGGTGGCACCGATCCGCGGACCGGACTGGACTGCTCGGGTCTGGTGCAGCGCGCGTATGCCGATGTCGGCGTCTCCCTGCCGCGCGTGAGCCGTGACCAGGCAAAGGTGGGGAACCCCGTCGCGTCGCTGGCCGAGGCGAAGCCGGGAGACCTGCTCTTCTTCGAGCACGGCGCCGTCGACCACATCGGCATCTACATCGGCAACGCCAAGATGCTCAACGCACCGCACACCGGAAGTGTGGTTCGCATCGAGGACATCAGCCAGGTGCCGACAGTGATCCGCCGGGTGCTTCCCAGCGCGACGACGTCCTACGCCGCACTCAGCCAGCCCTCCGGCGAGTCGGCTCCCCTGACGACGGCAACGCTCGACGGCATCTTCGCAGCTGCCAGCCGGCACAGCGGGGTCCCGGCGAACGTCTTGGCGGCTGTCGCCTCCGTCGAGTCGGGGGACGACCCGAACGCCGTCAGCGCGTCAGGCGCTGAAGGCATCATGCAGCTGATGCCGTCGACGTCGGCGTCGCTGGGCGTCGACCCCATGGACCCCACCCAGGCGGTCGAAGGCGCAGCGCGACTTCTCGCGAGCGGGCTCAAGGAGTTCGGGTCCCTCGACCTTGCACTTGCCGCCTACAACGCGGGAAGCGGTGCGGTTCGCAGGCACGGCGGCAACCCGCCCTACGCCGAGACCACGGCCTACGTGCGCAAAGTACGCAACGCTATGAAGGAGGTGGCGCTGTGAGTCCCGCGTCGATCAGCCCCATGCCTATCGCTGCGCCTGTAAAACAAGACCTGTCGCGCGACCCCGCAACCCGGCATCGCGATGCGGAGTTCTCGTCTCTCGTCACCTCGATGAGCCGCACGTTCGCCGAGGCGAAGCAGGACCGTGCCGACGAGCGGGCTGCTGCGGCCGGCCCCGCCTCGCACAGCAAGCCGAGGAGACCCGTCGCCGAGAAGGAGCCTCGCCAGCGGGGGGCATCACCTGATGATCGCGACTCCGGCGACGACCACGCCAAGGGCACTGCCCCGGCCTGCGACAAGGCCCGCTCCCAGCCGACGGCGCCGACGTCGGCTCCGCAGGCTGTGACGGCCACCGTGGCAGCAACGCCGCCGACGCGCGCGCCGGCAGACGCTTCGGCCGACACTGATGCAGACCACGTTGCCGGCGGCGGCAAGGGGCTCGCTGCGGCGGATGACCTGGTCGCTTCAGACGTCGTGCGGCAGGCGAGCACCGGCACCGCGGCCGGCACCACGACAGGAACGGCGGCCGTGGGCGCGGCGGCGGGGACGACT
>CAXSDR010000014.1:0-18401 GCA_964236445.1 uncultured Motilibacteraceae bacterium | reverse complement strand
ATGCCCGCTATGCCGACCCCCACTACGACCCCGACGATCTCGGACCCGGCTGTCGCGACAACTGACCGCGCGAGCTCTCCCGACGCCAAGGCGCCTGCGGGACCGGACCTGCCCGGCGCATCGACGTCGGACACCGGCACTGCGGCGGCGGGGCAACCCGTCGACCCGCTGGTGACTTCGGCGAAGGCGGGCGGGCCCGAGGCCACGGCAGCTCGACCGGTGGGAAGCGCGCTCGCTCCGGCGACGGACGGCGCCGCGGGCAAGGCCGACGACCCCGGGGTTGCAGTGACGACACAGACGGCGACATCCGCCGCGGTGGCGGGTGCTTCCGCGACGTCGACGTCGACGTCGGCGCCGACGTCGGTCGCGGCCGCGCCGACCGCAGCTGTTCACCCGGGCGCTGCCGTTCAGCCGGACACGAACGCGATCGCCGCTGCGGTGACGCACCAGCCAGCGGTTGCCGCGCCGACGGCCGCATCGCACGCCGCCCCATTGCACGCCACCCCGCTCGTGACGGCGCAGCTTGTGGCCGCCGTCGGTCCGCTGAAGATCGCGGCCGACGGCGTGCAGACGCTGACGTTGATGCTGCATCCCGCGGATCTCGGCTCGGTGCAGGTCCGGGCCGAGCTCAGGGACGGTGTGGTGAGCCTGCAGCTGATCGGCTCGACCGACGTAGGACGCGAGGCGCTGCGGGCTGCGCTACCCGATCTCCGACGCGATCTCATGGATGCCGGAGTGACGACCGGTTCATTGGAGCTCGGCGCAGGAAGCCCCGACACCGGAGCCTTCTCCCGCAACTCGCCCGAGGGTCGAGAGGCGAGCAGGCGCGATCCGTTCATGGGCTTGCCTGACGGCACCGCGACCATGCCGCACCGCGTCGCCGACATCCATCCCGAACACGGCTCGCGCGGTTCGCGCGGACTCGACGTCAGCATCTAGAGGAGCACGCCATGACTGACCCGGTGTCGGGCTACACGCCGATCTCGCAGCTCGTCCCGACGCCCGCCCAGCAGGCGGCGGCCGGCGGCACCCGCCAGCCGTCGAACTCGCTGGACAAGGACGCGTTCCTCAAGCTGCTTGTCGCGCAGCTCAAATACCAGGACCCGAGCAAGCCGGTCGACAGCTCGGAGTTCATGTCACAGACGGCTCAGTTCACCCAGCTCGAGAAGCTGACGACACTGACCGACACGCAGACCCAGCTGCTGAGCTCTCAGCAGCTGCTCGGTGCCAGCTCGCTCGTCGGGCGCACCGTGAGCTATGGCGGTCCGAACAACCTCGATGTCACAGGGGTTGTCTCGTCCGCACGATTCACCACCGATGGACCGGTGCTGCACGTCGGGGACACGGACGTCCCGTTGGCTTCCGTCAAGGAGGTCAAGGCCCCGACCGCCGGCGCCTAGCCGGACCCACGTCTCCGTCCGCACCATCGGTTCTCCAGGAGGATCTCGTGCTTCGCTCTCTCTACTCAGGCATCAGCGGCCTGCGTGCTCACCAGACGATGATGGATGTCGTCGGCAACAACATCGCCAACGTCAACTCGGCTGGCTTCAAGACGTCGCAGACGGTCTTCGAGGACACCCTGAGCCAGACGATCAAGAACGCGGGCGCCCCGCAGGGCACCGCAGGCGGGACCAACCCAGCCCAGATCGGGCTCGGCGTACGCCTGTCGACGATCTCCACGAACTTCACCCAGGGTGCGGCCCAGACCACGGGCAAGGCGACCGACCTCGAGATCCAGGGTGACGGCTTCTTCGTCGTACACGCGGGTCAGGAGAGCGTCTACACGCGCAACGGCAACTTCAGCTTCGATTCTGACGGACGCCTCGTCACGAGCAACGGCAACGTGGTGCAGGGCTGGACCGGCAACAACGGCGTCATCGACACCAACGCGTCCGTCGGCGACATCAAGCTGCCGACGGGGACGTTGCGCGCTCCGACGGCAACGGGCAAGGCTGAGCTCGGTGGCAATCTTTCGGCCGAGGCCGCAGCCGGGCAGATCATCACCGAGACGATTCCGATGTATGACGCGCAGGGCACAGCGCACAGCGCCGTCTACACCTTGACCAAGCTCGCCGGGACCGCCACGACGAACAGCTGGTCGCTGGGTGTCAAGATCGACGGCACGACTGCCGCGTCAGCACCGGCGACCCTTGACTTCAGTGCCGTCACCGGAAAGCTGACCGGTCCGGCTCCGGTGGCACCGTCCACGGCGAACGTCGTCAACATCACCGCTCCCTGGGGCGCTGTGGCGCTCGACGTGTCGGCGACGAGCCAGTACGGCGGCGCCAGCACCGTCGCTGCGCTGTCGCAGAACGGCTCGACGGCGGGTGGCCTGACGGCGCTCACGATCTCACCCAACGGCACGCTCGTCGGTGTGTTCAGCAACGGTCTCAAGCAGCCTCTGGCGCAGCTGGCACTGGCCAACTTCAACAACCCCACAGGCCTGGAGAAGATCGGCGGCTCGATCTTCCGGACTTCGGTCAACTCCGGCACGGCGCAGCTCGGGCAGGCCGGCACGGGAAGTCTCGGCACGCTGGCCAACAACACGCTCGAGATGTCGAACGTCGACCTGGCGTCCGAGTTCACCAACCTCATCGTGGCGCAGCGAGGCTTCCAGGCGAATTCGCGTGTCATCACGACCAGTGACGAGATCCTGCAGGAGCTCGTCAACCTCAAGCGCTGACATCGCTGATGTGGCACCGCCGCCCCGCCCTCACTGACGGCGGGGCGGCAGCATCGCTGCACCGGGCAAGGCAATTCATGCAAAGCGTCGCCCGATCAGCGCAACGGCTCCACTCAGATGGAGCCTGACGTCGCCGATCGGACAGAAGCACGAGGCCGAAGGAACGGCCTCGTCAGGCGCTACACCACGGATGGACAGGGGCAACGACGTGATTCTCGTGACTCGGCTGAACGGTCAACCGTTCGCTCTCAACCCGGACCTCGTGGAACGGGCAGAGTGCACACCCGACACGGTTGTCACCCTCGTTGACGGTACGAAATACGTCGTCGCCGAGAGCGTGCAGGACCTGGTCCGACTTGTGCGTGAATATCGCGCGTCCGTCATCTCCTGCGCGCAGGTGCTCGACGAGGCGTTGCAGGACGACATAGCCGAGCTGAACGAGCGCCGCCGCGCTCACGGCGAAACCACGGTCTCACTCGTCCCCGACCAGCAGGCACGTCCCAACGTCGTCGTGCCGCTGCCTGTCAGGGAGGCCTGACATGGACCCGGCGACACTGATCGGCATCAGCCTGGCGTTCGTCGGCATCTTCGGGTCGATGATCATGGAGGGGGGAAACCCCATGGCCATCTTCCTACCGCCCCCGCTGCTCCTCGTCTTCCTCGGAACCTTCGGCGCAGGCATGGCCGGGGGCATCCTGCCCGACGCCATCGGTGCGATCAAGGCGGCCATCAAGGCCCTCACGTCGAAAGTCACTCCCTCCGACGGCCTCCTCGACGACATCATCAAGCTCGCGGAACGCGCGCGTCGCGAAGGGCTTCTCGCCCTGGAGGACGCGGCAAAGTCCGTCGAGAACGTCTTCCTGCAGCGCGGTCTGCAGATGGCCATCGACGGTACGGATCCTGAAGAGCTGCGCGAGATCCTCGACGCCGAGATGGAAGCAAAGCGCGCGGGCGACAAAGTCTTCGCGAAGTTCTTCGCCAGCATGGGCGGATATGCCCCGACGATCGGCATCATCGGCACGGTCATCGGCCTGGTGCACGTCCTCGAGAACCTCAGCCAGCCCGACAAGCTCGGCCACCTGATCGCAGGGGCATTCATCGCCACCCTGTGGGGTGTCATGACGGCAAACGTCATCTGGCTTCCCATCGCCGGGCGTATCACGCGACTGTCCGAGCTCGAGTGCAAGCAGATGGAGCTGGTGATCGAGGGCATCATCGCGATCCAGTCGGGTTCCAACCCGCGCACCGTCGCACAGAAGCTACGGTCGCTCCTCCCGGCCGCCGCCGCCGAGAAGAAGGCGGCCTGACGTGTCACACGGACACAGCGGGCAACGCAAGCCCAAGAAGCACCACGAGGAAGAGCACGAGAACCACGAGCGCTGGCTCGTCAGCTACGCCGACATGATGACGCTGCTGATGGTGCTGTTCATCGTGATGTTCGCCATCAGTGCTGTCGACCAGCACAAGTTCGCTGCGCTCAAGGATGGGCTCGCTGCGGGGTTCGGCTCGCCGCTCTCGGCCATGGACGGTGGCACAGGGCCGCTCGACGACACCGGCACCGACCCACAGCCCCTCGACCGGGAGTTCTCGGTCACACCACCTGACCGGCCCGGATCAGAGACGGTGCAGGACATCAAGCTGATGACTGCCGCCGAGGCCGCGGTCAAGGCCCAGCAGGCAGCTGACGACGTGGCGGCGCAGAAGAAGCAGGCCGAGGACTTCAAGAAGCTCGAGGACCGGCTTTCGGCCGATCTGAAGAAGCAGGGCCTGCTCGACAAGGTGGCGTTCAAGATTGACGAGCGGGGTCTGATCGTCACGGTCATCACCGACAAAGTCATCTTCGCGCCGGACGAGGCCAAGCTCCAGCCCACGGGTGCGCGAATCATCTCCATCATCAGCCCGTCGTTGAAGAAGGTCGCGAACAACATCTCGGTGGAGGGCCACACGAGCACGGAAAAGGTGAGGACGAAGTACTTCGCGAGTGACTGGGCTCTGTCGGCCGAGCGTTCCTCCGCCGTCGTCGACTACATGGTGACGCGGCTGGGTTTCGACGAGCACCGCATCAGTCCGCGGGGCTGGGGTCACACCCGCCCGGCATATCCCGGCAGGTCGGTGCGGGCCAACAATCTCAATCGTCGCGTCGAGATCATCATCACCTCGGGCCTGAAGCCGAGCGCCCTCGCTGGCACCGCGCCTGACAATACGGGCGCAGCGGCCGCCGGCGCGGATGCAGGCACGGCTAGAGGCGCAGCCACGGCGAGCACCCGCACAGCGATCACCGGCACAGCGAGCACGGACGGCAGCACGACGAGCGCCGCGTCCACCTCCACCAACGCGGCACGGAACTAGGAGTTCGAGATGGCTGTCAAGGAAGCCACGCCGGTCGACGCCAAGGGCGCCGAGGGCGCGGACGCGAAGAAGGGCAAGAAGAGCAAGAAGAAGCTCGTCATCATCCTGGTGGCCGTGCTGGCGCTGGGTGGTGGCGGCTACTTCATGTTCCTCAAGCCGAAGCCGAGTGGTCCGCCGGCGCCACCGAAGCCCGGCCCTATCGTGAAGCTCGACCCGATCAACATCAACTTGAAGGGCGCCCACTTCCTCAAGCTGGGCATCGCCCTCCAGACGACGAAGAAGGCCAAGGAACCCCCCGAGGGCAGCGCCGCCCTGGATTCGGCGATCACCCTCTACACCGGCAGGAGCATCACCGAGCTGTCGGTGCCCAAGCAGGTGGCAGAGCTGAAGGCACAGCTGCTCGAGCTCATCAAGAAGGACTACGAAGGGGAGGTGATGGGGCTCTACTTCACCCAGTTCGTGATGCAGTAGGACCGTTATCCCAAAGAACCACCCGGTCGGCCTCATGGGTGTCGCCAGCGCTGCCGATGCACCACCCGTGACCGTCGCTTCCAAGCCAGCAAACGCCGCCTCAGGCGGGCGCGGGAAGGCGAACAGGCGTACGCGTGGCACGGAACCGCGGCCCTATGACTTCCGTCGACCGACAAAGCTGTCGCGCGAGCACGTTCGCACGCTGCAGATCGTGTTCGAGACGTTCGCGCGGCAGTATGCGACCGTCCTGACGACGACGCTGCGCACGGTCGCTACGGTCAACCTGATCTCCATCGAGCAGGCCACCTATGACGAGTACGTTGCCACGCTCGGCAACCCCACGCTGATGACAGTTCTCAGCGTGGACCCACTGCCGGGGGCAGGGGTGCTCGAGCAGTCTCTGACCAGCGCGATGAGCTGCATCGACACGATGCTCGGGGGTTCAGGCTCTGCCGACCAGCCCCAGCGGCCGCTGTCCGACATCGAGTCCGGGCTTCTGCGTGGCGTGATCGACCGGGCACTGAACGAGCTGAAGTTTGCCTTGGAGCCCATCGTGCGCTTCGAGCCACGGTTCTCGCAGTTCGAGTACAACCCGCAGTTCGCCCAGGTTGCCTCGGCGACGGACATGGTGCTGGTCGCGTCCTTCGACATGCATATGGGACCTGTGGATGATGCCTTCACGGTGTGCCTGCCCTTCAACCCGCTGCTCGCGCTGCTCGAGGCCGCCACTTCACACGGCACGAAGAGCCTTCGCGAGCGCGCCGCGATGGAGATCGCCGCCCGCGACGTCGCCGCCCGGATCGAGGATGTGCCGATCGAGGTGGCCGTGCGCTTCTCCGCCACCAACGTCAACCCTGGCCAGCTGATCTCGCTCGAAGTCGGCGACGTGCTGCCGCTGGGACATCCCACCAGCTATCCGCTGACTGTTCGCGTCGGCGACCAGATCTTCGCCTACGCCGTCGTCGGCGCCCAGGCAAAACGACTTGCCGTTCTTGTTGTCGACCCACCGCCCGATGAGGAGTAGCAGATGAGCGTCGTCGCCCCCGAGGTCGCTGAGGCCGTGCTGGCCGCAGCCACTGCGGCTGCCGGTCGCCTGCCGAGCGCAGCACCGCTGACGGCCGGCACCCCCGTCGTGCTCGACGTCGCCACCATCGCGCGCATGCTCCCGAATGATGTGGCCGCCGCGGTGCAGGCCAACTTCACTGGTTCCGCCCGAGGGATGCACGTCGTCTTCGTCGGCGAAGAGCTCGTCGTCGCGCTGAAGACAAGCCCACTCGGAGCGCTGGAGCTGGCGCCTGCGGTGCAGCCGTGTCTCGCTGCCGCCGGTGCGGCGTACGGGCAGGTGGTTGTCGAGACGGGGGTCGAGCTGACGGTCGAGGCCGCAGTCACTGCGCTCGGCGCCGGAGCGTCCCCGACCGTCGTGGTCGTCCCGCTCATGGCCGACGGTGACATCTCGGCCGCGTACGCCGTGTCCGTCACCCTGCCGACGGTCCCGAGGCCGCGCGGCACCGCCGATGGCTCCCTCGCCGGCGGCCTCGGTCGCAAGGCCGGCCTCGAGCTGCTTCACGACGTCGAGATGGAGGTGACGGCCGAGCTGGGCCGGACCCGCATGACCGTTCGTGACCTGCTCTCGCTCGCTCCCGGTGCGGTCGTCGAGCTCGACCGTGCCGCAGGCAGCCCCTGCGACCTCCTCGTGAACGGCACCCTCATCGCCCGCGGTGAAGTCGTCGTCGTCGACGAGGACTTCGGCATCCGCATCACCGAGATCATCAGTCCGGCTGTGGAGGGCGGCCCGGCGTGAGCACGAGCGCACTGGGTCTGCTCGCCCGCCTGCTGCTGTCGCTCGGCGTGGTTCTCGCGCTGATGTGGCTGGCCGCACGCATGGTTCGCGGCACCTTGGCCGGACGCTCAGGAGGCACCATCGAGGTGCTGGCCCGTCAGCAGCTCGGGCGCGGCGCTGCCCTCACCGTGGTGCGCATCGCCGACCGTGCGCTCGTGATCGGCGTCACCGAGCACTCCGTCTCTCTGCTCAGCGAGACCGATCTCGAAGCGGTCGTCGGGGAAGTCCCCGGCGGCGAGCTCGAGTCGACCGCACTGCGCGTGAGGCTCGACAAGTCGGGTCCGAGCCCGCTCAACGGCAGCGTTCTGAGCCCGCAGACCTGGCGTCGCAGCCTCGACGTGCTGCGCGAACGCACGACGAGGCGCTGATGTCGACCATCCGTCGCATCCTCGCTGCGACCGCTGTGGTCGCCGGGCTACTGCTGGGCGGTGTCGTGCTCTCGTCCGCCGCAGCGGCTCCGGCGTACGCCTCCCCGGCGCAGTCAACACCGCTCGGCGGCTTCGGACCGACGGTCACCAAGCCCAAGCCGCCCACAGCACCGACGTCGCCGACGGGCGCGACTGCGCCTGCTGAGATCCAGGTGGACCTCGGTGGCATCACCGGCAAGCCCAGCAGCTCCATCTCGATCATCCTGGCGCTGACCGTTCTGTCCGTCGCGCCGGCCCTGCTGCTGATGTGCACGTGCTTCACCAAGGTCTTCGTCGTCCTCGGGCTGACCCGCAACGCCCTCGGGCTGCAGGGCGTCCCACCGAACCAGGTGCTGGCTGGTCTCGCGCTCTTCCTCTCGCTGTTCATCATGGCGCCCGTTCTCACGCAGGTGAACAAGGACGGTGTGCAGCCCTATCTCAAAGGCGACAAGACTCAGTCACAGGCATTCACCGACGGTGTGAAACCCCTGCAGGGCTTCATGGTCAAGCGGACCCGCAAGGAGGAGCTCGCGCTGTTCACGAAGGTGGCGAAGCAGCAGAAACCGAAGTCTGCAGCGGAGGTGCCCCTGAGCACGCTGGTTCCGGCGTTCGTGCTGTCGGAGCTCAAGGGTGCCTTCATCATCGGCTTCATCGTCTTCATCCCCTTCCTGGTCATCGACCTCATCGTCAGCGCGTCGCTGATGTCGATGGGCATGATGATGTTGCCGCCTGTGATGATCTCGCTGCCGTTCAAGCTCTTGCTCTTCGTTCTCGTCGACGGTTGGGGTCTGGTCGTCACGTCATTGGTAGCGAGCTACAGATGACCGATACGACGATCCTGGGCATAGCGCTGTCCACCATGATCGTGGCCGCCAAGCTCTGCGCTCCGATCCTCGTGACCTCGCTCGTGGTGGGTTTCGCAGTGTCGCTGTTCCAGTCGGTCACGCAGATCCAGGAAGTCACGCTCTCGTTCGTGCCCAAGGTCGTCGCCGTGGCGATCGTGCTCCTGATCACCGGCAACTGGATGCTGCACGAGCTCATCACGTTCACCACCGGGCTCTACGAGAAGATCCCGATGTTGCTCTCGTCAGGCTGACGCCGCGATGACGTTCGAGGTGGCGGTGCCCTGGCTCCTCGGCCTCGTCATGGCCAGCGTGCGGGCGGTGGCCTGGCTCACGGTTGCTCCGCCTTTCGCCACCCGGGCCATTCCGGCACCGGTCAAGGTCATCTTCGCTGTGGCGATGTCGCTGCCCGTGGCCGGCCGGCTCTCCACGCAGATGACGGACACCTCCGTCGCCGCGCTGATCAGCAGCACGGTGCTGCAGGTGTTCACCGGCGTAGCGCTCGGCTTCACCACCTACCTGCTCTTCGCCGCGGTCCAGGCCGCCGGTGACATGATCGACCTGTTCGGTGGGTTCACGCTCGCGGCGGCGTACGACCCGCTGTCCAACAACCAGTCCAGTGTGTTCGGTCGGTTCTCCAACATGCTCGGGCTGACCCTGCTGTTCACCCTGAACGGCCACCTGCTCGTGCTCCGCGGCTTCATGAGCTCGTATGACGCGATCCCGCTCGATGCGGCAGTGAAGCCCGAGGTGCTCATGCGGGTGCTGACGGACGGACTGGGCACCTTCTTCCTGGCGGCGCTGCAGATCGCGGCGCCCCTGATCGCCGTCCTGTTCCTGGTCGATGTCGGCCTCGGGCTGCTCACGCGTATCGCGCCCGCGCTCAACGCGTTCCAGCTCGGCTTCCCCGCCAAGATTCTCGCGACGCTGCTGCTCGTCGGGCTGTCGCTGCCGCTGCTGCCGACCGCGGTGCAGCACATCGTCGACCTGAGCGTCCGCGCGACGATGGCGGTGATCTCCCATTGAGCGGGGAGAAGACCGAGAAGCCGACCGGCAAACGGCAACGGGAGGCGAAGCGCGAGGGTCAGACACCGCGTACGCAGGATCTCGCGTCCTGGTCGGCGGTGATGGCGACGAGCTTCATCCTGCCGTGGGCGTGGGGCCACGCCGGACGCGCGCTTCGCGAGCTGATGGTGACGCTCGGGGCGCTCATCACCGATCCCGACGTGCCCGGGGCCATGATGCTCATGCGCGACGGTCTGACCATCGTCGTGTCGACGTCCGCGCCGCTCCTCCTGAGCACCCTGATCATCTCGGTGTTCGCCACTGCCGCTCAGGGGGGCCTGCCGCTCGCGACCAAGCGGCTGAAACCGAGTGCCCGCTCGCTCAACCCCATGCACGGCCTGAAACGTCTCCTCGGGCCGCAGGGCACCTGGGAGGCGATCAAGTCGCTGCTGAAGATCGCGGTTGTCGGTGCCGTGGTCTGGCACGCCGCATCGGGGGTGCTGCCGCTGCTGGCGAGCGGGCCGTCCATGCCACTGGCAAGCGTCATCTCCACGGTGTCGTCGACCGCGCTGGTCGTGCTGCGCGAGGCCGCGCTGACCGGGCTGATGCTCGCCGGCCTCGACTACGCGGTCATCCGCCGCCGTACGGCCAAGGGCATGCGGATGAGCAAGCAGGACGTCAAGGACGAGGCGCGCCAGTCCGAGGGCGACCCGAAGCTGAAGGGGCAGATCAGGTCGCGGCAGATGGCCATGTCGCGAAACCGGATGATGTCCGACGTCGCCAAGGCCGATGTCGTGATCGTGAATCCGACGCATGTCGCGGTGGCGCTTCGCTATGACCCGATGAAGGGGGCGCCCCGCGTCGTCGCCAAAGGTGCCGGTGTGCTTGCTGCGCGCATCCGTGCCCTCGCGGAGGAGCACCGTGTGCCCATGGTTCAGGACGTTCCCCTCGCTCGGACGCTCAACCGCTCCGTCCCGCTGGGTGGCGAGGTGCCTCCCGAGCTCTACACCGCTGTCGCGAGGGTGCTGGCGTTCGTGCTCTCGCTCAAGGCGCGGGGTTCAGCGGCGGGCACCCACCGGGTGCCGGTCGGCTGACCCCGCCCCTTTTTTGTTTGGCAGAAGGGTCCCCACTGCCAATAGGTTCGCCAGAGGGGACCCTTCTGCGGCGCCAGCGATGGCACAGGGGGCCCTTCTGCCAAACCGGGGAGGGGACCGAACCTGCGAGCGGGGCGTACGCCCGTACGTGCGTGGTCGGTGCAGTCTGCTCAAGGCCGGTGCGCCCGCGTCGATGGGGTGTGAGCCAGGACGGCGCAGACAGGGGCCAGGGACATGGGCCACCCGCGCGCTACGCGTACCGGAAGGTGCCGTGAAGTCCTCGAACCGTATGGCTCAGCTGGGAATCCCGGCTGGTGTGGTCGGCATCATCGTGATGATGGTCGTGCCGCTTCCGACACCGCTCCTCGACCTGCTCATCGCCGTCAACATCGCCTTCGCCGTGCTCGTGCTGCTCATGAGCATGTTCGTGACGCGACCGCTGGACTTCTCGGTCTTCCCGTCGTTGATCCTGCTGGCCACCCTGTTCCGACTCGCGCTCAACGTCAGCGCCACGCGGCTGGTCCTGCGTGACGGCTTCGCCGGCAAGGTGATCGATGCGTTCGGGCACTTCGTCGTGGGCGGGTCGCTGGTCATCGGGCTCGTCATCTTCTTCATCCTCGTGATCATCCAGTTCCTCGTCATCACCAAAGGCGCTGAGCGTGTCGCCGAGGTGGGGGCGCGGTTCACCCTCGACGCGATGCCGGGCAAGCAGATGGCCATCGACGCCGACCTCAACGCCGGGACCATCGACGAGGACCAGGCACGACAGCGACGGCTCGACGTCGGGGCCGAAGCCGACTTCTACGGTGCGATGGACGGTGCCTCGAAGTTCGTGAAGGGTGATGCGATCGCGGCGATCGTCATCACCATCATCAACCTCATCGGTGGGCTCGTGATCGGCATGGTGCAGCGTCATCTCGCCTTCACCGACGCCATGACGAGCTACAGCCTGCTGAGCATCGGCGACGGTCTTGTCTCGCAGATCCCCGCACTGCTGATCTCGGTCGCAACCGGCCTCATCGTCACGCGTTCCACGACGAAGAGCGACATGGGTACCGACGTCATCGAGCAGCTTTCGTCACAACGTCACGCCGTGCGGCTCGGCGGTGGAGCGGTCCTCGCGATCTGCATCGTGCCCGGCTTGCCGAAGCTGCCGTTCCTCATCGTCGGCGGCGCGATCCTGCTGGCGTCCACACGGCTCGTCCCGCCGGGGGCGGCCGTCCTGGAGCTGGAAACGAACGAGAAGCCCGCCATCTCGCCTGACTCGCCCGAGGGGCTGGCAGACGACATGCGCGTCGACGCCCTGTCCCTGGAGCTCGCTTGCGACCTGGTCGACCTTGTCGACGCGGCAGCCGGTGGAGACCTGCTCGACCGCGTACGGGCGCTGCGACGCAAGGTAGCGCTGGAGCTCGGCATCGTCATCCCACCGGTGCGTACGCGTGACGACCTCGACCTGCCGCTCGGTTCCTACGTCATCAAGATCGGTGGTGTGGAAGCCGCCCGTGGGGAGGCACCGCCGGGTGCGGTGCTCGCGATCGGTGATGGCATCGAAGGGCTTCCGGGGCGAGCGACACGCGAACCAGTCTTCGGCCTCGAAGCTCGGTGGATTCCCGCCGAACTCCGCCACCAGGCAGAGCTGCTCGGTGCGACGGTGGTCGACCGTGCCAGCGTCATCACGACCCATCTCGCGGAGGTCGTGCGTGAGGGAGCCAGCCGACTGCTGGGCCGCGAGGACGTCCGCAGCCTGATGGACATGGTCAAGCGCACGCACCCGGTCGTCGTCGAGGAGCTCACCCCCGCGGTGCTGAGCCTCGGCGAAGTGCAGCGTGTGCTGCACGCCCTGCTCGACGAGGGGGTTTCGATCCGCGACCTCCCTCGCATCTTCGAGGCGCTCTCGTTGCGTGGTCGCCACGGAACGGAGCCGGAAGGGCTCGTCGAAGCGGCACGCACGGCGCTCGGTCCGGCGATCGCCTCGCCCTATGTGACGGACGGGCTGCTGCGCGTCGTCACGTTGGAGCCACGGCTCGAACAGACGCTGTTCGAGTCGATCGTCACCGGGGACAACGGGTCGCACCTGCTCGTCGACCCACAGCGAGCCGAGTCGATGACGTCGCGCATCTCCCAGCTCGCCGAGGCTTGCGAGCAGCGCGGTCAGACACCGATCCTGGTGTGCTCGCCCCAGGTGCGACCGGCGTTGCGGCGGCTCATGAGTGCTTCGGCTCCACGCCTGCCGGTTCTGTCCTACGCCGAAGTAGCCGGCAACCTGCGCATCGAGACGATCGGAGTTGTCGACCTTGCCCACGCGACTGCTGCTTGAGGGACGTGACATCGAAGGTCTGCTCGCCCGCATCCGTGACGAGCACGGCTCGGCGGCTCGCATCGTGCAGGCCGACCGCGTGCGGTCGGGCGGCATCGCCGGCTTCTTCGCTCGTCAGCGCTTCGAGGTCGCGGTCGAGGTCGACGAGACGGTGGTCGAACTTCCGCCGGTGTTGAGCCTGCCACCGCTGCCGCGTCCGACGACGGGCTATGCCAGCGACATCCTCGAGCTGGTCGAGGACATCGACACCTTCGAGCGCGCGGCCCCGGCCGGCGTCGACGGCGCTGTCGAGGAGCGGCCTGACCTGTCCACGGGTTCCGACGAGTTCGCCCGAGTGCTGGCGCGGCTGACGCACGACGTCGCGGGCGACCAGAACACCGCAACCGCAATCCGGGCGTTCGAGCCGCCGCGCATCCCTTCGCCTCGTGCCTCGACCGAGGCTGTCGCTGAGGACCGGACGAAGCTGGTCGACGCCCCGGCCGCGTTCAGCCCTGCTGCTTTCGTCACCGTCGAGCTCGGCGACGTCGAGACCGCGTCTGCCGTGGAGCTTTCTCCCTTGCGCGAGTCGCCGCTGCGCGCACTAGGGGTTCCCGAGGCACTGGCCCCGCGCATACCGCTCTCTGAGGTGAACAACACCCATCTCGCCCTTGCCCGCATGGTCGCCGCACTTCCCGAGGCACCGAGCCTGCTGCGAGGGGCCGGCCAGATCACCGTCGTCGTGGGGGACGGCGCGTACGCCGCCGCACGGGTCGTGGCCAAGCGGGCACGGCTCGATCCGGACGCGGTGCTGCTGGCGTCGCGTGGCTCGACGGCGGCCGGCATGCACTCGCGTCGTGACATCGCCGGCCCGGTGCACGCGCGACGCCGTGCTCCCGAGCTGCGCGAGTCGGACCATGCCGTCGTCATCGCGCTCGACCTGCCGCCCGGGCGGGAGAACCTCGAGTGGGCACGCGCCGTGCTGGTCGAGCTGGCGCCGCAGGCGGTGTGGGCCCTGGTCGACGCGACCCGCAAGCCCTCCGATGTCGGACAACAGATTGCCCGTCTTGGTCACGTCGACGCCCTCGTGGTCGAACGTACGGAGGAGACCGCGGACCCAGCCAGCGTGCTGGGGCTCGGTGTTCCGATCGCGCAGCTGGACGGGCGTCGGGCATCGGGCGCGGCATGGAGCGCACTGCTCGGTGCGCGACTCGCTGAGGATGGTGAACCGTGACTGCACTGCCCGAGGTGAACACGCTTGTCCGTGTGGCTGTCGGCGAGGAGTCGACACTGCTGCCCTCGCGCATCGAGGAAGTCTCCGACGGAGAGATAACCGTTGCTGCGCCGGCATATGTCGGCGACCTCGAGGATCCCGCTGTCGGCGACATCATCTCCGTCTACTGGACGCACAGCCGGGGCGTCTGCAGTCTTCCCGCGGAGTTCGTCAGCGCCGAGCGCAGCCACATCAAGCTGTGGCGCCTTCGTCCGGCAGGCGCGCTGGAGGTCGTGCAGCGCCGCCGCTACACGCGCGTTCAGGCGGCCGGGGCGGTCTCGCTGGTCGACAGCGGCGTAGACGTCGTCCGCGTCGGCTGGATGATCGATCTGGGTGAGGGCGGCATACGGTGCCGGCTCGCGCCGGGGTCGTTCGCCGCCGAACATCCGGTGGAGTGCAGGCTGTCGCTCGACGGCGAGCTCGTGGTGGTGCCCGGAACGGTGCTGCGATCGGAGCCGAGTGCTGACGGGTCGGAGGAGGTCATCGTCACGTTCGACGTGGAGAACGCCGCCTGCAACAAGGTGCGCAAGTTCGTCTTCTCGCAGCAGCTGCTGGCACGGCGCATGTCGGCGAGCCGGTGAAGATCTTCCGCCCGTGGGGCGTGATCGCCGCCATCATCGTCACGTCGCCGGCACTCCATGCTGCGTTCGTCTCGTCGACCATGGGCGTCGACACCGCCCTGCTGCGGTTCCTGATAGCGGTGCCGGTGTGCAGCGTGGCGATCTCGGCCGTCGTCGCGGTGATGGACTCCTACGCGGCCGGGTTCGGCGTACGCCCGCCGGCGGAGCCCACCAAGGACCGTCGGAGCAAGCCCCGCTAGGTGCGTCGGTAGACGCTGTGCGCGAGGCGCGCTGCCGCAGTCGCCCCGACGAGGCGCAGGACGGCGAGAGCGTGAGGGTCGAACCCGTAGTGGCGACCCGCGACGACCTCTAGCACAGCCTCGTGGCCGCCGTAGTCCGCGATGGGGATGACCACCACCGTGCCGATGCCGGCTCCGGGGTAGGTGAGCGCTTCGGTGCCGCGCGCGGACGAGGTGTTAGCGCAGTCGAGCGGAGTGCCGAGCTCGAACGCGAGCTGGGCCAGGGTGTCGGCACGGGCGCGCATGTGGGGGCCCGCGGGGCCCAGATGACCAGCATGGGCGGCGACGACGAAGTTGTCGCCCTCGACGATGCTCACGGCCGCTCCGTCGGCGCCCGCAAGGTGGGCTCCGACCTCGGCGACCACGGCGAGCAGCGCGTCCACGCGGGCCGGCGCGGTCGCGATCTTCTCGACCGCGGTGACGGCGAGGGCCAGCAGTGCGCGCTCCATGGGGAGCGCGGCCGTACGCGCGGGCAGCGGGGCGACCATGCCGCATCATCGGCCGAAGGGCCCGGGTCCTCAGTCGTTCGGAGTCGCGACCGGGGACCTGTAGAGTGATCCCTCGGTCGAGACCCCGGGGTGCTGCATGCCCCGGACGGTCACGGTCTGCGCCCGTAGCTCAACGGATAGAGCATCTGACTACGGATCAGAAGGTTAGGGGTTCGAATCCCTTCGGGCGCACGTTGTTGTCGAGACAGCCGGAACGGCCCCTGACCTGCGGAAACGCGGAGCGGGGGCCGTTCTGCTGTTCGGACCTGGTTCAGCCTCGCAGCGGCCCTGGGAGCCAACCTGGGAGCCAAAGCCCTCACGCGCCGAACAGAGCGGCGCTCATGGACTCCGCCGCCGCCCGCTTCTCCCCGGCGACCAGGTGGCCATACACATCCTTTGTCACCACGATGCTGGAGTGCCCGAGCACCTCCGACACCACGTGCAGCGGAGTGCCCTGCGCCAGCATCAGCGAGGCCCCCGAGTGCCGCAGCTCGTGCGGATGCCAGTGCCCGAGGCCAGCACGCTTGCACAGCCGCGAGAACAGGTGCGAGAAATTGTCCGGATCCATGGGCGAGCCGACCTCACTCGGGAAGACCAGACCCCGGTCCTCCCAGGCAGTTCCCAACGCCAAGCGCTCCTGATGCTGGCGCGCCCGGTGCGCCACGAGTGCCTTGGCCAGCTCCGGCGTCAAGAACAGCACCCGCCGAGACTGCTGCGTCTTCAAGGCACCGATGACAAGCATCGACCGCGGTCCCGCAGCCGGTGCCGGCCGGATCCGTTCACGCTTCAGCCCCCGGCGGACCTGCACCTCACCCGTGCCCATGTTCACGTCGTCCCACGTCAACGCCAGGGCCTCGTCACGGCGCAGGCCGAACGCCAGCATGATCGTCACCAACGCTGACAGCCGGTGCTCCTCCAGTTCGGCAAGCAGCGCCCTCGCCTGCTCGACAGTCAGCGTGCGGCCCTCAGACCTGGGGATCCGCGGCGCGGATGCCAAAGCAGCCACGTTCCTGACGATCAAGCCCTCTCGCTCCGCCTGCGACAGCGCACGCCGCAACACCGCCCGCATGATGCGCAGCGAATTCGGCTTGTAGCCAGCGTCCCGCTTCGCACGCAACAGACCGTCCACGTCAGCAACCGCCAACCGGCCCAGGGTCTTCTTGCCCAACGCAGGGAGCAGATGCAGTCGCACCATGTCGGCGTAGTCGTGCAGCGTCGAGTTGGCCACCTGACCAGGAAGCACATAAGGAACCCAACGCTCAAGGAACGCCGCCACGGTCAAGCGATCGTTCGGCACTGGCATCCCGGCATCAAGGCTCTTGCGGATCTCACGCAGCTTCGCCACGACCTCGGCCTTGGTGTCGCCGGAGACCTTCTTGCGTGTGCGGTTGCCGTCCGGTCCCCAACCCAATGAGATAGCACCCCGCCAACGGTCACCATCGCGATAGATCGAGTCCTCGCCATGACCACGCCGAGCCGCCATCACGCCGCCTGTTCAGCGCTCAACGAAGCCACGAATGCGTCCAACTGCGCCCTCGCTACTCGCCGGCAACGACCGATCTTCACTGATTGCAGGCGTCCCGCAGCGATCAGTTCATAGACCGTGTTACGACCGACGCCGAGACACGCAGCGACCTCAATCGGTGTGTAGAGCAGCTTCTCCATGTCGTACCTTTCCTTCGCGCTAGAGGGTGTCTTGATGAGGATCAGCCCCGGTGCGGCGCGAGCGTGCTGCGTCGGCGGCTTGCAGGGCGAGTGCTGCGTCGCCGTTGGTGAGCCAGCCGGAGGCGACGTAGGTCCAGGTGCCGACGATGAGCATGGTGTCGGCGTCGTCTTCGGCGGCGAGGTCTTGTTGTAGGTGGTCGTTGACGGGTCCGGTGCTGCGTTTGCCGGGTTGGCGTGCTTCGCGCAGTGCGCGCAGGGTGGTGCTGTAGGCGCGTGACTTGGTGGAGAAGTGCCCACCGAAGCCGAGCATGTGGGACCATCGGCGTAGCCGTTCGTAGGGCCAGACCGGATTGCCGTCGGCGTCGTAGTCAGGGGAGTCGTGGCGGCGGCCGAGGTCCCAGCAAGCACCGATGAGACGCCCGAGGTAGGTGTCGCCGTCGGTGTAGTAGCCGATGCTCTCACCCGTGATCCGCACAGCGGCGAGCCCGGCAGGTTCACACGCTTTGGTCGCGTACTTCGCGAGGTAGCCGGCGACGTGTTGCTCGGTGAGGTCGCCGCTGTCGACGCCGCGGTGCACGGTGCGGGTGTCGAGCTGGTTGCCCCAGGCGAGCGGCCATCCGGTAGCGGCGTCGGGGTGCCACGGGGTGCGAAGGTGCACGCCACCCGGCGTCTTCGATGAGCTCGGCGAGCAGTTCCCCGGTGGCCCACTCGGACGGGGCGACAGTGTTGCCTTCGGGGTCGAGGGCGTCGAGGCGGATGAGGGCGTGGAAGTGCACGGCTCCCCGGCGCTGGAACTCAGCGACCTTGGCGTAGTGGGCCTTCAGCGCAATGCCGTGGGCTTTGGCGAGCTTGGCGACCTGGCGTTGCAGCACGGTCGTGGTGCGCGACCAGAGCACCGGGGCGAAGGCGTTGAAGGCGGCGTGTCCGGCGTAGTCGTAGCAGTCCAGGCACAACGGGCGACCGAGCATCGGGTCACCGGGGGAGTGCCTCCGGGTGCACGAGGCGTGCCGGTCATGGGTGCAGTGGGGGGAGTTGCGGCGGGCGCGGCACGGCTCGGGGCGGCAAGTGCACTGTGACCGGTCGGTGCAGAAGTGGCGCTTGATGACTCGGGAGTGCACGGGCCCGAACGACG
>CAXSDR010000013.1:13813-48305 GCA_964236445.1 uncultured Motilibacteraceae bacterium | reverse complement strand
GCCCTGGCACAAAGCCTGGCAACAACTCGCCGAAACCACCGCGAACAGCCCACCATCACCCGCCTGACCCACCCACCCCGTCCGACAGGACCCCGGCCGCAGACCTCGTGGAGACAGCCGGCACGCCCGGCCATCCCGACGCGACCCCACCCACTCAACGCAAGATCATATTCCCAGCAGCATCCTCGGAGGCACGACGGTGGATCCGGGCTTAGGTTGAACACCGCACCGCACCGCAGCGCGCGGACGGGCTCGACGACCGGGGACGAGATGAGCTGGCACCGCTGGGCCAAGGTCGTCCCGTCGGCGATCGCCCTGACCGTCACCTGCCTCGTTGCCACGACCTGCTCACCCGCGACCGCCTCGCCGCGGGTCGACCTCCCGGCCCTGCGCTGGAGCCCGTGCGCGGCCCGCTTCCAGTGCGGCGTGCTGGCGGTGCCGCTCGACTACGACGCACCGCGCGGCAAGCAGATCGACATCGCGATGATCCGCCGGCCGGCAGACGAGCCGCGACGCCGGCTCGGGACGATCGTCGTCAACCCGGGCGGCCCCGGCGTCTCGGGCGTCGACCTCGTCTACAGCGCGGCGGCGACGCTGTTCCCGCCGGACGTCCTGGTGCGGTTCGACATCGTCGGCTTCGACCCCCGCGGTGTGGCCCGCACGGTGCCGCTGCACTGCTCGGCCCACCCCGACGACCCGACTCCGCGCAGCGGCCTGCCCTCGTTTCCGGTAGGGCCGGAACAGACGGCCGCGACGGTGGCGGCGGCACGGGCGTACGCCAGGCTGTGCGCCCGCAACGGCGGCGAGATCCTCGCGCACATGGGCACGGCCGACACGGCGCGTGACGTCGACCGCATGCGCCAGGCGATGGGCGAGCGGCGCATCAACTTCGCCGGCTACTCCTACGGCACCGAGCTCGGGGTCACCTATGCCGCGATGTTCCCCGGCCACCTGCGCGCGCTCGTGCTCGACGGGGTGGTGGACCCCCGCGAGTGGGCCGGCACCCCGCGCGCCGCACACTCGGCCCCCTCGGTGCTCGAGCAGCGCATGCGCAGCGGCGACGGGGCACAGGCAGCGCTCGCCGCGTTCTTCCGCGCCTGCGACGCGGCGGGCCCGGCCGCGTGCGCCATCGCGGGCCGCGCGAAGCGCACCTATGACGAGGTCGCGCTCGCGCTGCGAGACGAGGCGTCGGCGCCGTCGGCGCCGCTGGTCCCCGCGTCCGACGGCTCACCGGGCGACGCTTCGACGGTCATCTCCTACGCCGAGTTCATCGCCACCGTGCTGCAGTCGCTCTATGACGGCTCGTCGCTCGTGGCGCTGGCCCGCGGCATCGACGGCGTGCACGACGCCCTCGTGGCAGCCGGCGGCCCGCCCGCGCTGGTGCGGGTCGGGGGCCGGCGGCTGCCTGTCGCGCGGGGTGGAGTGCTGCCCGCGCCGGTCTACAACGAGGACGCGCTGCTCGGGGTGCTGTGCGCCGACGTCGCGAGTCCCCGTGACCCACGGTCCTGGGCGGCCGCGGCACACGGGCACGACTCCCGAGCACCGGGCTTCGCCGACCTGTGGGTCTACAACACCTTGCCGTGCGCGTTCTGGCCCCGGACCTCGGACGACCGGTTCGCGGGACCGTTCGCCCCACCCGCCGCACGCGTAGGCCTCGGTGCGCTCGTGGTGTCGACGACCGAGGACCCCGCCACCCGCTACGCGGCCGGAGTCGCTGTCGCGGCACTGCTCCCCCGGGCTCGGCTCCTCACGCTGCACGGGTTCGGCCACACGAGCGGCGGGTCGAGCCAGTGCGTCGAGCGCGCCGTCGCCCGCTATCTGATCGTCGGGACGACGAGCGGCCTGCCACGCTCGTGCGAGCAGGACCTCGGGCCGTTCGAGAGCGACCCGCTGGGCACCCCCGCCGGTGTCCAGCTGCAGCTCGGCCGCCGCGGGGAGACGCTGCGGTGGCGGTGAAGGCTGCCGCCCTGCTGCGCGGCATCAACGTCGGCGGCAGACGCAAGGTGGGCATGCCCGAGCTGCGCGAGGCCCTCGCGGCGGCCGGGTGCACCGGCGTGAGCACGCTGCTCAACAGCGGCAACGTCGTGCTCGACGACACGCTCGGCAGCGAGGCCGAGACCGTCGCGCTGCTCGAGCGCACCATCGCCGCCCGGTTCTCGCTGACGGTGCCCGTCGTGCTGCGCACCGGGACGCAGCTGTTCCGGGTGGTGCAGGACGATCCCTTCGCCGCCCGGCGCGACACCGGTTCGCACCACCTCGTGACCTTCTTCGACGCTGCCCCCGAGCCGTCGCTGCTCGAGGCGCTCGACCCGGCCGCCTACGCGCCCGAGGAGTTCGTGCTGCAGGGACGCGAGCTGCACCTCTGGCTGCCCCACGGTGCCGGCCGCTCGCCGTTGGCGGCGCTCGCCTGGGACAGGCTGCTGCGCCGCACCGGCACCGGGCGCAACTGGAACACGGTCAGCAAGCTGCGCGACCTCACCGCGGCGTGAGCCGCCTGCCCCACCAGACCCACCACGCCATCGACTGCACGACCAGCGCGAACCCGAAGAGCAGGTCCTCCACGGGTGCCCCCGCCACCCGCAGCCCGAGGATCGCGGCGTCGTCGTAGCGCACGATGCCCCGACCGGTGAGCCACGCGTTCGTCGCGAGCTGGCACGTGAGAACGATGGCGTACGCGGCCCAGAAGGCCTTGCGGCGCAACAGTCGGGTTCTCAGCACGACCAGGTCGAGCACCAGCGTGAGAACCACCCCGAGCACCGCGAGGGCGGTGTAGCTCACGGTGGGCCTGCCGGTGGGGAACCGGGCGACGCGGGCTCGTCTCCGACCGGCCAGCCGCGCGCCGCGCGTACGGCCTCCAGGGTCATGACGGCCGCCAGCGGCACCACCAGGAAGAAGAGCACCTCCTCCAGCGGTAGGCCGCCCGGCAGCTCGACGCCGAGGTTCTGCGCGCGGTCGAAGGACCAGTGACCGTGCGCGACGGCATAGAGGTCCCAGACGAGAAACAGCGGCGCGGCGCTGGCGACGGTGAGCAGCAGCCGACGCCAGCGCGCATAGACCCGCACTCCCAGCGCGGGCTCGAGCCACGCCGTGCCCAGCACGACGCACACGAGCATCCCGGCGTAGGACAGGTGACGCACGAGCGGTGGCGGCTAGAAGCCGAGCGCCTGGGCCCGGCGCTTGACCTCGGTGCCGCGGTTCTCCTGCAGCGCCCGGACCGGCGTGCCGGGCAGCGAGTCGTCCTCGGTGTGCAGCCAGCGGATGGCCTCGACGTCGGTGTAGCGGTTGTCGCGCAGCAGCGTGATGGTGCCCTGCAGGTGCTTGACGACCTTGTCGCCGTCGAGGAAGTCGACCGGGACGCTCAGCACGTTGCGCTCACCGCGACGCACGGCGATCAACACGCCGTCGTTGAAGAGCTGACGGACCTTGAGCACGTCGAGGCCGAGGCGCTCGGCGATGTCGGGCACGGTCAGCCAGGCGGGGACGAGGGTCTCGAGATCGGTGTCGTCGAAGGAGGTGCTCACGGGGTCCAGCCTGCCAGCAAATGCACCTCGGCGCGTCGCAGCCACGTTGCGACATCTCGGCGGTCCCATCCGTCACAATGGCACCGGTTGTCACATCAGTCGCAGCCGTCTACCGTCATGCCTATGCGAACACCCGAGGCTGCGCTCCGGCGGCGCATCGTGCGCGCCCTCCTGGTGCCCCTCGTGCTCGCCACGCTCGCGACGGCGGGCAGCCCGGGCTGGGGGTCCTACGTCATCCGCCACGGGGACACGCTGTCGGACGTCGCGCACCGCTACTCCACAACCGTCGCCGCCCTCGTCGCGGCGAACGACCTGCCGGGCAACGGCAACCGGCTGTATGCCGGCGAGGCGATCACCGTGCCCGTCACGGCGAAGGCGGCCCGCGCCAGTCGCGCGGCGCACCAGCCGACCGCACGCCATCGCCCCGACCGCTCGTCGAGCCCCAGGCACCGCAGAAGCACCCGCCGCACCGTTGTCACCTACCAGCGGCACACCGTGGTGGCCGGCGACAGCGTGATCCGCCTCGCCCACCGCTATCACAGCACCACCGCGCTCATCGTGAAGGCCAACCGGCTGCGCGCGTCCAGGATGGTCGTGATCGGGCGCACCTTGAGCATCCCCGTCCGCGTGACGAAGACCGTGGGCAGGAGCGTGACGAGGGGCCGAGGCGCGAGCCCGGGGACGGCAGCAGCCCGTGGCGTGCCGACGACCTTCGCCGGGCGCACCTATCCCGACGCCGTAGCCTTCGCCGCCGCCCGCAACCGAGCGGCACTGGCCCACCGCTCGCTCCCGAGCAAGGCGCGCATCCGCTCGATGATCATCCGCACAGCCAGGCGCAACGGGCTCGATCCCTCGATCGCCCTCGCGGTCGCCTGGCAGGAGTCGGGGTGGAGCCAACGACACGTCTCCCCCGCGAACGCCATCGGCGCGATGCAGGTCATCCCCTCGACCGGCGACTGGGCGTCCTCGATCGTCGGGCGCCGGCTCGACCTGCTCGATCCCGCCGACAACATCACCGCCGGGGTGGTGCTGCTCAAGGTCCTCACCAGGTCGGCGAATCTCGAGGACGCGATCGGTGGCTACTACCAGGGGCTGGCGTCGGTGCGGCGCAACGGGTCTTTCGCGGACACGAAGGTCTACGTCACCAATGTGCTGCTGCTGCGAGAGACCTACCGCTAGCCGCCAGATGCCCGTGGTTCGCGGCGCGCCAGCACGCACGCGAGCGCGCCGGACCGTACGCTTCGGCGCGTGGGAACCGCTGTGTCAGACCCGCTCGTCGGGCAGCGCCTGGACGGGCGCTACCGGGTGCGCGCACTCGTGGCGCGTGGCGGCATGGGCCTGGTCTATGAAGCCCTCGACGAGCGGCTCGACCGTGCGGTCGCCGTCAAGGTGATGCACCCCTGGCTGGCCCAGGACCCGGAGTTCGTCGCCCGGTTCACCGCCGAGGCCCGCTCGGCCGCCCGGCTGTCGCACCCCAACATCGTCGCCGTGCACGACCAGGGCCGCGACGGCGCGCTCGTCTGGCTGGTCATGGAATATGTCCACGGCCGCACCCTGCGTGACCTGCTCGACGAGCGCGGCGTGCTGTCACCCGCCGAGACGGTGGCGCTGCTCGAGCCGGTCCTCGACGCCATCGCGGCGGCGCACACCACGGGCATCGTGCACCGCGACGTCAAGCCGGCCAACGTCCTGCTTGCCGATGACGGCCGCATCAAGGTCGCCGACTTCGGGCTGGCGCGGGCGACCTCCGGCGCGACGTCGATCACCCACATCGACGGCGGCGTGCTCGGCAGCGTCAGCTATCTCGCGCCTGAGCTGGTGGCCCGCGGCATCGCCGACGCCCGCGCCGACGTCTATGCGGTCGGGATCATGGCGTTCGAGATGCTCACGGGAAAGCGCCCCTTCGTCGGTGAGAGCCAGACGCAGATCGCCTTCGCCCACGTCCACCACGATGTGCCGCACCCCCGCAGCCTGCGCAGCGACGTCCCGGGTGCCCTCGACGCCCTCGTCGTACGCGCGACCCGCCGCGACCCCGACGCCCGGCCGGTCGACGGGCGCCAGTTCCTCATCGAGCTGCGCGCCGCCGCCGCGATGGCGGGCCAGCACCCGAACGAGCTGACGGTGATGGTGACGCGCGCGCAGGCACCTGCGGGTGAGCCGACGGCTTTCGTGCCTGCGCCGTCTGGGCCCTTTGCGCCGCCTGCGACCGCTGCGCCGCGACGCCGCTCGCGACGACGGGTCAGGCTGCTGTCGACGCTGCTGGTGCTCGCGCTGGCCGGGGCCGCCTACTGGTTCGGGCCCGGCCGCTACACCACGGCGCCCTCGCTGCCCGCGACGGCGGCAGCTGCCCAGGCGCGGGCCGAGGCCCAGCACTTCCATGTCGTGCAGACCAGGCAGGCCGACGACGGGCGGCAGGCTGGTGAGGTCATCCGGGTGTCACCGGCGCCGGGGCGCTGGGTGCGCCGTGGGGCGACCATCACGCTGACCGTCTCGACGGGCCCGGTGCAGCACGCGGTGCCGCACGTCGCAGGCAAGGACCAGGCAGCCGCCGAGGCCGCCCTGAGCGGTGCGCACCTCTCGGTGGGCGCCGTCAGCCGCGGCTACAGCGAGACGGTGCCCTCGGGTTCCGTCATCGGCTCGGACCCCGCCGAAGGCGAACAGCGCCCGACCGGGGCGAGCGTGGCGCTCGTCGTCAGCCGCGGGGTGCCGCCCTCGAAGGTGCCGAAGCTCGTCGGGCTCCCGCTCGACAAGGCCACGGGTGCCCTGGCCGCGGTCAGGCTCACGATCCGGACCACCCAGGCCTACGACGACCACGTTGCGCAGGGCGCGGTCGTGAGCCAGTCGGCCAGAGCAGGCACCGGGTTGCCGCGCGGGTCGTCGGTGGCGGTGGTGCTCTCGCAGGGACCCCCGCCGGTCGACGTCCCGCAGGTGGTGGACATGCACCGCGCCACGGCCGTGAGCATCCTCGAGGCGGCCGGCTTCCAGGTGAGGGTGCGGGGCTCGCGCGTGCTCGACCGGGTGTTCAACCAGTCGCCCAACGGTGGCGGGCAGGCGCCCCGGGGCTCGACCATCACCATCTTCACCGTCTGACGTGGGGCAGCCGCTCCCCCTGCTCGGAGCCCACGTCAAGGTCTCCGGCGGCCTCGCGCGGCGGCCTCGCCCATGCGGCGCGCGTCGGCGCGTCCGCCGTGCAGGTGTTCGTCTCCAACCCGCGGGGCTGGGCACCGGCCCCCGGCAACCCCGAGCAGGACGAGCTCTTCCGCACCGCCTGCCGGACCGGTGGGATACCGGCGTACGTCCACGCTCCCTACCTGGTGAACCTCGCCTCCCCCACCGCAGCCACGGTGACGAGTTCGGTCGCCGCCGTACGCCACTCGCTGCAGCGGGCCGTCGCCATCGGGGCGCGCGGTGTCGTCGTGCACACCGGGTCGACGGTCGCGGCCACGTCGCGCGACGCAGCGCTGCTGCAGGTGCGCGAGCGCCTGCTGCCCCTGCTCGAGGAGTTGGAGGCCGTCGAAGACGCCCCGGACCTGTTGCTCGAGCCGACGGCCGGACAGGGCCGGTCTCTGTGCGCGCAGGTGGCGGACCTGGGTCCTTATCTCGCCGCGCTCGAGCACCATCCCCGGGTCGGGGTCTGCCTCGACACCTGCCACGCGTTCGCCGCCGGGCACGACCTGGCCGCTGCAGGCGGCATGACACGGATGCTCGACGAACTGGTCGAGACGGTCGGGCCGGGGCGGCTGCGCCTTGTGCACGCCAACGACTGCAAGGACGTCGTCGGCTCGTTCAAGGACCGCCACGAGAACATCGGCAAGGGCCATATCGGCGAGGCACCGTTCGCCGCGCTGATGCGCCACGCGGCCGTACGCGGCGTGCCGCTGATTCTGGAGACGCCCGGCGAGGAGAGCGACACGGCCGCCGATCTCGCGACGCTGACGCGGTTGCGCTCGGGGTCACGCGACGTCGACCTGCAGGGTGGCCCCGCTGTGCAGGTCGCGTCGCCAGACCTGGTTCGACGAGACGTAGGCGACGTACCTTCCGCTGTCCGAGATCGACGGGCTGACGGCATGGGCAGCGACGAGAGTCGTCAGCCCGCCGGGCCGGAGGTCGGTGAGGAACACGTCGCGCTCCGTCCCGTCAGGGTCGTCGGCGACCACGTCGCGGGAGTCTGAGTCGAAGACGAGGTCCATCCCGTGCTCGGACAACGACGGGTGCAACGCCGTGCCCGAGACCTCAATGTCGGGGGACAGTCCCAGCTCGCGCTCCGCGCCTCGGATCAGGTCGACCGCCACCATGGGCCCGCGGAACACCGTCTCGAGCCAGTCGTAGCTGAACACCAGTCGTTCGTAGGCGACGTCGCCCCCCCGGCCGGAGATCGCGGTGCGGACCGGCGGGGCATAGCCGGGGGCGTACTCGTAGTTGCTCGCTCCGACTTGCCGGATCGCGCCGGTCGTCATGTTCTTGAGATGGAGGTAGAACGGGTTGCCAGCACCGACGTTCAGGTTCGGGGCTGCGGACGCGAAGACGATCAGGTTGCCGTCGTCGCTGATCGCCGGGTTCTTCGACCCGTCGTCGCCCATCACGCCGGTGCTCGTGGCGCTGACGATGCTCACGCGGCCCGTGGCGAGCTCGGTCCGGAACACCTGCGAGTCCAGATAGGCGAACTCCGTGAAGGGCGCAGCCACCACATAGGTGACGAAACGGCCGTCGCCCGAGATCGCCGGCGTGTCGACGTCTCGGACCGACACCAGGGCGGGCAGGGCGACACGGGTCGTGGTGTCGGCCGCGACGTCTCGCACGAACAAGGCCGAGTTCGCTGCGGCAGCGGTGCCGGGGACGAGGTCCTTCGCCCGCGAGAGGAAAGCGACGAAGCGGCCGTTGTCGGAGATCGACGGCTGGCTCGATGCGCCCGATCCAGGCACTCCTTGCGGAGTCGCGCTCACCAAGGCCGTCTGCTTGGCCTTGACGTCGCGGACGAACACGTCGGCGGCACCGTTGGTGTCGTCGGGCACCAGGTTGGCGGCCTGCGAGGTGAAGGCGACGAAACGACCGTCCGCCGAGATCCCCGGTTCGCTCGAGGAACCGTTGGGCGCGAGGGCTGCCGGGGCTGCTGCGTGTGCTCCTGCCGGCAGACCCAGCAGGAGCACCGCGGCCGCGGTCAGCAGGCCGAGCACCCCTCGTATGCGCACAGCAACGTGGTGTAGTGAGGTCGTCACGCCACGAAACCTAGGGCCAGAAAGCAACTCTGTCCACGACCGGGAGGCCGCGTGCTGCGGCCCGGTGCTATTGTGCGCGCGTGACGCAGCACTCCTTTAGCTATGGCAGCACGTCCGAGCTCGCTCGGGCGGGAGGCCACTGCTAGCGCTGCGCGCTGCCACACCCCCGCACCGAATCTCGAGCCCTGGACCAACCGGTCCGGGGTTTTTTGTCGTCTTCCGAAGGATTGCCGTCATGGTCGTCGTCATGGCTCCAGAAGCCGCACCCGAGCAGGCCTGCGACGTCGTGCGCCTCAGCAGGCCCTACCCGCTCGTCAGCCGCGAGCAGCACCCGCAGGCCTCCACCGTGTTGGTCCGCGGGGTGCCGATCGGCCCCGACACGTTCACGCTGGTCGCCGGCCCCTGCGCCGTCGAGGACCCCGAGCAGACCCTCGAGGCGGCGCTGATGGCCAAGGCGGCGGGCGCGACACTGCTGCGCGGCGGTGCCTACAAGCCGCGCAGCTCGCCCTACGCGTTCCAGGGGCTGGGGCGGCGCGGGCTCGAGATCCTCGCCGACGTACGCGCCGAGACGGGCCTGCCCATCGTCACCGAGGTCGTCGACGCCGCCGACGTGGACGTCGTCGCGTCCTACGCCGACATGTTGCAGATAGGCACGCGCAACGCTGCCAACTTCGCCCTCCTGCAGGCGGCCGGCTCGGCGGGCAAGCCCGTGCTGCTCAAGCGCGGGATGTCGGCGACGGTCGAGGAGTGGCTGATGGCGGCGGAATACATCGCCCAGCGGGGCAACCTCGACATCGTGCTGTGCGAGCGCGGCATCCGCACCTTCGAGACGGCCACCCGCAACACCCTCGACATCAGCGCCGTGCCGGTCGCGCACGGGCTGTCGCACCTGCCGGTGATGGTCGACCCGTCGCACAGCGGGGGGCGACGCGACCTCGTCCTGCCGCTGTCGCGGGCGGCGATCGCCGTGGGCGCCGACGGCATCCTGGTCGACGTGCATCCGCACCCGGAGCGGGCGCTGTGCGACGGGCCGCAGGCGCTCGTCGGCGACGACCTGCGCGCGCTCGCCGCCGCCTGCCGCCAGCTCGCGCCACTGCTGGGCCGACGACCTGCCGAGGCGTTGGCCGAGGTGGGCTAGGGGGAGCTAGGGGGGCGGGGAGGCAACGAGCCGCGCGAGCACCTTCGCCGCATGGTCGACCGCTGCCTCGTCGACATCGAGGTGTGTCACCGCGCGCAGCGTCGTGGGGCCGAGGGCGGACACCAGGACGCCCTCGGCCTTCGCGGCCGCGGCGACAGCGGGGGCGTCGGCTGTCTGCACCACGACGATGTTGGTGTCCACGGTGAACGGGTCGACGCCGAGCGCCTCGGCGATGGTCCTCGCGTGGTCGTGGTCGTCGGGTAGGCAGCCGAGGTTGTGGTCGAGGGCATAGCTGCCCGCCGCCGCCAGCACGCCGACCTGGCGCATGCCGCCACCGAGCTGCTTGCGTCGCTGCCGCGCGACGGCGATGTTGTCGCTGTCGGAGACGAGGACCGACCCGACCGGCGCGCCGAGCCCTTTGGACAGGCAGACCGTGACCGTGTCGGCGATCGCGCCGTATTCCGCGAGCTCGACACCGGTCGCGACGTGGGCGTTCCACAGCCGCGCGCCGTCGAGGTGCACGCCGATGCCGAGCTGCGCGGTGGCCGTGCGCAGCCGCCTGAGCTCGACGATGTCCTGGGTCGAGCCACCGCCGAAGTTATGGCTGTCCTCGATCGCGACCGCCGACGTACGCAGCACGAACGGGCCGGCCTCATGGGCGACGAGCGCCATGACGGCATCGGCGCGAAGTCTGCCGTGCACCGAGTGCCAGGTGCGCGTCGTGACCCCGTTGACGACCCCGTGGGCCCCCAGCTCAGCGCGTACGACGTGGGCCTGGTCGTCGCAGAGCAGCTCCTCCCCCGGACGGGCAAGCAGCCCCACCCCCAGCAGGTTGGCCAGCGACCCGGTGGCCGTGAACAACCCCGCCTCGTGGCCCAACAGGTCGGCGACCCGTTCCTCGAGCGCACGGACCGTCGGGTCCTCGCCGTAGACGTCGTCACCCACCTCCGCCGCGACCATGGCCGCGCGCATCCCGTCGGAGGGTCGGGTCACCGTGTCACTGCGCAGATCGACGATCACGGGCTGTCCTCGCTCACGTGTTGGCAGAAGGGTCCCTTCTGCCAAACCTATTGGCAGAGGGTGCCCTTCTGCGGCGCGGGTGCGGTCGTCCCGTCGACGGTCAGCGCGAGGCGAGCATCTCGGCGACGAGGAACGCGAGCTCGAGGGACTGCGAGTGGTTGAGCCGGGGGTCGCACACCGACTCGTAGCGCAGGATCAGGTCAGGCTCGGAGACGCCGCTGGCCCCGCCGATGCACTCCGTGACGTCGTCGCCGGTCAGCTCGATGTGCACGCCACCGGGCACCGTGCCCAGCGCCTTGTGCACCTCGAAGAAACCCTGGACCTCGTCGACGACGTCGTCGAAGCGCCGGGTCTTGATGCCGCCGGCCGTGATCGTGTTGCCGTGCATGGGGTCGCAGACCCAGACGGGCAGCGCGCCGCTGGCCGTCACCTTCTCCACCAGCTCGGGGAGCGTGGAGCGCACCGCGCCCGCACCCATGCGCGTGATGAAGGTGATGCGACCGGGCTCACGGGCGGGGTCCAGGCGGTCGAGCAGCGCGAGCGCATCGTCGGGCGTGGTGCTCGGACCGAGCTTCACCCCGATCGGGTTGCGGATGCGTGAGAGCAGGTCGACGTGCGCACCGTCGAGCTGGCGCGTGCGCTCCCCGATCCACACCAGGTGCGCGGAGGTGTCGTAGGGCAGGCCGGTGCGCGAGTCGATGCGTGTCAGCGCCCGCTCGTATTCCAGCAGCAGGGCCTCATGGCTGGTCCAGAAGTCGACGCGCTGCAGCGACTCGGACTCGCTGCCGATCGCCGCCATGAACGCGATCGCGCGGTCGATGTCGCGCGCCATCAGCTCGTAACGCTCGGTGGCGTTCGTGTCGCGCACGAACCCCTTGTTCCACTCGTGCACCTGGCGCAGGTCGGCGAAGCCGCCGTGCGTGAAGGCACGCAGCAGGTTCAGGCTCGAGGCCGACGTGTGATAGACGCGCAGCATGCGCGCCGGGTCGGGGATGCGCGACTCGGCGGTGAACTCGGCGCCGTTGACGGCATCGCCTCGGTAGGCCGGCAGGGTCACACCGTCGACCGTCTCGTTGCCTGAGGAGCGCGGCTTGGCGAACTGCCCGGCGATGCGGCCGACCTTCACCACCGGCAGGCTCGCGCCGTAGGTCAGGACGACTGCCATCTGCAGCAGGGTGCGCAGCTTGCCGCGTATCGCCTCGACACCACTTCCGGCGAAGGTCTCGGCGCAGTCGCCGCCCTGCAGGAGGAAGGCCTCACCACGCGCGACGGACGCGAGTCGCGCACGCAGGTTGTCGCACTCGTGGGCTACGACGAGCGGGGGCTGGGTCGACAGCTCGCGGGCGACCGCGCCCAGAGCGGCGGCGTCGGGCCAGTCGGGCTGCTGCGCGGCAGGGAGGTTGCGCCAGCCATCGAGATCGTCGGGGGCCGCAAGAGCGTGAGAGTCGGGCTGCACGGTAGTCACGAGCAGGAAGGCTACCCGCCCCGCCCTGTTGATCGTGAGGCATCCGCAGTCGCTATGGCGACATCAGACGACTCCTGACTGCCTCGGCGCGCGTCGGCCCCAGGGATGTCGGAGCAACCCGTTAGCGTCCTGGACCATGGACGCGCTCACTGCAGTTCCCGCTTCCTTCGCCCGTCTGCTGGCCGGCGTCGAGGGGCTCGACGAGGCGGCCGTACGCGCCGCGTCCCGGCTTCCCGGGTGGACGCGCGGGCATCTGCTGACGCACCTGGCACGCAGCGCCGACGCCATGGGCAGGGTCCTGGGGTGGGCGGTGACCGGGGTGGAGACCCCGCTCTATGCCTCCGCCGCGGCCAGGGAGGCCGACATCGAGGCAGGCGCCGGCCGCGCGCCCGAGGCGCTGCTCCGAGACCTCGTGGCGGCGCACCAGCGGCTGCTCGACGCCATGGGCGACATGGACGACGAGGCGCGACATGCCCCGGTGCGCATCGGCCCCCAGCCCATCCAGGGCGGCGACCTGGCGTTTCTGCGGCTGCGCGAGCTCGAGCTGCACCACGTGGACCTCGCCGTCGGCTATGGGCCGCTCGACTGGTCGCACGAGTTCGCGGTCACGACGCTGGACGCGATCGCGGCCCGGGCCGACGAGCACGAAAGCACCGTCTCGCAGCTGCAGGACCCGGGAAGCGGGCGCCACTGGCGCGTGGCGGCCGCCGGGCCCGTGCTGCGTGGCGTGCCCCAGTCCCTGCTGGCCTGGGCCACCGGTCGTCGCACCGACGAGCCGCTCGACAGCGAGCCTGCCGGGGAGATCCCCGCCGCGCCAGGTTGGCCGTGACCAACGCCGGTCGTGAGAGCGCGAGCGCCGGCAGCGTGCGTCGCACGGCGGCATGGGTCGCAGCATGATCGCCGCAGACGCATCGACGCCCTCGCCCACCGTTGCCGTCGGCGGAGGTGACCAGGGAACGGACGAGAACCCGCCGCCGACGAACAGGAGCTAGCCGAAGAAGACTTCGGCCTCGGCATAGAGCGCCGGGTCGACGAGCTTGAGCTGCGTCGTCGCGTCGGCGAGCGGGACCGTGATGATGTCGGTGCCCCGCAGGGCGACCATCTTGCCCCAGTCACCCGTGTGCACCGCGTCGATCGCGTGCAGCCCGAAGCGCGTCGCGAGCCAGCGGTCGCGCGCCGTCGGCGTGCCGCCGCGCTGGATGTGCCCGAGCACCGAGGTGCGCGCCTCCTTGCCCGTGCGGTCCTCGATCTCCGCGGCGATGCGGTCACCGATGCCGCCGAGGCGTACGTGCCCGAACGCGTCGACCTCCCCGCTCGCGAGCTCCATGGTGCCCTCGGCGGGGGTCGCACCCTCGGCGACCACGAGGATCGGCGCGTAGTTGGTGCGGAAGCGGCTCTCGACATAGGCCGCGACCTTGGCGATGTCGAACGGGATCTCCGGGATGAGGATGACGTTGGCGCCGCCGGCCATGCCCGAGTGCAGCGCGATCCAGCCCGCGTGACGGCCCATGACCTCGACGACGAGCGCGCGGTGGTGGGACTCGGCCGTGGTGTGCAGCCGGTCGATGGCCTCGGTCGCGATCTGCACCGCTGTGTCGAAGCCGAAGGTGTAGTCGGTCGCGTTGAGGTCGTTGTCGATCGTCTTGGGAACCCCGACGACCTGGACGCCCTGCTCGTGCAGCTTGGTGGCCACGCCGAGCGTGTCCTCGCCGCCGATCGCGATCAGGGCGTCGATGCCGAACGAGGCGAGGTTCTCGCGGATCCGCTCGACACCGCCCTCGATCTTGAAGGGGTTGGTGCGCGACGAGCCGAGGATCGTGCCGCCGCGCGGCAGGATGCCGCGCACCTGCGCGATGCCGAGCTCCGAGGTGAGCCCCTCCAGCGGGCCCTTCCAGCCGTCACGGAAGCCCACGAACTCGTGGCCGTACTGCGTGATGCCCTTGCGGACCACGGCGCGGATGACTGCATTGAGGCCTGGGCAGTCGCCGCCGCCGGTGAGAACGCCGATGCGCATGAGGATGTCCTCCGTTGGACAAGTGAGGCTGCTGCCGGTTCGCCCGGCGAGCACGTACGGGAAAAGTCGGCGGCAGCTCGATGGTGTGCCGCGGACGGAGAGCCTACTGCGCCGGGGACTAGCCTCCACCGATGGGCACGACACAGGTCCCGGGTGGGCTCGTGCTCGCGATCGATGCCGGCACGACCGGGGTCACCGCGCTGGTCGTGCGGTCCGACACCAGCGTCGCCGCACGTGGCTACGCCGCCTTCGCCCAGCACTTCCCCCACCCCGGCTGGGTCGAGCACGCGCCGGAGGAGATCTGGCAGGCCGTCCTGCAGGCCAGTCGTGACGCGCTCGGCGCGCTCGCCCCCGCCGACGGCTCGCCCGCGGCGGTGGGGGTCACCAACCAGCGCGAGACCGCCGTCCTGTGGGACCGGCAGACCCTCGCCGCTCCCTGCCGGGCCATCGTGTGGCAGGACAGGCGCACCGCGGCGCTGTGCGTCTCGCTCACGCAGGCGGGGCACGCGCCGCTCGTCGAGCAGGTCACCGGCCTGCGGCTCGACCCCTACTTCACCGCCACGAAGCTGGCCTGGCTCGCGGCGAACGCACCCGCCGCGTGGGACGGCGTACGCGCGGGGCGGGTCGCCGTCGGCACCGTCGACTCCTATCTCCTCGCCCGGCTCACGGCGGGCCGGCTGCACGCGACCGACGCGAGCAACGCCTCCCGCACGTTGCTGTGGGACCTCGCCGAGGGCCGCTGGTCGGGCGAGATGTGTGCGTTGTTCGGCGTCCCCGAGTCGGCCCTGCCGAGAGTGCTGCCGTCCTGGGGAACGTTCGGACGCACGGACCCCGCGGCCTTCCTCGGTCTGGACCTGCCGGTCTGCGGGCTCGCCGGTGACCAGCAGGCGGCGCTGTTCGGGCAGGCATGCTTCACGGCGAACGCCGCCAAGTGCACCTACGGCACGGGCTCGTTCATTCTCGTCAACACCGGCGGGCGCATCGTGCGCGCCGGCAACGGCCTGCTGCCGACCCTCGCCTGGACCGCCCCCACCGGCGAGGTGACCTACGCCCTGGAAGGGTCGATCTTCGTCACGGGAGCCGCGGTGCAGTGGCTGCGCGACGGCCTGGGCATCATCGGCGACGCAGCCGAGACCGAGGCGCTGGCGCGGACGGTGCCCGACTCGGGCGGCGTGGTCTTCGTTCCCGCGCTCACGGGGCTCGGCGCGCCCGACTGGGACCCCGACGCGCGCGGCATGATCGTCGGCATCACGCGCGGCACGACGCGCGCGCATCTCGTGCGTGCCACCCTCGAGGCGATCGCCCACGAGGTGCGCGACGTGGTCGACCTGCTGGCACAGTGCGGGGTCGCACCCAGCGTGCTGCGCGCCGATGGTGGCGCCGCCGGCAACGACTTCCTGCTGCAGGAGCAGGCCGACCAGCTCGCGATCACCGTCGAGCGGCCGGCCGAGCTGCAGACGACCGCGCTCGGTGCCGCGTTCCTGGCCGGGCTCGGCGCGCGCGTCTGGTCGAGCACCGACGAGGTGACCGCCGCGTGGTGTCTGGGCCGGCGCTTCGAGCCGCACCCCCGGCCCTCCGCCGACGCCGCGCACAGGCGCTGGCGCTCGGCCGTCACGCGCGCCAAGGGCTGGGCGGCCGAGCCGGAGCGGTGAGCCCTCTCGTAGGAGTGGAGCTCAGAGCGCCAGCCGGCACCAGACGGCCTTGCCGTCAGGGGCGGGGCGGGCACCCCAGCGGGCCGCGATGATGTCGACGAGGAGCAGCCCTCGCCCACCCTCGTCGTCGTCGGCGGCGTGCCGCAGCCGCGGAAGCCGCAGGTCGGCGTCGGCCACCTCGATCCAGAGCGCGGACGACCCGCGCCGCAGGGTGAGCACCGGCGGGCGGACCGAGGTCGACTGCGCGAGATCCGGGGTGTTCGTCGCATCCTCGGCCCGGCGGCCACCGGTGAGCGAGCGGCGCGGGCTGCCGTGGCGCTGCGCGTTGGTGACCAGCTCCGAGACGAGCAGGCAGACCGCGTCGTCATGGCTGCCCAGCCCCCAGCGCGCCAGGGTGCGGCTCGCGAACTCGCGCGCGTCCCGCGCCGGGGTGGGCCCGGCCAGCTCGATGCTCACCCAGGGCAGGTCGGTGAGGCTGGTGGTCGCGAGCAGGAGCGCCGCGTCGTCGTCGTGGTCGGGATCGAGCAGACCCAGCGCAGCGCTTACGCCCTCGGCGGGGTCGGCGTGCGAGCACAGCACGTCGGCCAGCGCCGCCATGCCGACGTCGAGGTCGCTGCCGCGTCGTTCGACCAGGCCGTCGGTGAACAGGGCCAGGCCGTCCCCGGGCTCGAGGCACAGAACGCTCTCGCTGTGGTCGTCGCCACCGAGGCCACCGGCGCCCAGCGGCGTTCCCTGCACGAGCTCGACCATGAGCGAGCTACCGGACCGGAGCACCAGTGGTGGCAGGTGCCCGGCGCTCGCCATGCGGCACTCGCGCGTGAAGGGGTCATAGATGACATAGAGACAGGTGACGAGCTGCACGGCGGCGAGCCGCTGCACGAGGGCGTCGAGGTGACCCATCACCTCGGCGGGCGCCAGCTCGAGCACGGCGTAGGCCCCCAGCGCGGCCCGCAGCTGGCCCATCACGGCGGCGGCGGTCGCGCCCCGGCCCTGGACGTCGCCGATGACGATGCCGGTGCGGCCGCTCGACAGCTCGATGACGTCGAACCAGTCACCGCCGGCGCTCGTGGAGCCGCTCGGGACGTACTGCGTGGCGAAGGAGAGCCCGTCGACCACGGGCACCGACTGCGGCAGCAGCGAGCGCTGCAGCGTCACCGCGATCGCCCGCTCACGTTCGAACAGCCGGGCGTTGTCGAGCGCCAGCGCGGCGCGCCGGGCGAGCTCGCTCGCCAGCTCGAGATCGTCGTCGCCGTAGAGCTCGTCGGTCACGCTGCGGCACAGGCTCAGCACGCCGAGAACCGCGCCGCGCGCCGTGAGCGGGGCGGCGATCAGCGACCGCAGCCCGACGCGCTTGGCGTAGGCGGCGCTCCGCGGCGTCGGGGCGGCCCCGTCGATCTGAGCGGCGTCGGGATGCTGGATCAGCATGGGCACGCCGGAAGCCAGGCACTGCGCCACCGGGTGGGTCGAGGGGTAGTCGACCGTCGTGCCCACCGCTGCCCACGCCTGCGCTGCCTCGGCCACCGTGTGGTCGTGCACCGACGCACCGCGCACCAGCGTGCCGTCCTCGGCATAGAGGTCGACGAGGCAGTGGTCGCCGAGCGACGGCACGGTCAGCGACGCGATCGTCGTGACGGTGTCCTCGACGGTCAGCGATTCGGCGAGCCGGGCTCCCGCGCGGCTGAGCAGCGCCAATCTGGCCAACGCCCGCGCCTCGGGCCCGGTGCCGGAGAACGCCTTGTGGGCGATCATGACGACGCCCAACGGGCTGCCGTTCTCGTCCCGGCGCAGCTTCGCCACCAGGTGCGTGAGCAGACTGCTGCCGTCGGACCGCTGCAGCGCGAGGACGCCGTCGAAGTCACGCCCGGCGAGCACGGTGCGAAACAGCTCGATCGCCTGCGGCTCGTCGCCCGGGCGGATGCCGACGTCGACGGTGCGCTTGCCCATCACCTGCTCGCGGCGCCAGAGGAAGAGCTCTTCGGCCCCGCGGGAGAACGCGGTGATGTGGTGCTCCAGATCGGTCGCGAGGACCGCGCCCGGAAGCTCGTCGATGCCGACACCGGACGCCGCCGGCTGGCGCGCCGTGGACACGTCGTCAGGCGTCGTCATCGATGCCCTGCTCGATGGCATAACGCACGAGCTGTGCGCGGTTGTGCAGCTGCAGCTTGCCCAGCGTGCTCTGCACGTGGTTCTGCACCGTACGGTGCGACAGGACCAGCCGCTCCGCGATCTCCTTCGATCCGAGCCCCTTGGCGACCAGGCGGAGCACCTCCGTCTCGCGCGCGGTCAGCCGGGGCACCTCCGGCTCGCGGACTCCGTCGGCGCCGCGGGTGGCTGCGGCGGAGAGCCGGCGGTATTCGCCGAGGACGAGACCGGCGAGCCCGGGTGTGTAGACCGCTTCGCCGCGCGCCGTCCGGCGTACGGCGTCGAGCAGCTCCTCGCGCGACGCCGACTTCAGCAGATAGCCGGTCGCGCCGGCCTTGACCGCCTCGAGGACGTCCTCGTGCTCGCCGCTCGCCGACAGCACGAGGATGTGCGGGGGCGGATCGAGCGCCACCAGCTCACGGGCGACCTGCACACCGGAGAGCATCGGCAGCTGCAGGTCGAGCACGACGACGTCAGGACGTACGGCCGCAGCCCGGCGGACCGCCGACGCGCCGTCGCCGGCCTCGGCCACGACATCGAGGCCCGCCGCCACCAGGTCACGCGCAACCGCCTCACGCCACAGGGGATGGTCGTCGACCACCATGACGCGCAGCGTGGGAATGGTCACGCTGAGACCGTACGCGGGAGGCGGAGCTCGATCTCGGTTCCTCGGCCAGGACGCGACACGATGTCACTCGTTCCGCCCAGGTCGGCCAACCGTCCCCGCACGCTCGAGGCGACGCCGAGGCGGCCCTGGGCGGCGGCGAGCGGGAGGCGTACGCCCGGGTCGAAGCCGTTGCCGTCGTCGCGCACGCTCACCACGAGCGCCGCTCCCTCGTCCTCGAGCAGCACCCACGCGTGGGCGCCGGCACCGGCGTGGCGCTCGACGTTGTCCAGGGCTGCTCGCACGGCAGCAGCCACCTCAGTCGCGGCAAGGGCGTCGCAGAGCACCGGCACGCCGGGCGTCGACACCGTCACGGTGGCGGACGCCAACGGTGTCAGCAGACCTCGCAGGTCGACGTCGGACGAGCCCGCGGTGGGCGCAGTGCCGCGCGCTGCCACGAGTGCGCGGAGGGCGGCCTCCTGCTCCCCCGCCAGGGCGGCGAGCCTCGCGCCCTCGCCCCCCAGCTCGCTGCCCCGGCGCGACACCAGCGCCAGCACCTGCAGCACACCGTCGTGCACCACGCGCCCGAGCCGCTCACGCTCACGCGCGCCGGCCTCGACCGCGAGGGCGTGGGCCAGCAGCTGCTCCGACTTGCGAACAAGGTCCGCGCCATAGCCGACGACACCACCCGCGAGGAGCAGCAGCACGATGTTGTGCACCGTGAGCGGAGGCGGCGGCAGGCTGCCTCGCTCCACGACTCCGGCACAGCTGAGCACCGCGGCGGCGGCGAACCCCGCCCGCCAGCCCCCGCGCACCGACCAGGCGACGACCGCTGCTGCAGGCCAGACCACCGGCAGCGTCTGCGCGCCGGCCGAGACGAGCGCATGACCCTGCACGAAACCCGAGCACAGCACCGCACCCGAGGCGACGGCAAGGTCAGCGACGAGCAGCGGCCAGCCGTTGCGCGTCGGGGCGCGCACGGCGCGCGTCACCACGCCGGCCGTCCACCCCGCCATCGCGAGGAGCAGGACGACGGCGCCGCCGGGATGGGCATAGCCGTCGTGCCCGTGCAGGAACAGCACGACGGCATAGCCGAGGGCCAGCACGCGCAGAGCCGAGATGGCCCGCCAGAGGGAGGTCTCCACCTTCACCGTGCGGTCCCGGGCATGCGGCCTCAGGCGGCGTCGAGCGTGTCGTTCTGACCGCTCGCCGCCAACTGCTCCGCCGCCCTGCCCCGTCCCTTCATGGACGAGGCATAGACGTCGACATATTCCTGACCCGAGAGGTCCATCAGCGCATACATGATCTCGTCGGTCACGGAGCGCAGCACGAAACGGTCGTTCTCGAGGCCGTAGTAGCGCGAGAAGTCCAGCGGCTGCCCGAAGCGCAGGCCGATGCGTCCCGGCGACGGGATGACCTGACCGGGCGGCTGCACCTTCTCGGTGTCGAGCATCGCGACCGGGACGACCGGGACCCGCGCCAGCAGCGCCATGCGCGCGACGCCGGTGCGGCCGCGGTAGAGGCGCCCGTCGGGCGATCGCGTGCCCTCGGGATAGATGCCGAGGAGCCGTCCCTCGCCGAGCAGGCGCAGCGCGGTGCGGAGGGCGGCCTCGCTGGCGCGACCGCCGGAGCGGTCGATGGGCACCTGGCCCACGCCCCGGAAGAAGCCTGCGGTGAGCCTGCCCTTGAGGCCGCGCCCGGTGAAATACTCCGACTTGGCCAGGAACGTGATGCGGCGCTCGACGCTCAGCGGGAGGAAGAAGGAGTCGGAGAACGAGAGGTGGTTGCTCGCCAGGATCGCCGGGCCGCTCAGCGGGACGCTCTCGGCTCCGACGACATCGGGGCGGAAGAAGAGCCGCAGGAGCGGGCCGACCAGGATCTGCTTGCACAACCAGTAGAACACTGAGGCAGGCTAGAGCACCGCGCCGCCGATCGGCAGGTGCTTGGGCCGACGCGACGCGATGGGGCCGTCGGAGGTCGATGCACCGGGCCCGCTCGGCGTGTCGCAGGAACGCGTGCGACGATGCGAGCATGCCTCCGCTGCCCGGCACCGCGCCGTGGCAGGCCGACGGTGGGCGCACCGGATTCTTGCTCTGCCACGGTTTCACCGGCTCCCCCGCCGCCATGCGGCCCTGGGCCGAGCACCTCGCGCGGGCAGGCTTCACGGTGCGGCTCCCGCGCCTGCCGGGGCACGGCACGACGTGGCAGGACATGGACGTCACCCGGTGGCCCGACTGGTTCGCCGCTGTCGAGCGGGCGCTGCACGATCTCTCCGGCACCTGCGACGCGATCTTCGTCGGCGGCCTGTCCATGGGCGGCACGCTCGCGCTGCGACTGGCAGAGGTGCACCCCTCGCGCGTCACGGGTCTGGTGCTCGTCAACCCGAGCATCCTCTCCGACCGCCACTCGATGCGTGCGTTGCCGGTCGTGCGCCGGGTTGTGCGCAGCGTCGGCGCCGTGACCAACGACATCGCGCTCGCCGACGTCGACGAGCAGGGCTATGAGCGCACGCCGCTCGCCGCGCTGCATTCGTTGACCCAGTTCTGGCGTGTCGTACGCGCGGACCTCCCGACCATCACCACCCCGGTGCTCCTGCTGCGTTCGGCGACCGACCACATCGTCGAGCCACGCAACAGTGAGGTCATTCTCGGTCACCTCTCCTCCAGCGACGTCACCGAGGTCGTCCTCGAGCACAGCTTGCATGTGGCGACGCTCGACGTGGACGCGCCTGAGATCTTCGCGCGCAGCGTCGAGTTCGCCACCCGGCTCACCGCCCGTGAAGACGCCGTCGCGCCCTCCTGGCCGCGTGCCTCAGGTGACTCATGAGGAACAACGGACTGCCCGGCAACGACTACGTCGCGGTTGCCGATGTCGACCCCCAGCTCGCCGACGCACTGCTCGAGCTCCTGCGTGACGCGGGTGTCCCGGCCTACGCCGACGCCGCGACGCCCCACCGCGGCGTCTACAACGAGGTCCGCCTGCCCGACCGGCCCACCGACCGGCTCTTCGTCCAGCGCGACCTGCTCCCTGTGGCCCGTGAGCTGCTCGACGAGCGGCTCGCCTCGCTCAAGGCCGACTTCGACGCGGCAGCGGTGCCGCTGGCCGACGAGCCGCGCAACGGCCCCGCTGTCGACGAGGCAGCCTGGGCCGAGCTGATGGCAGCCTTCTCCGGGCCCTCCTACGAAGGGCGCGGGCCCGAGGTCGGGGATGCGGGCGGTTCCGGCGGGCACGAGGGCCGCGAGCTGGAGGGCTATCTGCACGAGGCCGCCGCAGAGCTCCCCCGGGGGCCACGCGAGGAGTCACCGCCGCCGGTCGAGGACCACTTCGAGCCCCCCGCACCCCCGCCGCTCGGCCGGCTCGAGCCGCTGACCGCCCTCGCCTGGCTCGGCGTGCTGGGCGCACCGATCTTCTTCGCGCTCGCGCTGTGGACCGGCACCAACGTCGACGGCTGGCTCGGCCTCGCCGGAGTCGGGGCGTTCATCGGCGGCTTCGGCGTGCTGTTCTCCCGGCTCGGGCCCGACCGGGACGACGACGGCGGCGACGGAGCTGTGCTCTAGCGTCGCTGCGTGGCTGGCGCCGTCGCCCCGTGGTCACGGCGCATGCAGACGCGGGCCCAGCGGTCCAGACCGAGCTCCGACTCCCGCGCCACGATGGCGGCAAGACCCGGCGTCAGCTCGGACGGCGCGATGAGGCCAAAGCCCAGGCGCGCGTAGTAGGGCGCGTTCCAGGCCACCTCTGCGAACGTCGTCAGCGTCAACGCCTCACTGCCGCAGTGGGCGGCCCACGCCTGGGCCTCGGCCAGCAGCCTGCGCCCGAGGCCACGTCCGGCGTGCGCCGGGGCAACGCTGAGCTGCGCCACGTGGACGAACGCGTCGACGGGGTCGCCGAGCGCATAACCCACCGCGCCGTCGTCCGCGTCCGTGGCCACCCACGCCCGGCCGGCGTCGACATAGGCGAGCAGCTCGGTCTCCCCCGGTGGGTCGTCCGCGGCGATGTCGGCCATGCCGACGGCCAGGAAGCGTTGCCCAGCGAGCTGCTCGACCACGCGGATCGCCGCGCAGTCGGCGGGACGCGCGAGCCGGATCAACCGAGCGCAGAGGTCACGCCGAGCTCGGCGAGCAGCGGCCGGTGATCGGTCGCGGCGACGAGGCCGGGCAGGTCGGCGGGAACACCGCAGAGGCGCACCTCGACGTCGGCGCTCACGAAGACCGCGTCGATGCGGTGCCGCGGGTTGCTCGAGGAGAAGGTGAGCTCCTCACCCCAGGGGGAGACGGCGTAGGCATCACGCAGCCCCGCTGCGGTGAACACGTCCCAAGCAGGGGAGCCGGGCCCCTCGTTGAGATCCCCTGCCACCACGAGAGCCCCGTCGACCGGACCGATCGTCGTCAGCACCTCGCCGGCGTGGCGTCGGCGCTGGTCGCCGTCCAGGCCCAGGTGGATGCTCGCGACGGTGAACGGGGCGCCGCCGAGCGCGCACCTGGCGACGGCGACGCCACGCTGGTGGCGGTGCGGATCGGGCGACAGCTTCGCCTCGACCACCGAGCTCACCGTGACCGCGGGCGCCACGAAGAGCCCAGGACCGGTCGTGGTGGCGCCGCCTGCGACATAGACGAGACCCGTCAGCCGGGCGAGCCGGGCGCAGGCGGCCCGCCACCGCCACAGCCGGGGCAGCTCCTGGGCACACAGCACGTCGGGGCGGCAGGCGCGGACGACCGACGCGAGCGCCCCCACGTCGTCACGCATGCTCCGCACGTTGTAGGACAGGACGCGCAACGTCGGCTCGACCGGCACGGACCCGACCTAGCGGCGACGAGCGAGGTCGGCGGCGCCGACCACGCCGGCGTCGTTGCCCAGGGTCGCGCACCGGATCTGGGCGAGCGGACGGTAGGCGCGCCCGGTCAACGCTGCGGCGAACGCCTCACGCGTCGGCCTCAGCAGCAGCTCACCGGCCTCGGACACACCCCCACCCACCACGAAGCAGCTGGGGTCGAGGACGGCTGCGAGATCGGCCATGCCCTGACCGAGCCAGTGCCCGATGGTCGCGAAGGACTCGATGGCGACGGGATCACCCATCGCTGCGGCCTGGCTGACGTGCAGGCCCGACACGCCCTCCGGCGAGCCCTCGCCCAACGACAGCAGCAGCGCCGCACCCTCGCGGTCCTCGCCGGCGCGCTTGCGGGCCTCGCGCACGAGCGCGTTGCCACTGGCGTACTGCTCCCAGCACCCACGGTTGCCGCACCCGCAGGTCCGCCCGTCAGGCTTCACCCGGATGTGGCCCACCTCGGCCGCCACGCCGAAGCGCCCGCGGTAGAGCTCGCCGTCGACGACGATGCCCCCACCGATGCCGGTGCCGACAGTGATGCAGACGACGTACGCCTCACCTCGCCCGGCACCGTGCACAGCCTCGGCCCAGGCCGCGGCGTTGGCGTCGTTCTCCACCACGACCGGAAGCCCGATCTCGTGCTCGAGCTCGTCGCGCAGCGGCCGGTTGCGCCACCCGGGCAGGTTGGGCGCAATGAGGACCACCGAGCGTCGCTCGTCGATGAAGCCGGGCGCCCCGATGCCGACGGCCTCGACCGGGTGCAGCTCCTTGAGTGCGAGCACGACCTCGACGATGGTGCGAGCCGTCGCGTCTGCGCCCGCCGACGGAGTTTCTCTGCGCTCCTTGGCCAGGATCTTTCCGGTCTCGTCGACCACGGCACCGGCAACCTTGGTGCCACCCAGGTCGATCCCGATCGTCAGTCCCACGCCACTCCTTCATCGTTCGTCGTTGCCTCGCTTGCGTCATCGCCGGCGGGGTCGCTGCTGAGCGCGTGGTCGGGCGTCGCCTCATCGCTCCACACCGACGTGGGGACCGCAGCTGGGGCATCGTCGGCTGGAGCATCGTCGGGCGCCTCGTGCCGGTGCGTCTGAGCCCACCCGTCGAGCACGGAGCCGACGGTCTGCGCCGCGGTCGCGATGCCGGCCAGAGCAGTGGCCGCCGCAGCGGCCGCGGCCGTGGCGACATCGTCGGCCTGCTTGCTCCAGTCGCTCCTGAGCGGCTGGTCGCCCCAGGCCTGCATCGCGCGATTCTTCACCGCCCCCAGGAGGGCGGTGAACTCGGCGGCGGCGTTGCCGATGGGCTCGCGGGGATCAGTCATCTCGGTGGCTCCTCTATTCGGGCACGCAGCCCTCTGAGGGCGCGCTCGATCAGTACCTTCTCCGCCTTGCGCTTGAGCATTCCGATCATGGGCACCTTGACGTCGACCGCCAGGGTGTAGGTGACCTCGGTGGTGCCGGGCGCGGTCTCCCGCAGCTCGTAAGCGCCATCGAGCTTGGACAGGATGCGCGCGTCGCCCGTCAGCGTCCAGCGAGCGCTCCGGTCGCCCTCCCACACGTAGTGCAGCGCGTAGTCGTCCTGAAAAGCGCTCGAATCGAGCACGAACCTCGCTGTGGCGGGCCTGCCGTCAGCGCCGACCTCGCGGATCTCGACCTCGCGGATCTCCTCGTTCCAGAGGGGATAGGCGGCGAGGTCCTCGATCACCGCCATGACGGCTCGGGGCGACGCGGCGACGGCGATGCTCGCCACCGTCTGATCCGACACCGTGCACCTCCTCCGCCTGCTCGCGAAGGCTACCGGGTGGCACTGTCAGAAGAAGAGAAGGCCGATCACGGTGAGGCCGCCGAGGATGCCGATCATGAGCAGGACCATGCCGACTGCGCCGATGACGAGCTTGGCGCCGGTCGAGAGGTCGGCTGCCGACCACCGGCCCAGCGCCGGCGGCGTACTCCGCAGCGCGGCGAGGTCGAGGGCCGCGCCGGGCGGCTGCGGCCCGCCCGGGTCCGTGGCCACCGGGGCCTCGGCCGCGGCGAGGGCCTCCGGCTCGTGCACCGGCGGGGCGGCCTCGTCCTCGGATCGAGGCTGGGGCTGGGGCTCGGGCTCGGGTTGGGGCTCGGGCTCCACCAGCGAGGTGAAGCACAGCGTGCACCAGGCCGCGTTCGGCGCGACGAGGGCCGCGCAGCTGGGGCAGCAGGAGAGAACGGTCGCCATGAGGACCAGCCTCGACGCAAAAGTTGCCCGGCTTGACCCCGCGGGCACCACAGGGACAGTAGGGTCCGTGCGGCAAGCCACCGCCTGAGGGAGAGTCCGTGCAGCAGTCGTCTGTTCCTCTGCTGGTCGACATCGACCCCGAGGCCGATGTCACCGACCTCCTGTGGCGGCACGCCGAGGACACTCCCGACACGGTGCTGTTCAGCCGCAAGATCGCCGGTGCCTGGGTGAACGTGACCGCGGCTGCGTTCCGTGACGAGGTCGTCGCTGTCGCCCGCGGTCTGGTCGCGAGCGGAGTCGAGCCCGGTGACCGCGTCGCCCTCATGTCGCGCACCCGCTACGAGTGGACCTTGTTCGACTTCGCGATCTGGGCGGCAGGTGGCGTGGTCGTGCCGGTCTACGAGACGTCTGCACCCGAGCAGGTGAGCTGGATGCTCTGCGACTCAGGAGCACGCGCGGTCGTCGTGGAGACGTCGACGCACCACGACCTGCTCGACGCGCTCGGCGGGGACGTCAGCGGCATCGCCTCGGTGTGGGTTCTCGACGACGGTGCCGTCGACACGCTCGTCGCCGCCGGGGTCGGGGTGTCCGCCGACGAGATCGACGTACGCCGTGCCGCGTTGCGGGCCGACACCGTCGCCACCCTGATCTACACCTCGGGCACGACCGGCAAGCCCAAGGGCTGCGAGCTGACGCACGCCAACTTCCGGCACGAGGTCGACAACATCGTGGCCGGGCTCAGCGAGGTGTTCGAAGGCGACGACGTCGCGGCCCTGCTGTTCCTGCCGCTGGCCCACGTGCTGGCCCGGGTCGTCCAGCTCGCCTGTGTGGCAGGCAAGGTACGCCTCGGGCACACGAGCGACGTCAAGAACCTGATGACCGATCTCGCCGACTTCCGGCCGACCTTCCTCCTGACGGTGCCTCGCGTGTTCGAGAAGGTCTACAGCGGCGCCGAGCAGAAGGCCCAGGCCGCGGGAAAGGGCCGCGTGTTCGCCAAGGCCGCCGAGGTGGCGGTCACCTACAGCGAGGTCATCGGCTCCTCGCGGCGGCCGTCGGCCTGGTTGCGCGTCAAGCACGCCGTCTTGGACCGCGTCGTCTATGCCAGGCTGCGCGACGCCATGGGTGGACGGGTCGTCTACGCGATCTGCGGCGGGGCTCCGCTCAGTGAGCGGCTGGCGCACTTCTTCCGCGGCATCGGCCTGACGGTGCTCGAGGGTTATGGCCTCACCGAGACCACAGCAGCAGCCACGCTCAACCGGCCGGGCAACGTGAAGATCGGCACGGTCGGCCAGCCCGTCCCCGGCACCACCGTGGTCATCGATGACGACGGCGAGGTCCTCGTCAAGGGCGGCATCGTCTTCGCCGGCTACCACGGCAACCCGGGAGCCACGAAGGAGGCGCTCGACGACGACGGCTGGCTCAGCACCGGTGACCGGGGCCGGATCGATGCCGACGGCTTCCTGAGCATCACCGGGCGCAAGAAGGAGCTGATCGTGACGGCCGGTGGCAAGAACGTGTCACCGGCCGGCATCGAGGACCGCATACGCGCTCATCCGCTCGTCAGCCAGTGCCTTGTCGTCGGCGACGGGCAGCCCTACGTCGCTGCGCTCGTGACCCTCGACGACGAGGGCGTCGCCGCCTGGCTCGCGGGCCGCGGTCGCGGGCCGCTCGACGTCGTGGCTGCGGCGCACGACCCCGAGGTGGCAGCCGAGATCCAGGTGGCGGTCGACGGCGCCAACAAGGCTCTCTCGCGAGCCGAGCAGGTCAAGCGCCTCCGCATCCTGGACGTGGACTTCACCGAGGACAACGGGTTCATGACGCCCACGATGAAGGTCAAGCGCAACGTCGTGCTCAGCTCGTTCGCGGACGAGGTCGCTTCGCTCTACACCTGATCGGCGTCTGCTGCGCCGAGCAGTCGTCGCAGCTGGTGCACCACGCCGTCCCACTCCCAGCTCGCGCGCACCCATGCCTGCCCACGGCGCCCCATGCGTGCGGCCGCGGGGAGGTCACCCAGGAGCTGCGCGACCCGCCGGGCGACGAGCGCAACGTCCTCGCCGTGCACCAGATGACCGGTCACGCCGTCGACGAGCGCGTCGGGCGAGCCCCCGGAGGTGCCGACGACCACGGGCAGCCCGCAGGCAGCAGCCTCGATGAACACCATGCCGAGCCCCTCGACCTCGAGGCCGGCACGTCGGCTGCGGCACGGCATCGCGAAGACGTCCCCGGCGCCGTAGTGCGCCGGCAGCTCGCCCGGCGGCACGGCACCGGTCATGACGACGTGCTCCGCCAGGCCGAGCTCCGCCACGAGGCGGCGCAGCCGGAACTCGTCACTGCCCCCGCCCACGAGAAGCAGCACCGCACCCGGCACCGCCTCGCGCACCTGTGCCCACGCCCGCACCAGCGTGTCCTGACCCTTGCGCGGGACCAGCCGCGACACGCACACGGCGACCGGCCGGTCGGCAAGCCCGAGGCGGGACCGCAGCTCCGGCCCACCGACACCGTCGGTGAACACCGACGTGTCGACGCCCGGGGTCAGGCGTGCCATGCGGGCCCGGGCCTCGGGCGAGAGCGCTGCACCGACGCTGTTGCGGGTGTAGTCACCGAGGTAGGTCACCACGTCGTTGACCTCGCCGATGCGGCGCAGCAGCTGGCGGGCCCCTGGCGTACGCGCCCACCACACCTCGTGACCGTGCGTCGTCGCGACGGTGCGCGTGACGCCGACCCGACGCAACCCTGGCGCGAGCAGCCCCAGCGGAGCCGCTGCCCCGAACCAGACGCTCGTGCAGCCCTCACCTTTGGCGATCTCTGCAGCACGATGTGCAACTCGCGGTTCAGGAACCATGATTCCTGATTTATTTCTCACCACAGGGAAGTCGAGCTCGGCGTCATAGGCCTTGTCACCCTGCTGGCCGCGCGCATAGACCACGACATCAGCAGGCGGCAGGCGGCGCACGACCTCGCTCAGGAAGGACTCGATGCCCCCTTGCCTCGGCGGGAAGTCGTTGGTGACGACGAGGGTTCGCGTCACCGCGTCACGAGGGCGACGTGCACGTGGCGAGCAGCGACAGACCCGGCAGCCGCGACACCGGCAGATGTCGCTCCAGCCACACCACCGCACGCGCTCCCCGGTTGACCATCGTGCCGACCTCGTCGAGGTCCGAACCGGTCGAGGAGCGGCGTCGCGCGCGGGCGAGCGGCGACATGACGACGTTCCAGGAGCGCAGGTCGCTGAGCACGAAGCCGGCATCCTGGAGCAGCGCGGCGAGGTCGTCACGCTCATAGCGGCGTACGTGCCCGACCGCGACGTCGTGCATCGACCAGTTGCGCGCCCCCGCCGGAACGGCGACCAACAGCGTTCCACCGGGGCGCAGGGCACGTCGGATCTCGGCAACGGCGGCAACGTCGTCCTCGATGTGCTCCAGGACGTCGAAAGCCACCACGAGGTCGAGGCCGTGGGTGCAGACGGGCAGTGCCGTGGCGTCGCCGCGCACCGTCGGGATGCCACGTTCGCGTGAGACGGCGGCGCCGTCCTCGCCATATTCCAGCGCGACAGCATTCCAGCCGGCGGTCAGCAGGACGCGGGTGTTGCCGCCGCCCGCCGCTCCGACGTCGAGCGCTCGACCGGGCGCGACCCCCGCACCGGCGAGCCGCGCGAGGTCGCGGGCCAGGAGGGCGCGTCGCTCCGCATACCACCAGTGCCGGTCTTCCAACGCGGCCAGCTTGCGGACCTCGGTGCCTTCCACGGCCGCCATCCTAGGGTCGGCAGAGCCCCTCGACGCGCGGCTACCGAGTCTGCGCGAGCAGGAACGCCCGCCAGCTCGCGAGAAACGCCGAAGGCGTCGAGCGGAGCTCCGCCCGGAAAGCGACGCTCAGCGACGCGCCCGCTCCGACGCGGCGATAGAGACGCACCAGGACTGCCCTGCCATGGCGCCGCGCGATGAGCTGGCACGCGAGCCAGGCCTGCTCATAGGCGCTCGCCGTCTCCTTTCCCACCGGACTGAAGGCGCCGTCCGATGGCAGCCGATCGGGGAGCCGGCCGTCGCGTATCTCGGCGAAGAGCTCCTGTGCAGCGACGGCGACCGGCACCTTGGCGCCCAGGAACCCGACATAGTCGGCGAACCCTTCGGCGAGCCAGGAGGGCGGGAACGTCCGGGTGCTGGCGCGCGTGGCGACGTGGGTGACCTCGTGCGTCAGGACCACGTGCTTGCCCACGGCCGTGAGCCCGTCGTAGACGCCGGGCGTCAGCACGATCCGGTCACCCGAGGTCGCTCCCGACCCGACGGCATCGGCGCCGCGCAGCTGACCTGTGGTCAGTGCAGCCGTCCCGTCCAGAGTCTGCGCCCCGGCCATCCCCAACAGCCTGGCGGCGTCGCTCGTCCGCTGCGGCGCCACCACGACGACACGCTGCGGCCAGTCGCCTCCCCAGATCGACGTCACCTGCACGGTCGCGGCGTCGGCCTGGGCGGCGTACGCCTCCAGCGTCGGCACCGGCAGCTCGCCGATGACGAGGCTCGCCTTCCCGCTGACCACCGTCACGGCCGCCGAGCCGGAGAGGTCCCAGACGTCCGGATCACTGGCGCGGTCGTCGGCGACCCGCAACGACGACACCGACAGCGGCAGCGCCGAGGTCACCGACCAGACCTGGGTCCGCACGAGGTCGGCACGGTCATAGCCCTGCAGGCGATAGCGCAGGCGCACGCGCACACGCGCACCGTCGTCGTCGAGCAGCTCGTAGGTCCAGTCCTGCAGCGGCAGCTCGGCGAGCACGCCGGCCGCACGCTTCTGACGCTCGAGGTAGCCCGTCGCCGCAGGGTCGACGGTGGCGACCCAGGCCGCGGCGTCGCGGCTCAGCGCGGCCGCCGACCGCCGCGCGAAGAGGTTCGCGAGCATCCGCCGTCGCTGCCCGTCCGGTGGCGGGGCCGACGCAGCTCCGGACGCCGGCGAAGAAGCGGACGGCGAGGTCGGCGCGACCGGCGACGCGGCTGTAGTCGCCACCGGTCTGTTCGTGGCGCGGGCGGACGGGAGCGGTTGCGCGACCTGTGTGGAGGCCCCGCTGCCCTCCCGGGCGACCAGCCAACCCCCTGAGACGACGGCGATGAGCGCCGCAGCACCAGCCAGCGCACGTCGAGGCACCCCATGAGACTACGGACGCGCGGCACTGATCGACGGACGCGCATGACACAGCTCATGTCAGGGCAATCTGGCAATGATCGTCGAGCAATGATCGTTAACCCGCTGCCCTCCGGAGGATGTTGATGTCGACCGACGCCATTGTGGTGCTCAAAGAGGATCACAAGCTGATCCGCGGACTGTTCCGCCAGTTCGAGGGGGCCGAGGACGATGACACCAAGGCTGCTGTGGTGAAACGCATCCTCGAGGAGCTGACTGTGCACACCTATGTCGAGAACGTCGAGATGTATCCGCGGACCCGGGAGCTCGTGCCAGAGCTCGAGGACGACGTGTTGGAGTCCTACGAAGAGCACCATGTCGCAGACGTGCTCTGCTGGGAGCTCTCTTCGATGACACCGGCTGACGAGCGGTTCGACGCGAAGGTGACCGTGCTCATCGAGAACGTCGAGCACCACGTCGAAGAAGAAGAGGACGAGTGGTTCCCGAAGGTCCGCAAGGCCCTCGGCCGCAAGGAGCTGCAGCTGATCGGGGCGCGCATGATCGAGCTCAAGAAGACCGCGCCCCGCACCCCGCAGAACCCCTCGACGAGCACATCGGAGACCGTCGGCGCCTGAGGGTCGGCTCCCCGCACGCCAGCCAGCGGGGTCCTCAGCCTGCGGCGCGCCGTCGACGTGATGTCGGCGGCGCGCCGCTCGCGTCGGTTCTCGGCTCCGGAACCGGCTGGTCGACGGGCAGCAGGCGCAGGGGGGCGACGAGCCCGACATGGGCCAGCACGTCGAGCGCCTGCAGGGAGTCCGCATCGAAGGCGGAGTCAGCGTCGTTGCCGAGCAACGCGGTGACGACACAGTCAGCACAACCCGAGCCGCGGACGGCACAGCCGTCGCAGTCGATGAGCAGGGGAAGGTCCATGCCTCGGACCCTAGGAGCCGGCACCGACATTTTCCCCGGCGGCTCGACGGTAGGCGGAACAGGCGTGGCGGGGCAGAGCTGTCGGTGTCGACATCTACCGTCCCGGACTGTGAGCAGTCAGACCCTTCCCCCGGTGCGCGCTCTCGATGTGCAGGGCACGTTCGACGAGCTGGGCAGCCCCCTGCGCGAGGCGACGTTCGTGGTCGTCGACCTCGAGACGACCGGCGGCTCGCCGGCAGCCGGCGCCCGCATCACCGAGATCGGCGCGGTCAAGGTCCGGGCCGGTGAGGTCCTCGGCGAGTTCCAGACCCTGGTCGACCCCGGCTGCGCCGTGCCGTCGTTCATCGCCGTCCTGACGGGCATCACCGATGCCATGGTGCGGGGTGCTCCGTCGTGCACCGCCGCCGTGAGCTCTTTCCTCGCCTGGTGCGGTCCGTGCGTGGTGCTGGTGGCGCACAATGCACCGTTCGACACGGGGTTCCTGCGGGCCGCGTGCGCTGAAGCGTCTCTCGACTGGCCGCCGTTCGCCGTCGTCGACACGGCGCGGCTCGCCCGCCAGCTCGTGACCCGAGACGAGGCGCCCGACTGCAAGCTGTCCTCGCTCGCCCGCCTCTTCCGGGCCGCGACGACGCCCAACCACCGGGCGCTCGATGACGCGCGCGCCACCGTCGACGTGCTGCACGGGCTGCTCGAGCGGGTCGGTGCGCTGGGGGTGCACTCCGTCGAGGAGCTCGCCACCTACTCCTCACGCGTGCCGGCGCAGCGCAGGCGCAAACGACACCTCGCCGACCGCCTCCCCTCCGCGCCCGGCGTCTACGTCTTCCGTGACAGCCGAGGCCGCGCCCTCTATGTCGGCACGTCGCGCGACCTGCGCGCCCGGGTCCGCAGCTATTTCACCGCAGCGGAGACACGCCGTCGCATGACCGAGATGATCGGCCTGGCAGAGTCCGTGGACGCCATCGTCTGCGCCACCACGCTGGAGGCGCAGGTGCGCGAGCTGCGCATGATCGCCGAGCTCAAGCCGCGCTACAACCGGCGCTCCAAGACGCCGGAGCGTGCGCTCTGGCTCAAGCTCACGGTCGAGGCGTTTCCCCGGCTCTCGCTCGTGCGCCAGGTGCGGGACGACGGGGCCGACTATCTCGGACCCTTCACCTCGGCGCGCACAGCCGAACGCGCCCTGGCGGCGCTGCACGAGGCGGTCCCGATCCGCCAGTGCTCGGCGCGGCTGTCCCCCCGCAAGCTGACGACGCCCTGCGCCCTCGCGGAGATGGGCAGGTGCGGGGCACCTTGCGCCGGCGGGGAGACGGTGCAGGAGTACGCCTCCCACGTCGAGGTGGTGCGCCATGCCTTCGTCGGTGACCCGCGGCGGGTCACCCAGGTGCTGGGAACGCGCATCAGCACCCTCGCCGCGACCGAGCGTTTCGAGGACGCCGCTGCAGCCCGCGACCGGCTCGCAGCGTTCGTTGGGGTGAGCGCGCGGCTGCAGCGGTTGCGCAGCCTCACGGGGTGCCGGCTGCTCGTCGCGGCGCGGCCCGACGACCAGGGCGGCTGGCAGCTGGCCGCCGTGCGTTGGGGACGCCTCGTCGGAGCCGCGACGGTCGGGCGTGGCGTTGCACCCGGGCCCCACATCGACGCCCTGGTCGCCACGGCCGAGGTCGTGGTGCCCGGTCCCGGCCCGCTGCCCGCCGCCGGCGCCGAGGAGGTGGAGTGCGTGCTCCGGTGGCTGGAGCAGCCGGGGACCCGGCTGATCGAGGTCGACGGCACGTGGGCGAGCCCGTGCCATGGCGCGGGCGCCGAACGCAACCGCCTCGACGGCGCCTTCGAGGCGACGCCCGCAGCTCCCTTCAGGGACCGTCGGTCGCTACGGCCGAGCGCCTGACGCGTGCGAGCCGAACGCCGGGTTACGCTCCGTTCGACGGAGCGTGCCGATCAGTGGTGCCCGTCGCCGCGTTCCCGCCGAGAGAAGCAGAGGCACTGCGTTGATCACAGCGATCGTCCTCGTCCAGGCCGACGTCTCGCGGATCCCCGAGGTCGCCGAGCGCCTGGCCGATCTCGACGGCGTGAGCGAGGTCTACTCCGTGACCGGGGGCGTCGACCTGGTTGTGATCGTGCGCGTGCGTGAGCATGAGCAGCTGGCCGACGTGATCGCCGATCGGCTCAACAAGGTCGACGGCGTGCTGGCCACCGAGACGCACATCGCGTTCCGCGCCTACAGCAGCCACGATCTCGAGGCGGCCTTCTCCCTCGGCGCACCCGACGCCGACTGAGCGGCCGCACACCCGAGCGACCGACCTACGCCGGGCGCCCAGAGAACCCGCCGCCCGGGTTCAGCGCACGAGTCGTCGCGCCGACACAGCACCCCAAACGCCCTTCCCACCTACGCGAGGACTGCCGGCATGACGCGAACCGCGGGTCGACTCCGGAGGCGAGCCCGGATCAGTGGCTCCCTGAGCGCCGCCGTCGCCCTGCTGGTGCTGATCAGCACCGGCAGCGCGCCCGTGTCGGCTGACGACACCCCCGTCCCGTGCCCGGTCGCGGACCAGGTGACCGACCCGGCGATGACACCCTCCTGCCCGACCCCGACCCCCACGCCCGACCCGGGAGCACCGCCCGACTCGGGAGCACCGCCCGACCCGGGAGCACCGCCCGAC
>CAXSDR010000013.1:0-13713 GCA_964236445.1 uncultured Motilibacteraceae bacterium | reverse complement strand
CCCGGGAGCACCGCCCGACTCGGGAGCACCGCCCGACCCGGGAGCACCGCCCGACTCGGGAGCACCGGTGGACCCCGCTGCGCCCACGCAGGCCGATGCCCGCATCGCGGCCGTGCTCGCCGCTCGCGCGAGGTCCCTGGGTCTCGGAGCCCGCACCAGCATGCTGGTCCGCGACATCACGTCCGGGCACGACGTCGCGGGTCTGCGCATCGGCACCGCCCTGATGCCGGCCTCCACCGCGAAGCTGGCCACGGCCGTGACGGCCCTCGAAACGCTCGGTGCCGACCACCACTTCCTCACCTCCACCGTCGCGACCGATCGACGCGACGTCATCGTGCTCGTCGGGGGTGGCGATCCGTCGCTCACCTCGACCGACCTCGACTCGCTCGCGACGCAGACCGCCCTGGACCTGACGAGCCGGCGTGTCGGCTCCGTCCAGCTCCAGGTCGACGACACCCGCTTCCCGGCGCCGACCGCTGCCAACGGCTGGCCGCTGGGCACGGTGCCGAGCCAGGTGTCAGCGGTGCGTGCGCTCGTCGTCGACCAGCACCGCTCGGTCGACACGTCGCTCGATGCCGCCCGGGTCTTCGCCGCCAAGCTCGCCCTGCACGGGGTGCGCGTCACGCGTATCACCCGGCACGCGCGCGTGCCCGATGCCCGTCAGCTCGGCGGGGTCGAGGGCGCCAGTCTGGACACGATCGTGCGCGACATGCTGCTCACGAGCGACAACGACGTCGCGGAGGTGCTGGCCCGCCAGGTGGCGGTCGCCGCCGGGGTGCGGCCCACCTGGCAGGCGACAGCCGCGGTGCGCAACGCCGCCCTGGCCCGGCTCGGCGTGCCGATGGCCGGCGTCCACCTCTACGACGGCAGCGGGCTGTCGCGCCGCGACCGGCTGACACCCGGCGTGCTCGTGACGCTGATCCAGCTCGCGGCCGACAGCAGCCAGGTGCAGCTGCACAGCATGGTCTACGGCGGTGACCTGCCGCTCGCGGGCATGACGGGCTCGCTGCGCACCGCACGCGGCCGGTTCACGACGGCACCGTCACGCTGCGCGGCCGGCACCCTGTGGGCCAAGACCGGACAGCTGCACGACGTGACGTCCCTCGCGGGGGTCACCTATGGGGCCGACGGACGCCTGAAGGCCTTCGCGATCCTGGTCAACGGCCCACACTCGACCCTGGCGATGCGGCGCAAGGTCGACGCCCTCGCCGCAACGGTGACCGGCTGCTGGTGACCGACTGCTCGACCCACAGCCGGTGACCCGCTCCGGCCGCCGCGACGCTCAGCGCGCGGCGAGCCGCTGCGACGTCTCGACCCACCGGTCGAGCGCCGCCGCCGCGAGACCGTCGTCGACAGCGGCTGCCGCACGCGCCAGCGCGGCACGCAGCCGCTCGGGCAGTGGGGAGCCGTCGGCGAAGTCCGGCGCGGCGGCGTCGAGGGCGACGAGACCCGCGGCGGCGTTGACCAGGACGGCATCGCGCACGGGTCCGGCCTCGCCGTCGAGGAACCGGCGCGTCACGGCGGCGTTGTAGGCGCGGTCGCCGCCACGCAGCTGCGACGTGGTCGCGCGTCCCACGCCGATGTCGGCGACGTCGAGGACCGAGGCGGTGACCTCGCCGCCACGAACCTCCCAGACGTGCGAGGGCGCGGTGGTGGTCAGCTCGTCCAGACCGTCGTCCCCCCGGAACAGCAGGGCCGACGCACCTCGTCGCGCGAGGACGTCGGCCATCACGCCCGCCATGCGGGCATCGGCCACACCGACCGCCTGAGCCGCCGGTTGCGCGGGGTTGGCGAGCGGGCCGAGGAAGTTGAAGAACGTCGCGATGCCGAGCTCGCGGCGGGCGACGGCGGCATGACGCAGGGCCGGGTGGAAGCGCGGTGCGAAGCAGAAACCGATTCCGGCGTCCTCGATGCACTCGGGCACGAGGCTCGGTCCGAGGTCGATGACCACACCGAGCTCCTCGAGGAGATCGGCCGATCCGCAGGTCGACGAAGCGGCCCGGTTGCCGTGCTTGACGACGCGGCCCCCTGCCCCCGCGACGACCATCGCCGACATCGTCGAGATGTTCACGGTGTGGCTGCGATCACCTCCGGTGCCGCACGTGTCGACCGCGAGACCCGCGACCTCGATGCGCTCGGCGTGGGCGAGCATCGTCGTGACCAGCCCGACGACCTCGTCAGCAGTCTCACCCTTGGAACGCAGCCCTACGGCCAGCGCGGCGATCTGGGCGGAGGACGCCTCACCCGCCATCACCTGCTCCATGGCCCACGCGGTTGCGCGCGACGGGAGAGCCTGGTGGCGTACGACCGCGGTGAGCAGCGACGGCCAGTCGAGCGGGACCGCGACGTCGGTCTGCCACGGGCTCACGACGTCGCCTTCGGGACCGCGACCACGGGCGCCGGGTGCCGCACTAGCGGACGGGGACGCTGGCCGCGCGGGCCCGGAGCAGCGCCGCGACTGCCTCGGCCACGACGACGGGGTCCAGGGGGTGCAGGACCACCGCGTCGGCCCGCGACCAGGACGCCAGCCAGTTGTCCTGCACCCGGCCGGTGAGCACCAGCACGGGCGGGCAGCGGAAGACCTCGTCCTTGGCCTGGCGGCAGATGCCCATGCCGCCCTCGGGTGCGGCTTCACCGTCGAGAACGGCGACGTCGATGCCACCTGCGTCGAGCGCCTTCATGACAGCCGGACCGGTCGCGCACTCGACGACGGTCACGAACGGGACGTCCTTGGCAGGACGGCGGCCGATCGCCAGCATCACGCGGTCGCGGATCGACTTGTCGTCGCTGTAGACGAGGACGGTCGCGGTCGCGACGGGCTCGGACGTCTCATGCACGTCTGCCATGGTCGCTTCGCTCCGTGAGGTCGAGGTGGAGTTCGGTACGTCGGCGGAATGCTACCGGGGCCCGTCACCGGGGGGCCCACAGGTTTGCGCGAGGACCTGCGCGGTGTGCAGCACCCGTGGGCCCGACCGAACCGACGAGCCCGAGCGGTCCGACCCGCTGACCAGGGGCGCCACGGCCTGCACCACCTGGGTGCGGCAGCTGAACCCGTCGGCGACGAGCAGGTCGCCGGCCCCCATCGCGCGTACGCGCGGCAGCAGTGCCAGCTCGCCGACAGCCATCGACACGTCGTAGTGACCCCGCTCGAAGCCGAACGCCCCGGCGAGACCGCAGCAGCCGTCGTCGAGGACCTCCACGTCGGCACCCGACCGGCGCAGCAGCGCCTCGTCGGCCACCGACCCGAGCACGGCGTACTGATGGCAGTGGCGCTGCAGCAGCAGCCGTGCATCGAGGCGACGCTCAGGCCGCCAGTCGGGCGCGTGCTCCTGGAGCAGCTCCCCGAGCGTGCGCGTGCCCGCGGCGACCGCAGCCGCGTCGGGCGAGCCCGGGAGCAGCCGCGACGCCTCGCGCAGCGCCGTGGTGCAGCTGGGCTCGAGGCCGAGCACCGGCATCCCCGCGTCGAGATAGGGCCGCAGCGCACGGGCCGTACGCCGCAGCAGACGGCCGGCACGGTCGAGCTGGCCGCTCGCGGAGTAGGTGAGACCGCAGCACAACGGCTCACCGGGCACCACCACGCCGAACCCGGCCGAGGCAAGGACAGTGGCGGCGGCCGAGGCGACCTCCGGCGCGAACGCCCGCGTGAACGTGTCGGGGAACAGCACGACAGACCCGCGGGGGCCGGTGGGCGTCGACACGGGCCACGCGGTGCGCCCCAGCGCGGGAATGGCCCGGCGGCCGTCGACACCCGCGAGCCGCTTGGCCACCGCAGCCGTGGGGGCCCACGACGCGACGACATTGACCAGCGGCGCCATCGGCAAGGCGGCCCGCAGCCAGAACGGCAGCCAGCCCAGCGCATAGTGCGACCGCGGGCGCAACCGGCCTGCGTAGCGGTGGTGGAGGAACTCGGTCTTGTAGGTCGCCATATCGACCCCGGCAGGGCAGTCGCTCGCGCACCCCTTGCACCCGAGGCACAGGTCGAGCGCCTCGTGCACCGCAGGCGACTGCCAGCCCTCGCGCGCCACCACGCCGTCCTCGGTCAGCATCTCGAACAGCAGGCGCGCACGCCCCCGCGTCGAGTGCTCCTCCTGACGGGTGGCGCGGTAGCTCGGGCACATGACGCCGCCGTGGTCCGAGCGGCAGCTGCCTACGCCGACGCAGCGCGACGCGGCCTCGCCGAACGTCTCACCGAGGGCGAGCCGCAGCACCGGCTCGCGCAGGGGGCGGCGCGGGCGGAGGTCGGTGTCGAGCGGCTGCGGCGCGACCACCTTGCCGGGGTTCATCAGCCCGGCGGGGTCGAACAGTGCTTTGAGCTCGCCGAAGGCGCCGACGAGCCGGGGACCGTACATCCGCTCCAGGAGCTCTCCGCGTGCCCGGCCGTCGCCGTGCTCCCCCGACAGCGACCCGCCGTGCGCCACCACGAGATCGGCCGCTTCCTCGAGAAAGCGCCGGAACGTCGCGATCCCCGCATCGCTGCGCAGGTCGAACGGGATACGGGTGTGCACGCAGCCGTGACCGAAGTGGCCATAGAGCGACGCGCCCGCATAGCCATGGCGCTGCTGCAGCTCGAGCAGCGCCGCCAGGTAGTCCGCGAGCCGCTCCGGTGGGACCGCTGAGTCCTCCCAGCCCGGCCACACCTCCTGCGCACCCGAGCCGGCGGCGCTCGCCGTGGTCGCCAGCCCGGACTCGCGTACGCCCCACAGCCGCCGCTGCTCGCCTGGATCGGTCACCACCAGCGCACCGAGGAAGCGCAGTGCCGGGTCGGCGGCCAGCGCGTACGCCCGCTCCCCCACCCCGGCGGCGTCGGTGCCCGCCAGCGCCGCCATGAGGTAGGCGTCTCCTGGTGGTAGTGCGCCGGACCGGACAGCGTTGCTGCCCGCAGCGATGAGCAGGCGCGCGTCGAACCCTTCGAGGGCGTGCAAGCCATGCGCGTTCATCGCGGGGACGTCGCGGGCCGCCGCGACGAGGTCGTCGTAGCCGAAGACGACTGCGGCAGTGGCCGACGGCACCGGGACGAGCACCAGCTCCGCACGCAGCACCATCGCCAGCGTGCCCTCGCTGCCGACGAGCAGCCGAGCCAGGTCCATCCCGCCCATGCCCCTCATGCCCCTCATGCCCCCCATGCCGCCGGCCTCACCCGACAGCGCGGTGAGGTCGTAGCCAGACACCCGCCGCGGCATCGCCGGATAGCGGGCGGCGACATCGTCGGCAGTGCGGTCGCGCAGCGAGCGCAGGCCGCGAAAGAGGTGCCCCCATCGGTCGTCGTGGGTCACGAGCTCTTCGAGCTGGTCCGCCGACGTCGGGCCGACCCAGCCGCGGTGGCCGTCCGAGGTCAGGATCTCGAGCCGGTCGATGTTGGCCGACGTACGCCCGTAGGCCTGCGCCGTCGACCCGCAGGCGTCGTTGCCGATCATGCCGCCGATCGTCGCGACCCGGTGGCTCGAGGGCCGGGGCCCGAACTGCAGCCCGTGCGGCAGCAGCGTCCGGTTGAGCTCGGCCAGCACGACTCCCGGCATCACGGTGGCCCGCCGCCTGACGACGTCCACCGACTCGACGGCGGTGAGGTGACGGCTCGTGTCGATCACGACGCCGACCCCGCAGGCCTGCCCGGCCAGGCTCGTGCCGCCGCCGCGGGGCACGATCGGCGCGCCGTGGGCCCGGCAGACGGCGACGGTCTCGACCAACGCCTCGACGGTGCGCGGCGTCACCACGCCCAGCGGGACCTGTCGATAGACCGACGCGTCGGTGGAGTAGGCGCCACGCGAGACGGCATCGAAACGCACTTCACCGTCGACCCGGGCGTCGAGGTCGCGGCGCAGTGCGCCCAGGTCGACGTCGACCGCGGTCGCGGACATCGTCGCGGTGTCGGCAGGCCCGGATTCGCTTCCCGGGGCGGTCACGAGTTGCTCACGTCACGATCATGACGTGCGGGTGGCGACCCGGCGCGCCCGACGGGCAACGGGGTGGCAGGATGACCGCGTGGCAACGGCAGCAGCGGTCGGCACCCCGGCGGCTCATCCCCCGGCAAACCGGCCCAACATGGTCTCAGTCGGCACGATCATCTGGCTCTCCTCAGAGCTGATGTTCTTCGCGGCTCTCTTCGCGGTCTATTTCACGCTGCGCTCGGTGCAGGGCCCTGCCGTCTGGCAGGGCGACCTCGGCAACAGCATGCTCAACGTCAGGTTCTCGAGCATCAACACCCTTGTTCTCGTGTTGTCCTCGGCGACGTGTCAGATGGGTGTGTTCGCCGCCGAGCGCGGCGACGTCAAGCGGCTGCGGAGCTGGTTCGTCCTGACGTTCCTGATGGGTGCGTTCTTCATCGGCGGGCAGGTCTACGAATACGCCTCGCTCGACCACGAGGGCCTCGGCCTCTCGCGCAACGCGTTCAGCTCGATCTTCTACCTCGCGACGGGCTTCCACGGCATGCATGTCACGGGCGGGCTCATCGCCTTCCTGCTCGTGCTCGGGCGCACCTTCGTCGCCAAGCGGTTCACTCATGAGCAGGCCGTCAGCGCCATCGTCGTGTCCTACTACTGGCACTTCGTCGATGTCGTCTGGGTCGGTCTGTTCTTCACGATCTACATCATCAAATGAGCGGTCGCATGGACGATTCCCCCTCGGCAGCACGCGGGGCCAAGCGCCCCTTCCGGCGACGCCCCCTGGCGGGCCTGCTGCTGCTCTTCGTCGCCCTGCTCACCGTCGGCGGCGGCTATGCCGCGATCGCGCCCGGCTCCTCGGCCGTCGCAGCCGAGGGCGGTGCCGACGCCGTGTCGGGCGGGCGCACCTTGTTCCTCAAGAACTGCTCGACCTGTCACGGGTTGCACGCGGAGGGCACGGGCAACTACCCCTCGCTCATCGGCGTCGGGCCCGCGTCCGTCGACTTCCAGGTCGGCACCGGCCGCATGCCTGCCGCTGACCCGGGCGTGCAGATCCCCAAGAAACGGGTCCAGTTCAACCAGGGAGAGATCGACCAGCTCGCCGCCTACATCGGCTCGCTCGGCGCTGGCCCGCCGATCCCCGGCGCCGCCGACGTCGACCCGAGCAAGGGCGACGTCGTGACCGGTGGCGAGCTCTTCCGCACCAACTGCTCGATGTGCCACAACTTCGCCGGCCGCGGTGGAGCGCTCACGCGCGGGAAGTACGCGCCGCCGCTCACCGACACCGCTCCGCGCTATCTCGTCGAAGCCATGAACACCGGCCCGCAGAGCATGCCGGTCTTCCCGGACAGCTCCATCTCCCCCCAGCAGAAGCGTGACATCATCGCCTACGTCCGCAGCATCAAGAACGAGCAGAGCGCCGGGCTGACCAACCTCGGGTCGATCGGCCCGGTCTCCGAAGGTCTGCTCGCGTGGCTCGGCGGCATCGGAGGCCTGATCGCCGCCACGGTCTGGCTCGCGCAGAAGTCCAAGTGAGGCAGGAGCAGCCGGCATCATGAGCACACCCCCCACGCATCTGCCGACACCCGACGCGCACACCGGGTCACCGGTCGCATCGCAGATCGAGCCGCACTTCTCCGACCCCGGCCTGCCGGCTCACGTCCACCGCATGGCGGACACCGATCCCAAGGCCGCCCGGCGCGCCGAGCGCCAGGTCAGTCTGCTCTTCCTGCTGTCCGCTGCAGGCTCGGTGATCTTCGCGGTCGGCTACTTCGCCTTCCCGCTGCCGCACCACAACAACTACCGCTACTCCACGCTCGTCCTCGGCACGGGCCTCGCGCTGGCGACGTTCTGCATCGGGGTCGCGGCCATCCAGTGGGCCAAGAAGCTCATGTCCGACGAGGAGGTGACGGAGGAGCGTCACGAGATCCGTTCCACCGACGCTGAACGCAAGGACGCCGCGCGCATCCTGCGCCAGGGCGGTGAGGACGCCGGCTTCGGCCGCCGCAAGATGATCTGGGGCTCCATGGGTGCCGCGATGACCGCGCTCGCCCTGCCTGCCGTCCTCTCCCTCAAAGACCTCTGGTTGCGCAACCGCGGCGAGAGCCCCGTCGACCAGCTCAGCTCCACGCCGTGGGCCAAGGGCGTACGCCTGGTGAAGGACCCGACCGGAGAGCCGATCCTCGCCTCGTCCATTCCCATCGGTGGAGTGGTGCACGTGCTCCCCGAGGCCCCTGCCGACACGCCGTTGAACGCCGCGGGCAAGCGCGAGCTGACGATGGAGGAGCGCTCCAAGTCCGTCGTGCTGCTGATGCGCCTGGAGCCCGGCGTCGTCGAGACCCTGGGCACGGAGCGCGACAACTGGGCCTACCAAGGCATCTACGCCTACTCCATCATCTGCACGCACGTCGGCTGCCCCGTCGGGCTCTACGAGCAGCAGACCCACCATCTGCTCTGCCCGTGCCACCAGTCGACCTTCGACGTCACGCGCCACTGCGCCGTGATCTTCGGGCCTGCCGCGCGCCCGCTGCCGCAACTCGCGATCAACGTGGATGCGGACGGATACTTGGTGGCGACGCAGGGCTTCCAGGAGCCTGTCGGTCCGAGCTTCTGGGAGCGTGGCTGATGGCGAGCGAGCTCGACAACGTGGCCAATGCCGCAGGTCGCTATGTCGACGACCGGCTGGGCGTCGGGAAGGTCCTACGCAAGAACATCCGCAAGGTCTTTCCCGACCACTGGTCGTTCATGCTGGGTGAGATCACGCTCTACAGCTTCATCATCCTGCTGATCAGCGGGACGTTCCTGACGCTGTTCTACAAGCCCTCCATGCAGGAGGTCGTCTACAACGGCTCGTACGCGCCGCTGCGCGGCCTGACGATGTCCGACTCCTACCGGTCGACGCTCGAGATCTCGTTCGACGTGCGCGGCGGCCTGATCATGCGCCACATCCACCACTGGTCCGCCCTGATCTTCGTGGCCGGCACCGTCGTGCACGCATTCCGCACCTTCTTCACCGGCGCCTTCCGCAAGCCGCGCGAGTTCAACTGGCTGCTGGGCGTCGGGCTGATGACGCTCGCCCTGGCCGAGGGCTTCGCCGGCTACTCCCTGCCCGACGACCTGCTCTCCGGCACGGGGCTGCGCATTGCGCAGGGCATCATGCAGTCGATCCCGGTCGTCGGCACCTATGTCAGCTTCTTCGCCTTCGGTGGCGAGTTCCCCGGCACGGACTTCATCCCCCGGCTCTATACCGTGCACATCCTGTTGGTGCCGGGTCTGCTGCTCGCGCTCATCGCCGCCCACGTCGGCCTGGTCGCGTTCCACAAGCACACGCAATATCCCGGCGCCGGTCGCACCGAGCGCAACGTCGTCGGCTATCCGCTGCTGCCGGTCTACATGGCCAAGGCAGGCGGCTTCTTCTTCGTCGTGTTCGGTGTCGTCGCCTTCCTCTCGGCGATCGCTCCGATCAACCCGGTGTGGGAATACGGCCCCTACAACCCCAGCCAGATCAGCGCGGGCACGCAGCCCGACTGGTACATCGGCTTCCTCGACGGTGCGCTGCGCGTCATGCCCAACTGGGAGACGCACCTGTGGGGCGTCACGCTGAGCTGGAACGTGCTCGTCCCGGCCGTCGTGCTGCCGGGCATCATGTTCACCCTGTTCGCGCTCTACCCGTTCATCGAGGCGTTCGTCACCGGTGACCGCCGCGAGCACCACCTGCTCGACCGGCCTCGCAACCAGCCGACGCGCACCGCGCTCGGTGTCGTCGCGATCTCGTTCTACGTCGTCCTCTGGATCAACGGCGGCAACGACATCATCGCGACGACCTTCCACTGGTCGATCAACTCGATCACCATCACGGTGCGGTGGATGCTCCTCATCGTCCCGCCGGTCGTGTTCTACGTCACCAAGCGAGCCTGTCTCGGTCTGCAGCGACGTGACCGCGAGAAGGTCCTGCACGGCCGCGAGACGGGCATCGTCATGCGGATGCCCAGCGGCGAGTTCCTCGAGGTGCACGAGCCGATCTCGGCGGAGGAGCGCTGGAAGCTGACGCAGCACGAGGTGCAGCGTCCGACGGCGAGCGCCGAGCTGGCCGACGAGAACGGCGTGCCCGCTCCCCTGGCGGGCCGGGCGCTGGTCAAGAGCCGCGCCTTCCTCTCGAAGCTCTACTTCGAGGACCGGGTGGAGCCGCCGACGCCCACCGAGGTCCGCGAGCTGGAGTCCGGTTCCCACTGACGCGCCGAACCTGACGCTTCTCAGCCTGCGCGGGCGGCCTCGAAGGCCGCGGCCCACTTGCGGTAGCCCGCGCTGCTGGGGTGGAACGTGTCGCCGGCGTAGCCGAAGAAGCCCAGGTGCTGGGTCGCATGCTCGATCGCCACACCCTTCAGCGCCGGGTGGGAGGCCACGATCTCCCGGGCCACGAGTGAGAAGCGCACGGCCGCACCCTGGCGCGGTAGCGCATAGAGACCGCCGAACCTCGGCACGTCAGCGACGTAGGACCCCGCCGGTAGGTCACCGCACACGGCGTCGAAAGTGCGCCGGAACGTGGCGATCGGCGTACGACCGGCGTCGTTGGCGCCGATGTCGAGTGTCACGAGGTCGGGGTGCAGGCCCGCCAGCCGGGGCAGCTGGCGGGCCAGCACGTCGGCGACGCGCGCGCCGGTCACCGACAGGTTGAGCACCCGCACGGAGCGGCCGGTCCGCCGCGCGAGGTCGTCGGCCAACAGCCCGACGTAGCCCTCCTGCGGGACGTCCGCACCGACGCCCTGCGCCGCCGAGTCGCCGAGGGCGACATAGAGCAGCTCACCCGGCACCGCCGCACGCCGGTGCCAGTAGGCGGCGACGTCGTCGTAGGTGGCGCCGACACGCAGTGCGCGTACGCCGAAACCCGCCACGAGGCCCAGCGTCAGCACCGCCCCAGCCGCGGTGACGCGGCTGCGGCGCGAAGACATCACGCTGCGCTGCCTGCCAGCCACGTGCTCCAGGGCACGTTCCAGTCGGTCCACCCGTTGTTGGGCTCGAGCTTGCGCGGCGACCCGACGACCGTGACGACGTCGCCGACGCGGGTCAGGCCGAAGAGGCGCTTGGCGTTGGCCATGCTCATGCCGACGCAGCCGTGGCTGACGTTGGTGCGCCCCTGGGAACCCGTGGACCACGGGGCGGCATGCACGAACTCACCCGTCCAGGTCACGCGCATCGCGAACGGGACGTCGAGACGGTAGTAGTCCTTGCTCCCCTTGGCTATGCCGGTCGTGGCCGCGTCCATGGTCTTCATCGGGAACTTCTCGAGAACGACCTTGGTGCCGTTGCGCGTGAGGAAGTCGGCCTTGCCGGTGGTGACCGGGACGGTCATGAAGGGCTTCTCGTTGCGCAGCACGGTCATCGTGTGGTGGACGACGTCGACCTTGCTGACCATCGAGTCCCCGATGGTGAAGCTGACCTTGCGGTCGTGCGTGCCCCACGCGCCGTTGCCGAGGTCGAGCCCGCGCAGCGCGACGTCAACAGCCACCTCGGTGTGAGCGGGCCAATAGACGCGGGGGCGGAAGTGCACCTCGCGGGGCCCGATCCAGCTCCACGCGCCTTCGACCTCGGGCGTGGCGGTGACCACGAGGCGTTTCTGCACGTCGGACCGGTGGGCGTCGTCGATGTCGGCGTTGAAGCGCACGATGACGGGCATGCCGACCCCGACCACCGCGCCACCCAGAGGCGAGATGGAGGTGGTCAGCGAGGTCGTCGGTGCGACCGTCGAGAAGGTCGAGCTGAGCCGCTGCTCGGCACCGTTGGCGTCCTTCGCGGTCACAGCCACGGTGTAGGACGTGCTGGGGTCCAGCTCATCATCGGAGTCCCAGGTCGTGGGGTCCGACATCGCGCCCGTGACCGCTGCTGCCGCCTTGCCCTTGGCTGTGAGGCCCGTGACGGTGACCGCCGTGAGCGTGCCTGCCGAGACGCTCACCCGCACCGGGGCGTTGAGCGCGACGTCGGCAGCACCACCGGCCGGCACCACCGCGAGGATCACCGGTGCGACGGTCGGGCTGGCTGATGATGCTGCTTGCGCCTTGGCGCCTGATGCAGCGCCCGGCGTCGTCGTGGCACCCGCCTGGCAGGCCGTCAGCAGTGCGGCACAGAAGATCCCCGCCGCAAGCAGCGGGACCGAACGACCTGCCTGGTGCACCGTGCCTCCGTCGAGCGCTGTTGTGCCGCGAGGGCGGGGCGTCGTCGCCCCGCGCGAGTAGGACCAGTGTCGCCCGGCGAACACTGCTGCGTCAGATATTGGGTCGATCCGGACGCGTCGCCCAGCCAGCGTCAGTGGACGTGCTCGCCGCGGTAGTACTCGAACACCATGCCGATGACCGAGAAACCCAGGGCCAGCACTCCGAGGAACACCAGCCACCACCCGATGACGAGACCGACGGCGACTATGGCCGCGGAACCCGCGGTCAGCAGCGGCCACCAGCTCTTGGGGCTGAAGAAGCCCAGCTCGCCGGCGCCTTCGGCGATCTCCGCGTCCTTGCGATCTTCAGGTCGCGGCCCGATGCGCCGGCCGGTGGCGTAGATGTAGAACCCGACGAGGAACGCCAGCCCACCCGTGAACGCGATGGCGACGGTGCCCACGGGCTCGCCGTGCGAGACGAAGCCGTAGATCGTCGCCATGAGGGCGAAGAACGCCATGCCGGCGATGAAGAGGAAGCCTTCGACCTTCACTGGCGGTTCTCCAGGTCAGGCTCGCCCAGCATCTGGTCGAGCAGGTTCTTGTGCGGCGTCGCCGTATCCACGTGCGGCACCTGCGGATGGTGCAGGTCGAAGGCGGGACGCTCCGAGCGGATCCGGGGAATCTCGGTGAAGTTGTGCCGGGGCGGCGGGCAGGACGTCGCCCACTCGAGGCTCGCGCCGTAGCCCCACGGGTCGTCGACGAGGACGTACTCCCCGGAGCGGGCCGTCTTGATCACGTTGTAGATGAACGGGAGCGTCGACGCCCCGAGGATGAAGGCACCGATGGTGGACACCGTGTTGAGCACCGTGAAGCCGTCACCCGCGAGGTAGTCGGCGTAACGACGAGGGAAGCCCTGCGTCCCGAGCCAGTGCTGCACGAGGAACGTCGTGTGGAAGCCGATGAAGAGCAACCAGAAGTGCAGCTTGCCCAGGCGCTCGTCGAGCATCTTGCCGGTGAACTTGGGCCACCAGAAGTAGAAGCCGGAGAACATCGCGAAGACCACGGTGCCGAAGACGACGTAGTGGAAGTGGGCGACCACGAAATAGCTGTCGTTGACGTGGAAGTCGAGCGGCGGCGACGCCAGGATCATGCCGGTGAGACCACCGAAGAGGAACGTGACGAGGAAGCCGATCGCCCACAGCATGGGTGTCTCGAAAGTCAGCGAGCCGCGCCACATCGTGCCGACCCAGTTGAAGAACTTCACCCCGGTCGGAACCGCGATCAGCATCGTCATGAAGGAGAAGAAGGGCAGCAGCACCGCGCCCGTCGGGAACATGTGGTGGGCCCACACGGTGACCGACAGTCCCGCGATGGAGATCGTCGCGAAGACGATGCCCTTGTAGCCGAACAGTGGCTTGCGGCTGAAGACGGGCAGGACCTCGCTGATGATGCCGAAGAACGGCAAGGCGATGATGTAGACCTCGGGATGACCGAAGAACCAGAACAGGTGCTGCCACAGGATCGGCCCGCCGTTCGCGGGGTCGAAGATATGGGTGCCGAACTTGCGGTCGGCGAAGAGCGCGAGCAGCGCGGCCGCGAACACGGGGAACGCCATCAGCACGAGCACGCTGGTCAGCAGGATGTTCCAGGTGAAGATCGACATCCGGAACATGGTCATGCCCGGCGCGC
>CAXSDR010000012.1:15858-51305 GCA_964236445.1 uncultured Motilibacteraceae bacterium | reverse complement strand
CGACCTGCTCGGCCTCGCCCTTGCGCAGCAGCCCGTGGTCGACGAAGACGCAGGTGAGCTGCTTTCCGACCGCGCGCTGCACGAGCGCCGCGGCGACCGCCGAGTCGACGCCGCCCGACAGCCCGCAGACCACACGACCGCCCCCCACCTGCGCGCGGATCGAAGCGACCTGCTCCTCGACGATGCCCGCTGTGGTCCACGAGGGGCGGCAGCCGGCGACCTCGTAGAGGAAGTGCTCGAGCACGGCCTGCCCGTGCGCGCTGTGCAGGACCTCGGGGTGGAACTGCACGCCCGCGAGCCCGCGCGACACGTCCTCGAACGCGGCGACAGGAGCGCCCTGGCTGACCGCGACGACGTCGAACCCCTCAGGCGCTCGGGTGACCGCGTCGCCGTGGCTCATCCAGACCGACTGCTCGCGCGGCAGGCCGTGGAACAGCCGCGAGTCGGCGCCGACGACCTGCAGCCGCGTGCCGCCGAACTCCGAGGAACCCGTGTGGGCGACCTCGCCGCCGAGAGCCTGCGCCATCGCCTGGAAGCCGTAGCAGATGCCGAAGGCGGCCACGCCCGAGGTGAACAGCGTGGGGTCGACGCCCGGGGCGCCGGTAGCGTAGACGCTGGACGGGCCACCGGACAGGATCACGGCCTTCGGACCCTTCGCCAGGATCTCGGCGACGGACATCGTGTGCGGGACGATCTCGCTGTAGACGTGCGCCTCGCGCACGCGCCGGGCGATGAGCTGGGCATACTGCGCGCCGAAGTCGATCACGAGCACGAGGTCGTTGGCCTGTTCGACAGGCAGGGGCAGGGGTCGTACGGCGGCCTCGGTCACCCGGACAGCCTAGGCGCACCCCCCGGGCCAAGCGGCGTGCCACCAAGCCCGACGGCAGGGTCATGATCAAGCAAAATTGCCCCAAAACCACCCGTGACCAATGCCCGCCGTGGCTCGTTGAGGGTGCATCGGCGTAGTTCGGTGGGGGACGACGCCGCCCGGCAGGACAGTCCGAGGCGTCTCAGTGCAGGTCAGGCGACTCAAAGTCGTAGGACACTGCAGTGAGCGTTTCGGATGCCAGCCAGAGCCGGCGCGCCGCGACAGCATCTGTCGCGGCGCCCGTGCGTCCGACCAGGGTCGGCCACCCATGCGCCTCCCCCAGCCCGTCCGGCCCGACGTACGCCGCCGGCGGCAACCCCGGCACCGTCGCGGCATAGAGCACCGGCAGGGCCCCCCGCTCAGCGGACTGCGAGACGAACCGCGTGAGTGAGCCCAGCAGCGCCGCGGGGCTCACCCTCGACGACGCGCGTCCGCGCGTGTGCAGCCCCGTCGCCACGAGCCCCGGATGCGCGGCCGTGACCTCGAGGGGCGTGCCGGCCTCGACGGCCAGCCGCTGCAGCTCGAGCGCGAACAACAGGTTCGCCAGTTTGGACTGCCCGTAGGCCCCCCACTTGCGATAGGCCTTCGTCGACATGAGGTCGTCGAAGTCGATCCGGCCCGACCGGTGCGCGATGCTGCTGACGACCGTGACGCGCGGCGCATCGGTCGCGAGCAGTGCCGGCAGGAGCAGCCCCGTCAAGGCGAAGTGCCCGAGGTGGTTGGTGCCGAGCTGGAGCTCGAAGCCGTCGACGGTCGTGCGGTGAGGCGTCGCCATGACGCCCGCGTCGCACACCAGCAGATCGATCGGGACGCCGACCTGGCCGGCGGCGAATGTGCGTACGGAGGCGAGGTCGGCCAGGTCGAGCTGCGCGGTGACGACGTCGGCGGCGGGGACGGCGGCGCGTACGCGCTCCAGCGCAGCCGCACCGCGCTCGGGGTCACGGACCGCCATCACCACCTGGGCCCCATGTCGCGCGAGCTCGCGCGAGACCACCAGCCCGAGCCCCGAGCTGGCTCCGGTGACGACCGCTCGGCGGTCGCAGAGCTCGGGCATGTCGTCCGCGGTCCATCGAGGCATGCGGTCAGCCTGCCCGGTGCCGGCGTTCGTCACGCTGGGAGGAAGGCCGACTCCGCTGTCGGCCGTCCACCAGCGCCGACGCGGTGGTGACCGCCAGGCCGCGGGCAGCGATGCCGGCGAGCAGCGCGGGCAGGGCTCGCACCTCGGCCTCGCGGCGCGCGATGAGTGCGCGCGCGAAGGAGGCGTGGCGGTCGAACGTGCCCCGGCCGATGCCGTCGTGCAGCCCGAGCACGTCGCCTGCCCGCACGGTGGCCGAGACGTAGTCGCCCACCGCCCGGGACTCCTCCGGACCGGGGCGCGCGGGACCGCGCGTCACCGACCACATCAGCACGTCGTAGCCGAGCTCGCCCGCGAGGCGCAGGGCCGCGCCCGGGAGCTCACCTCGCGGCGGCCGTAGGAACCGCAGGGGCACCTGGGTCACCGCCTCGATCGCGTCCCTGCCCCGCACCAGCTGCTCGCGGATCTGCGCCTCCGGCTGGTAGGCGAGGTCCTCGTGGGTCCAGGTGTGGTTGCCGATCTCGTGGCCGGCCGCGACAGCACGCCGCAGCAGCTCAGGATGGGCCAGCGCGTTGAAGCCCATCACGTTGAACGTCGCTGACACCCCCGCTGCGGCGAGCGCGTCGAGCACGCGCGGGGTGAACTCGGGGTCCGGACCGTCGTCGAAGGTCAGCGCGATCGAGGCGGCGAGATCGCCGGTCGGGGGGACCGACCAGATCACCCGGTGCTGGCCCAGGCGCGCGACCGCGCCGCTGTCGACCCGCTCCGCCCGCTCGCGATCAGCCCTCGACAGCGGAGTGAAACGGGCCGGCAGGCCGAGGTGGACCGGCTCGACCGAGCCGGCCGCCAAGCCACCTGCCGCTGCTGCGGCAGCGACGCCGGCCGCTCTCAGGAGCTCACGTCGGTCCATCGGTCCTGACCGTAGTGGCCGGGTCGGCACCGCGTTCCGACATACGCTCCCTCGGTGTCTGTAGTCACCCGCACGACGCGCCTGCGCTGGGTCGCCGTGAGCGTGGCGGTGGCGGGCATCGTCGCTGCGCTCGACGGGCGTGCCCTACGAAGGCCTCGCGGAAAGCCGCAGCACCCTCGGGCTGCCCGACATCGCGCGGCTCGGCAGCGTCGCCGCACTGCTCGGCGGCACGACGCGCACCCGGGTGTGGTGGTCGGCGGCAGACTCCTGGCGCGTCGACGTTCTCACCACGGGTGGCGAGCAGGGGACGTACGCCCAGCCGGGCTCGGGCGTGGGCGACGTCGTCGAGTGGGACTTCGGGCGCAACGAGATCGTCAACATCCTCGGCGGGACCGGGGTCCGGCTGCCGCGAGCCGATGACCTCGTCGCGCCGACCGCGGCGCGGCGCCTGCTGACGGGCGTCGGCGTCAAGGACCCGGTCCTCGCGACGGACGGGGGCGCGTGCAGGGGCGCCGCAGCACCGTGCGGCACATTCGCGCCGCCGATGCGCGCTCGACGATCGGCCGGGTCGACGTCTGGGTCGACGACGCGACCGCGCTGCCGCTGCGCGTGCGGGTCGACGACCGCAGCGGCCGCGTTGTCTTCACATCTTCGTTCGTGTCGCTGTCGCTGACCCGACCGCCGCCGTCGCTGCTGCGTCCCCGACCGCGCCCGGCGCGCAACGCGAGACGACCTCGACGCCTGACCTCGTCGCCTCCGTCGACCAGCGCTTTCCCTATGCCCTGCCGCGCTCGCTCGCCGGTCTGGCCGCGAGCCCGCGCCTGGGCGGGGTGTCGAGCTATGACCGTGGCCTGGTGCGGTTCGTGGTGCTCCCGCTGCCGCGCTATCTCTCGGGCGACGCGCTGCAGTCGATCAGCGTGAGCGGCAAACCGCTGGCCGTGACCGGTGGCCGGGCGCGGGTCGTCACGACCAGTCTCATCGACACGGTCATCGTCGTGAGCAACGACGGACGCGCCTATCTGCTCGCGGGATTTGTCACGTCCGAGACATTGCGCGCTGCCGTGCAGGAGCTCCTCGACAATCCGCCCGCCCGTGCCGGGGGGTCGTCGTGATCGTGACGCACGGGCTCACGAAACGCTATGGCGAGGTGCTCGCGGTCGACGAGATGGATCTCGACGTCCGTCCCGGTGACCGCTATGGGTTCCTGGGGCCCAACGGCTCGGGCAAGACCACGACCGTGCGCATGCTGCTCGGCCTCGTGCATGCGACGAAGGGCACCATCGAGGTCCTCGGGCAGCCCGTGCCCCGGCGCACCGGTGAGGTGCTCCAGCAGGTCGGCGCAATGGTCGAAGGCCCTGCTGCCTCTGGCCATCTGTCCGCGCGCACGACCGAGCGGTCCGCGTCGACGCGGCGCTCGAGCAGGTGGGGCTCGCCTCTGTCGAGCGGCGCCCGGTGAAAGCGTTCTCACTGGGAATGCGGCAACGTCTCGGCATCGCGTCGGCCCTGCTCCGGCGTCCCGCGCTGCCGGTCGCCGTGTCGGTGGTGGCGGGCGAGACCATCGCCGGCGAGGCCGCCGCCGGGACGCTGCGCTATCTGCTCGTGCGCCCCATCGGCCGGTCGCGCCTGCTCGTCGCGAAGCTCGTCAGCGTCATCGCGTTCGTGCTCGCTGCCGTGGTCATCGTCGTGCTCGTGGCGTACACCGCCGGCCGGCTCCTGCTCGACAGCTCACCGGTCGCTGCGACGACGGTCTCGGGAACACCGCTCACCTCGAGCCAGCTCGCTCTGCGCACCGGGCTGATGGTGGCCTACATCGCCTGGTCGATGATGGCGGTCGCTGCCGTCTCTTTTTTTTCTCTCCACATTCACCGACTCGGCGCTCGCCGCCGCTATGGGTGGGCTGGCAGCGCTGGTCACGAGCACCGTCCTGGTAACGCTCGACGCGGCCGCGGCCGGGGCCGGGCGCGACTATCTCCCCACGCGCTACTGGCTCGCGGGTCGACCTGTTCCGTGACCCCGTCCTGTGGCACGACGTCGTGCGGGGAACCGTCGTGCAGCGGGCTTACGTCGTCGTCTTCCTGCTGATGGCGTGAGCCAACTTCACGACCCGCGACATCACCAGCTGACGCTCAGGCAGAGCGTCCGACGAGGCCGAGCAACCGGGCGAGCAGCGGTGCGTCCGCGGGCACCTCGATGCGCGCGGGGAACACGCCCCACTGGCGCCAGTCGTCCGCGACCGGCTCGAGCTCCTCCCACAAGCCCTGCACCAGCTCGTCGGGCAGGGTCGGGTCGACCCCGATGACGAGCGCGATCTCTCGCGCCCGCAGGCCGCGGAACGCGTTGCACTGCAGCAGGAAGTCGTGAGCGGAGAAGTCGCCGAAGGAGCAGTGCACGACGTTCTCCAGGTCGGCGTCGTCGAACGCCTGCACCGATGCGACCGCCGTGGCGACGATCGCGGCGAAAGCCGCGATGCGGTCCTCGCCCAGCAGATCGCCCTTGTAGGCGTCGGCACCGACGTCGTCCATCGTGCGGCCGGCAAGCATGTCGGGCACCCAGGCGTCCTCGTAGGCGTGCTGGTCGACTACGGCGCGCAGGGTCAGGGGCTCGGTGCTCGAGGTCGGGAAGTCAGCGGGCATCGTCATGTCCCACTGCTCGGCGCCGATCTGTGACACCACCGAGCTCAGCGCGGTGTCAGCGAGCACGAACACGTCTTGGTCACGCATGGTTTTTCTCCCGGTGGTGAGAATGTTCAGAACTAGTCGAGCAGCTGGTGCGTACGTGCGACATCGACGGGGCGGTGCATCGTCAGGCAGCGCACCGAGCAGACGTTAACGGTTTCCTGCTGCACGCAGGTCGCTGCAGTCGACGGGTGTGGGCGCGGCTGCGAGCGGCTGGGCGGCCAGGGCCCGCTCGACGATGCCCGTCACGAGCGCGTCGGTGGGCAGGTCCCCGTGCGCCACGACCTCGTCGGCACAGACCCGCTGCAGGTCGATGACGACCGCTCCCTGGAGCCGCCCGGAGTCCGGCGGCGTGACGACCTGGTCCTGCTCGGTGTAGAGCGCGGTCCATACCGGCCCCGGCGGCGTCTGCGCCAGCCCGCGCAGCAACGCACTGCTGGGGACGAGCTGCTGGCACGCCAGCGGGCACTGCGACCGCGCGAAGGCCGCACCGAGCGCCGCGACCTCGGTGCCGTGGTGCGGCGCCCCGAGCGTGACGACCCGCCGCGCGATGCGGTTGCCGTGCAGGTCGTCGGCCCAGATGCGCGCGACGACGCCGCCCGCGGAGTAGCCGATCACGTCCACACTCGGCGAGCCCGCCGCCACAGCGGCGTCGGCGGCCACCTCGAGCGCCGCCGCCTGGGCGCGCAGGTCGCCGGTGCCGTTCCCCACCGCCGGAACGACGACGGCCGTACGCCCCAGGGCTCGCAGCCGGTTCGCCAGCACCGTGAGGCCACCGGTGCCCCCGCCGTAGCCCGGGACCAGCAGCACCGTGCCCGGCCGGCTCTGGTCGACGGCCGGCTGGGCGCTCGCCTGCTGACGCCGGACCGCGCTCAGGACCAGGGTCACCCCGACCGCGAGCGCGGCGAGCGCGGCGCAGCCGGCGAGAAGCAACCGCCTGCGAGGGCTCACCGTGAGGCCCGCCCGCGCTGCTCGGTCGCGTCAGGCAGCTCGGTTCGGGGCACCCGTCGAGCGTATGCAAGGTCGACGGCCCGGCGACTGAGCGACGATGGCACCATGAGAGCCCCGAGGATCCGCATGGCGATGGAGCGAACCGACGCGCGGGTGGGCGACGGCCTCGAGGCGGTGCTGCGCGACCACCATCGCCGGCGGCTCGACCGGCTCGGCTGGCTCGGCGCACTCGACGGATCGCTAGCGGGCACAGTCCCCCTGACGGCTCCGCTGCGCCAGGGCAACGCCGTGCGGGTGTTCATCGACGCGCCGGCAGTGCTGCCGGAGCTCGAGCGCGCGATCCTCGGCGCGCAGCAGTCCGTCCACATCGCCGGCTGGCACGCCAGCCCGAGCTTCCGGCTGTCCCGAGAGTCCGGGTCGTTGCCCCTGCGCGACGTCCTGGCACAGGTGGCCGAACGCGTGCCCGTGCGACTGCTGTTGTGGGCGGGCCCCCCGGTGCCGCTTTTCCAGCCGACCCGATCCATGGTGAGGAAAGCCGAAGCGGAGTTCACCCGAGACAGCGTGCTCAGGTGTGCCCTCGATGCCCGTGAACGCACCATGCACTGCCATCACGAGAAGATCGTCATCATCGACGGCACGCTCGCCTTCGTCGGCGGCATCGACCTCACGGCCCTGCATGGTGACCGCTTCGACACCCCCGACCACCCGCCGCGCGAGCCGCTCGGCTGGCACGACGCCGCGGTGCGGCTGCAGGGTCCGGCCGTCGGCGACGTGGCTCGCCACTTCGTGCAACGGTGGACCGCGGTGACCGGCGAGGCGCTCGCCGAGCCGGCCGACCCGCCTGCTGCGGGGTCCTCCGCCGTACGCGTGCTCCGCACGGTCCCGGAGAACACGTACGACTTCGCGACGAACGGCAGCTTCTCGATCCTGCAGGCCTACCTCGAGGCGTTGCGCAGCGCACGTGAGCTCGTCTATCTCGAGAACCAGTTCCTCTGGTCGCCCGAGATCGTCGACGTCCTCGCCGACAAGCTGCGGCAACCACCTCGCGACGAGTTCCGGGTCGTCCTGATGCTGCCGGCGAAGCCCAACAACGGCGCCGACACCACCCGTGGCCAGCTGGGGCGACTGATCGACGCCGACGACGGTGCCGGCCGGCTGCTCGCGACGACGATCCGCGCCCACCGCGACGGGGTGACCGCCCCGATCTACGTGCACGCCAAGATCGGCATCATCGACGACACCTGGCTCACGGTGGGGTCGGCCAACCTCAACGAGCACTCGCTCTTCAACGACACCGAGATGAACCTGCTCATCGACGACGCGCAGGTCGTACGCGCCACCCGCCTCCAGCTGTGGGCCGAGCACACGCAGCGCCCCGTCGAGGACCTCGGCGGCCCACCGGCCGAGGTGGTCGACCACGTCTGGCGCCCGATCGCGACGGAGCAGCTGCACCGAGACGAGGCGGGACTCCCGCCCACCCACCGGCTGACCCTGCTGCCGCACGTCTCGCGGCGGGTGTCGCGCCTGCAGGGCCCGATGCGGGGACTGCTCGTCGACGGCTGAGGGCTGGTGGTGCACGCTAGATCTACGGCGTACGCCATGTGCTCGAGCCGATGCGGAAGGAGATGTCCGAGGTCGTGCACCGGTGCGCGGTGCAGGTGCTCGGGCTTCCGGTGGACAAGCGGTTCCACCGGTTCTTCCCCAGGACGCGGGACGACTTTCCCACCCCGGCCGTGGCGCAGCGAGCGCTACACCATCGTGGAGATCACGATGTTCGAGGGAAGGTCCGTCGCGACGAAGAAGGCGTTCTACGAAGCGATGTTCACGGCCTTCGAGCAAGAGCTGGCCGTGCCAGAACTGTCGGTAGCGTGCGGCAGGGTGCCGACCATGACACCACCACCCACGTTCCGATTCATCCTGGTGCCCGGCTTCTGGCTCGGCGCCTGGGCGTGGGACCGGGTCGCCTCGCTGCTCGCAGGGACCGGCCACGACGTCCGCGCGGTGACGTTGCCCGGGCTCGAGGCGGTGGATGCGCCGCGAGCAGCCCTCACCCTCGACGACCACGTCGCGGCTGTCGTGCGGGTGCTGCAGGAGCCGACCACGCTGCCCACCGTGCTCGTGGGCCACAGCGGGGCCGGCGCGGTCGTCTATGCCGCGACCGACCGGCTGCCGCAGCTCGTGCATCACACCGTCTATGTCGACAGCGGCCCGCTGCCTGAGGGTGCGGTCGGCTCGCCAGACCTCGACCCCGCAGTGGCCGAGCTCCCGCTTCCGGCCTGGGTCGATCTCGAGGCCGGTGGGTCGAGCCTCGCTGGGCTGGACGAAGCCGCGCTGGCAGAGTTTCGGCGGCGCGCCGTGCCTCATCCCGCCGGGCCCGCTCGCGACGCGCTGCACCTGCACGACCCTCGCCGCTACGACGTGCCGATCACGCTCGTCTCGTCCTCGTTGCGCCCCGACGACATCCGCGCGCTCACGGCATCAGGGCACCCCTGGTTCGTCGAGCTGGCCCAACGTCAGTTCACGATCCTCGACCTGCCCACCGGTCACTGGCCGATGTGGTCACGACCTGATGACCTCGCCGAGGCGCTGGTGCGGGCGGCGGTCAGCGACCGGGATAGGGCGACACGGCGACCTCGACACGCTGCAGCTCCTTGAGGTCGCTGTAGCCGGTGGTGGCCATGGCCCGCCGCAGCGCACCGATGAAGTTGAGAGATCCGTCGGCCGCGCCCGAGGGGCCGAGCAGCACCTCCTCGAGGGTCCCGACCGTGCCCACCTGCACGCGCATACCGCGCGGCAGCTCGGGATGGTGCGCCTCGGACCCCCAGTGGTAGCCGCGGCCGGGCGCCTCGGAAGCGCGGGCCAGCGGTGACCCGATCATGACCGCGTCGGCGCCGCACGCGATCGCCTTGGGCAGGTCGCCACTGCGGCCCACCGCACCGTCGGCGATGACGTTGACATAGCGCCCGCCCGACTCGTCCATGTAGTCGCGACGTGCCGCAGCCACGTCGGCGACGGCCGAGGCCATGGGCACGGCCACGCCGAGCACCGTGCGCGTGGTGTGCGCGGCGCCCCCACCGAAACCGACGAGCACGCCCGCGGCCCCGGTGCGCATGAGGTGCAGCGCGGCCTGATAGGTCGCGCAGCCACCGACGATGACCGGCACGTCGAGCTCATAGATGAACTGCTTGAGGTTGAGCGGCTCCGCGCGGCCCGAGACGTGCTCGGCCGACACCGTCGTGCCGCGGATGACCATGAGGTCGATCCCGGCGTCGACGACGACCTTGGCCAGCTGTTGGGTGCGAGGCGGCGACAGGGCTGCCGCGACCGTCACGCCGGCCGAGCGGATCTCGGCGATGCGCTCGGTGACGAGCTGCGGGCGCACAGGGGCGGCATAGAGCTCCTGCAACCGGCGGTTGGCATCGGCCTCGGGCAACCCGGCGACCTCGGCGAGCAGCGGCTCGGGGTCGTCGTAGCGCGTCCAGATGCCCTCGAGGTCGAGAACCCCGAGACCGCCGAGACGTCCCATGGCGATCGCGGTCGCCGGCGACATCACGGAGTCCATCGGTGCGGCGAGCAGCGGCATCTCGAAGCGGTAGGCGTCGATCTGCCAGGTGACCGAGACCTCTTCCGGGTCACGGGTGCGCCGGCTCGGCACGATCGCGATGTCGTCGAACGAATAAGCCAGCCGGGCGCGCTTGCCCCGCCCGATCTCCACCTCGGTCATCGTGCTGCCTCACTTCGAACGGGGAGCTCGGACGCCGGCCGGCTCAGAGTTGCCGACCCTGCATCGCCCGAGCGAGCCGGCGTCGGGACGCGCGACATCCTACCGACGAGGAGGGAGGCACCAGGCGGGTCAGGGGTGGGTGAGGGGTGGCGTCAGGGGTTAGCGAACCATGCCGAGCCGGAACCCCAGCGCGACCGCGTGGGCCCGGTCCGACGCACCGAGCTTGCGGAACAGCCGACGCGCATGCGTCTTGACCGTGTCCTCCGAGAGGTAGAGCTCCTTGCCGATCTCGGAGTTGCTGCGGCCGCGGCTCATGCCGTCGAGCACCTGCATCTCGCGCTCGGTGAGCGCCGGCAGGTCGCCCTGCGGCACGAGGCGCGAGCCGGACACCCTGCGCAGGGACGCCTCCGACAGGACCATGCTGACCGTCGCGGCCACCTCTTCACGAGAGGCGTCCTTGACGAGATAGCCGCGGGCTCCGGCCGCCACGGCACGGGCGACACCGTCGACGTCCTCGGCCATCGTGAGCATGATCACGCTCGCACTGGGGTCGGCGGCGATGATGCGGCGGGCCGCCTCGAGGCCACCCAGGCCGGGCATACGCACGTCGAGCAGGACGAGATCGGGGCGCTCGGTGCCCCAGCGGAGGACCGCCTCCTCACCGGAACCTGCCGTGACGACGCGCTCGACGCCGGGAACGGCACTGACACCACGACGCATCGCCTCGCGGGCCAGCGGCGAGTCGTCGCAGACCAGGACTGTGGGCACCCGACTGTCCCCCAGGGGGTTCGTGCCAGGCGGTGTTGCCCGGCCACGACTCCTAGATCGGCACGTTCGGGGCCTAAGTGGAGTTGTTAGCAGCTGCGAGCAGGGCGGAGACGTCCTGGCGGGCGAACCACTGCTCTCGCAACGCGGCCGGCAGATCGTCACCGACGCGGCGCACGACATTGCCAGCGGCGGACAGGCAGCGCATGGCCTCCGTCTGGTCGATGCGGACGAGCAGCGCGCCCAGGAGGGCGCGCGCGGGCCACTGCAGCGGCAGCGTGCCCAGGCCTTCGGCGAGCGTGGCCGCCCGGTGCAGCGCCGCGACGGCCTCCTCACGGTGACCGGCGCCTACCGATGTCGCCCCCAGGAAAAGCGCAGACCGGGCGACCTGGCGCGGCGATGAGGCATCTTCGGCCAGCGCGAGTGCCTCGGCCGCCAGGTTCATCGCCGTCTCCTGGTCGCCACGGTGCTGCGCCAGCTCCGCCTGCACCCAACGCAGCCGCAGGTCGGCACGCCATGCGGCCGGGCCGTCCTCGACTGCCGTGGTCGCGGAGACCAGCAGCTCCTCGGCCCCCGCCTGGTCGCCCATGCCCACGGCATCGGCGACAAGCCCGAGCAGGGCCTCGGTGCGCGCGGTCGGGTCGTCCCCGGCGAAGGCGAGCCCGCGCTGGTCATAGCCCCTGGCGTCGCCGTGCCGCCCCAGCTCGCGGTAGATGGCACCGAGGGCGGTCGCGGCCAGCGCACCGGTGCGCCGGCGCGACGCGGCCTCGTCGGTGCCTTCGTCCAGGGCCTCGGCGGCGCGCCCCACGAGCGGCTCGAGCAGCGCCACCGCCCGGCCGTAGCGGCCGGCCGCCGCGTGCACCACGCCGAGCAGCCAGCTCGCGGTGCCTGCCTCGCGGTCGAGCCCCTCGCTCGTCGCGAGGCGCAGGGCCTGCTCGAGCGCGGCGACACCGGGCTGCGGCGGACCGGAGAACGCGGCGTTCTCGCCCACCACGAGGAGCGCGTTCAGCCGCCGGGCGAGTGCACCCTGCTCTGAGTCCGCGTCGGTCGAAAGAGGTTCGGAAGCCATCGTGGGCAGGCTAGCGCCGCCGCGCACGCAACATGCACAGTCCGCGCCGATCGGGGACAAAGGATGTAGCCGTAGTCGCCTGCGCCGCTCACGGCGCCATCCCCGTCAGGGCACGCTCGACCAGTGCGAGGGCCCCTGGCAGCGAGTCGGCGCGGTGCACGCTCGCTGGCAGCGCTGCCTGCTCCCAGCCCGGACCCGACGCGATCAGCATCGGGGCGGGCCGATGCGCCGCGAGGCCGTCGAAATGCCCGCTGTCGGCGCTGCGCCGGGTCTGCGACCACAGCATGACCGCGATCGGCCCGCTGCGCTCGACCGCCGACCGCAGGGCGAGCACCGGCGTACGCGCTCCCAGCACCCGCGAAGCGACGTCGCGCTCGGCGAGCGCAGCAGCCACCGCGTGCAGCGCCAGCACGTGCAGCTCGTCGGCGACGCAGGCGAGCAGGACGGGGCGCGAGTTGCGCCAACCACGCTGCGGTCGACCCTCGCCCCCGGCCGCGGCGCCGGCACTGTCACCCGGTGGGGGCAGCACGGCGATGCGACTCAGGCTCCCCGTCACGACCTCGGCGAGCAGGTGCTCGACCTCGACTCCCTCGCCCGTCGCCGCCCATCGCTCACCGATGGCCGTCAGCACGGGGACGAGCAGGCGGTCCCACGTCTCGACGACCCCGTCGCGTTCGAGGGCCGCCTCGACGATCGCACCGCTGGCGTGCGAGTCCAACGCCAGTGCGGCCCGCGCCAAGCCGCGGGACTCCCGGCTACCGCCGGGCATGGCGACCACTCGACCGCCACCCGACTGACGGCTCGGCTGCGACTCCGGTGAGCCCGCCGGTGGCGTCCAGCGCGCAGGTGCGGAAGGCAACGGGAGCAAGAAGACCGTGCCGAGCGGCTGCGGGTCGGCGCGGTAAGCACCGTCCGAAGAGGCCAGCGCCAACCGTGCGGCGTCGACGGGAGCCACACCCTCGACGGTCAGCTGGCGCATGAAGTTCAGACGGGTGACGTCCTCGGCGGTGTAGCGGCGATGCGCACCGGGGGTGTGCGCACTGGGTCCCAGGCCGTAGCGGCGGTCCCACGTACGCAGCGTGGCAGGCGCGACGCCCAGCCTGCGCGCCACGGCAGCGACGGTGAGCGCGGGCTCCGGCACCGGGCCCGGCACGCGGCCAGCTGCCCCGCCCGCCCCGTCACGCCCGTCCACCATGCGCCCATGCTCCCGGCAGCCCGGTGGTCCCGCCACTCCTGCGCAGTGGGCGAGGTCACAGTCGGACGCTCGAATCGGCGTCGGAATGGTCGGTTGAACAACTTCTGGCGCGGTTAGAGTGACAGGAGAGGCCGAACTGAGAATCGGTCGAAGGAGCGCGGCACAATGGCTGAACTATCTCGACTTCCCGGTCCGATCGCCGACCTGTGGGACTGGCAACTGCAGGGCGCCTGCCGCAGCGCAGACCCCACGTTGTTCTTCCACCCTGAAGGTGAGCGCGGGCCGATGCGCTCAGCGCGGGAGACGGCGGCGAAGGCGGTCTGCGCCACCTGCCCGGTGCTCGCTGCCTGCGCCCGCCACGCCTTGGCGGTGCGGGAGCCGTACGGCGTGTGGGGAGCACTCAGCGAAGACGAGCGCGAGGCGATCTATCTCGGGCGGCGGACGCTGCGCGTCGCGAGCTGAGCCGAGGGGCTCAGCCGCCGAACTCCCAGTGCCACGGCTCGGGCCGACTCCCGGTGGGCTCGGCCCAGGCGGGGTGGAACCAGCCGAACGTCGGCGCGTTGTCCAGCAGCCACTGGTGCGTCACGGTGCCGAAGCTCTCCACACCGTCGCAGAGGTCGACGGCCCGTGCCCACCCGTGGTTGGACGTACCCGGCACCGCCGCGAGCGTGGGCTTGCTGGCGTAGAGGGCTATCTGCGCCGGGAGGTCCCGGTAGGAGTCGGTCACGCAGATGGGGCGGCCGAACGTCGCTGCGTAGGCCTGGCTCATCGCGTTGAACCGTGCTGCGGCGTCGGCACGCAGCAGGTGGCCCGGCGCGCCCCAGAGCGGGCAGAGCAGCGCCAGCGGGATCTGCCCGTCAGGGAACCCCTCCGTGGAACCCCCCTGGCACGCGCCCGCGGGGACCGCGCCCATCACCGCGAGACCCGAGACGTCGGTCGTACCACCGACGGCCACGAGCCGCGCGGCCACGACCGCTGAGGCAGCGGACACTGCTGCGTCGGCTGTCTCCTTGGCCTGCTGGGCCGCCTGCTCTGCCCACGCCGCGCCGGACGCGGCAGCCGCCACGGAGCGGCCGGCCAGATCTTCGTCGTACTCCGCCCGCTGCAGTGCCTCGATGGCGAGCAGTCGACCGCGCCCGACCGTTGCGATGTCCACGGACCGCTGGAGCAGCTGAGCCGGATCGTCCGCCTCGAGCAGCGAGGCGATACCGGCGACGCTGTCGCGGCCGGTCGGCCCGTTGCGGTAGGCGGCGGCGGCATAGCTGCCGAGGGCGTCCCTGGCGGCGGCCGTGGCCGCACGGGCGACCGCCAGCTTGTGTCGCTCGACCCGGGCGCGCAGCGACGCCGCCTCGGCGGCCTGCACGGCAGTCGCATGGACCTGCAGGGCCGCGGCTGCCTCGGCGGTCAGGGAGGTGAGCTGACGTTGCGCGGCTGCAAGGTCACGACCGGCCTGGAGCTGCGCGGGCGTGAGCGGCGGCGTGGTGGCGACCGGGACCGGTTCGTCGTCATCCGGAGCGGTGGTGGTGGCCGGGGGGGCCGTCGGTGTCGGCGTCGCGCCTGGCGCGGGAGTGGGCTTCGCGGTCGACGAAGCGGTGGGCGAAGCCGTCGCCGTCGCCGAAGGCGTGCGGGTCGCCGGGGACGATGACGTGCTGGGCCCAGGCGTGCTCGTGGGCCCGACGGCGGGTGCCAGCGCGCCCGCGGGTGCCGGTGCGGGCAGCGTGGCGGTCGCGGTGGGTGCCGACGCAGGGCTGGCGTCGGCAGACGCGGGAGTGACGCCCACGCCAGCCGTGACGGCACCGGCGAAGCCGACGAAACCGGCCACCGCAGCGGTGCGCCTGAGTGCCTCCACTGTTCTGACTCGCAAGAGCGCGGTTCCTCCGTCAGTTCTCTGAACTCGGACAACGTGCAGGTGCGACCCTACGTTGCGCGCCTGTGGACTTCCTGTGACCCATGTCCCGGGCCGCGCGTCCCGAACGTGGCGTTCGTCTCCCTACGTGAGAGAAGACCGGTCCCCCCGCTGTGGGGACCGGCCTTCTCCGACGTGCTGCAGACAGGCTCAGTGGCTGTGGCCGTGCCCGCCGTGCGACTGGGCAGCGACAGCGCTCTCGTCTTCCTTCTTCTCCACGACGAGGGTCTCCGTCGTCAGCACCATGCTCGCGATCGACGCGGCATTGACCAGCGCGGAGCGCGTGACCTTGACCGGGTCGATGATGCCGCGGGCGATGAGGTCGACGTAGTCCCCCGTCGCCGCGTCCAGACCGCTGCCGACCGGGAGCTCACGGACCTTCTCGACGGCGACGTAGCCCTCGAGACCCGCGTTCTCGGCAATCCACCGCAGCGGCTCGACGATGCTCTTGCGCACGATCTGCGCACCCGTCGCCTCGTCGCCCTCCAGCTCGAGGTCGTCGATCGCGGCGGACGCGTGGATGAGGGCGGAGCCACCACCTGCGACGATGCCCTCTTCGACCGCGGCGCGGGTCGCCGAGACGGCGTCCTCGATGCGGTGCTTGCGCTCCTTGAGCTCGACCTCGGTCGCGGCACCGACGCGGATGACGCAGACGCCCCCGGCCAACTTGGCCAGGCGCTCCTGCAGCTTCTCGCGGTCCCAGTCGGAGTCCGAACCCTCGATCTCGGCCTTGAGCTGGCGTACGCGGTCGGCGACCGCAGCCTTGTCGCCGTTGCCGTCGACGATCGTCGTGTCGTCCTTGGTCACGGTGACGCGACGGGCGCTGCCGAGCACCTCGAGACCCACCTGGTCGAGCTTGAGGCCGACCTCGGGCGAGACGACCTGGGCGCCGGTGAGGACGGCGATGTCGCCGAGGATCGCCTTGCGACGGTCACCGAAACCGGGAGCCTTGACGGCGACCGAGGTGAAGGTGCCGCGGATCTTGTTGACGACCAGGGTGGAGAGCGCCTCGCCGTCGACGTCCTCGGCGATGACGAGCAGCTGCTTGCCGCTCTGGACGACCTTCTCCAGCAGCGGGAGCAGCTCGGAGACCGAGCTGATCTTGCCCTGGGTGATCAGGATGCTGGCGTCCTCGAGGACGGCTTCCTGACGCTCGGCGTCGGTGACGAAATAGGGCGAGATGTAGCCCTTGTCGAATTGCAGGCCCTCCGTGAACTCGAGGTCGAGGCCCGCGGTGTTGGACTCCTCGACGGTGATGACGCCGTCCTTGCCGACCTTGTCGATGGCCTCGGCGATGAGGTCGCCGATGACCGGGCTCTGCGCGGAGACGGACGCGACGTTGGCGATCTCGGCGCGGTCCTCGACCTCGCGCGCGGTGGCGAGCAGACGCTCGCTGACTGCGGCGACGGCCTTGTCGATGCCGCGCTTGAGACCCGCGGGCGAGGCGCCGGCCGCGACGTTGCGCAGACCTTCGTGCACGAGCGCCTGGGCCAGGACCGTTGCGGTCGTCGTGCCGTCACCGGCGACGTCGTTGGTCTTGGTGGCGACCTCCTTGGCGAGCTGCGCGCCGAGGTTCTCGTAGGGGTCCTCGAGCTCCACCTCGCGGGCGATGGTGACGCCGTCGTTGGTGATCGTCGGGGCGCCGTACTTCTTGTCGATGACGACGTTGCGACCCTTCGGCCCGAGCGTCACCTTCACCGCGTTGGCGAGGGCGTCGACGCCGCGCTCGAGGGACCGACGAGCCGTGTCGTCGAACTGCAGGGACTTGGCTGCCATAAGCGGTGGTGCCTCCTGATGTCAGGGTGATCAACGAATGGTGCGAAGAGGAACGGCGACGCCCCGGGAGCCGGCGGCGGTCCGCGCGGCCGCCGGGGCGTGCTGGAAGTGAGGAGGTGCTACTTCTCGACGACGGCGAGCACGTCGCGCGCCGACAGGACGAGGTATTCCTCGCCGTTGTACTTGATCTCGGTGCCGCCGTACTTGCTGTAGATGACGACATCGCCGACCTTGACGTCGAGAGGCACGCGCTTCTCGCCGCTCTCGTCGAAGCGACCGGGGCCGACGGCGAGAACCGTGCCCTCCTGCGGCTTCTCCTTGGCGGTGTCGGGGATGACGAGGCCTGAGGCTGTCGTCTGCTCGGCCTCGAGGGCCTGCACGACGATGCGGTCCTCGAGCGGCTTGATGGTGACCTTGCTGGCGGTCGACGTCACGTTGGTGAACCTCCGGTCAGAGGGGGCCCTGCCAGAGATCTGGCAGAACATGGGTTGTGCTGTGTGCGGCTGCATGCAAGTGCACGCAACTTCGTGGTGCTGGTGTCACTGTCGTGCTGCAGTCTCGAGCGGCCGCCGTCGCGGGGGTCGGCGCACGAGGCAGCACTGAGGTCGGCAGCACTGAGAGTTCGCGTTGGCACACTCACGGGGAGAGTGCCAGTTCCGAACATACCCCAAGGGCCTGGCACTCGGTCAAGGCGAGTGCCAAAGCCCGGAGCAGATCAGCCGTACGCCGTGCCGTCAGCCTGCCCGGCGGCGCGGCAGACAGGTGATTGGATCGAGCAGAGCGGGCAGAAGGAAGCGGACGACTGCTTTCATCGAGCCGAAGGAGGAGGGGTATGGAGATCAGTTTTTCGATCCGCCTTCCCACCGAGGCGGCATCGGTTCCGGTGATCCGCGCCCTCTGCCGTTCCAATCTCGAGCAGCTGCGCGTGATTCCGGACTGCATCGAGGACATCGCGCTGGCTGTCACCGAAGCCTGCGCGAACGTGGTCCGTCACAGCAGCGACTCGTCCGGGTTCGAAGTGCGCGTCAACATCGCCGACGATCTCTGCCGCATCGTGATCACAGACTCGGGGCCGGGTTTTCTTCCCTCCTCCGTCGCGGCGTCGACCCGGCTGGCGGAGAGCGGCAGGGGCATCGAGCTCATGCGTCTGCTGGTCGACGAGCTGCACTACGAGCCCGACATCGCGGGCACGTCGGTGACCTTGGTCAAGGCGCTCGAGATCCTGCCCAGCTCGCCGCTGCGAGCCCTTCGCATCCCCTAGGTGGACGTCACAACCCTGTCGACACTCACCTCACCGCAGGGGCGTGCGCTGCTGGCGGAGCTGCCGCCCTACGACGAGAGCACCTCGCTCACGCTGGCCTCCCGGTTGCGCCGCGACGGCCACGACCCCGCCCTGGTGGCGGCAGCGCTCACGCAGTCGAGGCTGCGGCGCCGAGCTGCGGGCAAGCTGGGCGTCGACGCGTCGGTCCTGCTGTTCACCCCCGACGGAGCGGAGCAGGCGACCCGGCTCGAGGTGTCGCTGCGGCGGGCGAGGCGGGTGGCGAGCAGCGGCGTACGCCGGATTGCCGACCTCGGGTGCGGCATCGGCACCGACGCCATCTCCTTCGCCCGGGCCGGCCTGCACGTCCTGGCGGTCGAGCTCGACCCGACGACCGCCGCCGTCGCTGCGGCCAACGTGAGCGCTCTCGGGCTGGCAGACCTTGTCACGGTGCAGTGTGGGGACGCGGCAGCCGCCGATCTCTCGTCGTGCGACGCCGTCTATCTCGACCCCGCACGACGCAAGGACGGCCGCCGCCTGCTCGACCCGGCAGCGTGGTCGCCGTCCTACGCTTTCGTGCTCGAGCTCGCGGGTCGGCTGCCGACCCTGGCCAAGGTGGCACCGGGTCTGGCCCACGCGCTCGTTCCGCCGGGGGCCCAGGCCGAGTGGGTGTCGGTCGGCGGCGACGTCGTCGAGTGCACGTTGTGGTGCGGGTCGCTGGCGATGCAGGCGGGCATGCGGGCCACCGTTCTGCCGTCCGACGTCTCGCTTCTCGGCCCCCGCCAGCAGCCCCCTCCCGCCCTCCCACCCCGGCGCTATCTCTACGAGCCGGACGGTGCGGTGATCCGGGCCGGACTTGTGGCCGACATGGCTGCTCTCGTCGACGGCACGTTGCTGGACGCGACGATCGCCTATGTGAGCTCCGACGCGTTGGCCGCAACACCGTTCGCAACGGCTTATGAGGTCGTCGAGACCGTGCCGTTCTCGCTGAAGCGCGTACGCACCATGCTGCGCCAGCACGGCGCGGGCGACGTGGTCGTCAAGAAGCGGGGAACCGCTGTGGAGCCGGAAGCATTTCGTCGCGCACTGCGACTCTCGGGTCGGGGCCCGATGATGACGGTCGTGCTGACCCGGGTGCTCGGCGAGCACCACGCGATCCTGGTGAACCGGTTGGCAGACACCCGGGTCAGCTGACCGACGTCAGGGGACGAGCACGATCTTCCCGCTGACGTGGCCCGACTGACCGAGCCGGTGTGCCTCGCCAGCCTGCACGAGCGGGAACACCGAGGCGACCTTGACCGTGAGGGCACCGCTGTCGGCGAGACGCCCGAGCTCGAACCGGGCCGCGGCGCGGATCTCGGTCCCGGGATCGGCACCCGGCCCCCCGCCGAGCAACGCGATGCCGGCCTCCTTGGCCCGCCGGAACGCGGCGATCGTCGCGATGCGCGACCTGTCGGCAACCAGCTCGAGGGACACGTCGACCGCTTCGTCGCTGCCGACTGCGTCGATGGCCGCGGTCACACCGTCCGGCGCGAGCGCGCGTACGCGATCGGCCAACCCGTCGCCGTAGGTCACCGGCTCGGCGCCGAAGTCACGGAGCTGCGCATGGTGACTCTCGCTGGCGGTGCCGATCACACGTGCGCCGCGGACAACGGCGAGCTGGACCAGCATCAGCCCGACCCCACCCGCGGCCCCATGCACGAGGACGGTGTCCCCGGCGTCGACGCGCGTCGACGTGAGCGCGTGCACCGCTGTGGTTCCGGTGAGCAGCAGGCCCGCTGACTGCTCCCACGACAGCGACGGGGGCTTCGGGATCACGAGGGACACGTCGACGACCAGCTGTTCGGCATAGGCACCGGAGACGCTGTAGACGACCACCTCGTCGCCAGCACTCACCGGACCGGCCGGTCCGATGGCATCCGGCCCGACCGCGGTGACGACCCCGGCGGCCTCGAACCCCAACCGAAGGGGCAACCGGGAGGCGTCAACGCCCATCACCCCGCCGTAGATCTTCCAGTCGACGGGATTCACCCCCGCAGCGCGTACGTCGATGCGCACCTGCCCGGGGCCCGGCTCCCCCACCGTCTCCTGGATCACCGTAAGCACTTCTGGGCCACCGAACGCGGCGGCGACGACAAGGTTCGACATAGACCGACAATCGCCGGTGGCGCCCCTTCATTCCCGCACCCTCACGTGGGGGCTCGGCCCGGTCCCGCAGGTGATCCACGCTGCGGCGGTGTCTGTCTGGTGCGACCGCGCTGACCTTCATCGTCGAGGAGACGCTGCACTTGACGAGCCAGGCCCAAGCCGTTGGAATCCGGCAGGGTCAGGCGAATCGTTCGCGGTACGGCTAACATTCATCATGCGGTGGTGTGCGGGACAGGGGTGAAATGCCGGACGATCGTGAGCTGATAACGGATGGCCCTGCTCGCGCGGCGCCCGACCGACTGCCCGCGCCGCGCCGCAGGTTCCGTCGGTCACTCGCCATTGCGGCTTGTCTCGCCGTGCTCGCATCAGTGATCGGTGTCGGACTCTACCGAGTCGCGACGACTGCGCATCAAACCAAGGTCCGCCGGGCGACCCTTGCCGAGGTGGCTCGCATCGGCGGCCCCGAGGCTTTCAAGCCGCTCGAAAGGAACCAGCGCGAGCCGCTGTACGAGGGATTCTCCGAGACAGCCACCCGCAGTTACCGCGGATTCTTGCCTCGCGATTCGGTGGCGGACACCGTGTCGCGACTTCTGTCCCGGGCGGGCTTCGCGTCCGACACGGCTGCAGTTGAGTCCCAGACGTGCGGTGAGGTCACCGAAGCCCGTCCCGGCAATCCCTTGTGGACCTGCGGCAACTTTTTCAGGGAGAACGATTCCTGGCGTGTCTGGGCGGCCGAGACCTTCGGGGGACAGCAATATTCACCGTCGCCACCCTTGGGCGACATGGACGTCACGATCACCGTGCATGTCCAGCCCAGACTCGGTCTCAGTGACGCCTTCACCCCACTGCGGCTGCGAGACGGCTCGATAGCTGAACGCTCGCCTGGGCTCGCCACAGCTCCACTGGCGGTCGGAGTCACCCGGACGGTGTTGGACTGGTCCAGTGGATCGCTGACGATGGGGGACGCCGCGTTCGGTCCTCATGGCGAGCTGCTTGCCGACCTCTACTCCTCGGAGCGCGTCGCCGACGTCGCCGGACAACTGCCCGCGCTCATTCCGGTCGAGCGCGGTGCGCCCGTTCGGCAGCTGATCTTCGGCTACGGGCCGACCACGCCGGAGGAGCCCAGCGCCTTCGAGGGCGGTTTCGGCGGCGGGGCCTTCGTCCGACCGAGCAGCGAGCTCGCGAGCGACGGTGACTTGTGGATCCGGACGGGAGACGCAATCCGACGGATCTCCACAGACGGGCGCACAGTCAACGTCGTCGGCGGCCGTGGCCGGCACGGTGTCGCCGACGGCGAACCCGCCCTCGGCCCGTCGCTGCCGTTGTCTGCGGGGCGGAACTTCGCGGTGACCAGCGACGGGGCCGTATGGGTCGCTTCCTCGCAGGGCCTTTTCCGGGCAGGCGACGGAGTTCGTCACGTCATCGCGTCCAAGGCGGTCACGAGTGTCGTCGATGATGGTTCACGCGGCGTCTACTACAGCACGCCAACGCAGGTGTTCCATCGCGTCGCATCAGGTGCGACCCTGCAGATCTCGCCCTACATTTTCGACGGGATCGACTCGATTGCACGGACGTCGGACGGCTCCGTATTCGTGCAGGACAGCACGGGCTATCTCACTCGCGTCCGACCCGGCGGGTCGACCAGCCGCGTGGCAGGCAACGGCAAACATCCCGTTGTCGACCATGCGACGGAAACTGCCTTCTGTGCGATCCCGCCCCCGGCCGCTGCGGCGGGTCTGCCACTCTCAGTGGCGACGCGGGTCATTGCAAGCCCACTGGGCGGACTATTTGTCGAGGGATGCAACCGACTGGTGCAGATCGGCTTTCGGGCGATGTAGGTGGCGAGAGTGCGGGCCAGCGGCGTCTTCATATGACTTGACCGGCGTGCAGAACAGACCCGACGGTTGCCCGGACATCCGACTGGCGCGTGCAGGGGCCCGTGGCCCCACCTGCCCGGCGAGCCGCTAATCTTCGCAACGACCCGCGGGAGCCTCACGCCGAGGCTGAGAGGGCGGCAGGACACGGCCGCCGACCGTTCGCACCTGACCCGGTTCGCACCGGCGTAGGGAGGAACCCTCGATGACCCCTGCTTCCATGACCCCTGCCGCCATCTCCACCACCGGCCAGCCCGACGTCCCCGGATCGTCGTTCCCCGGCTCGCGCAAGACCTACCTTCAAGGCAGCCGCGCCGACCTCCGCGTCCCGATGCGCGAGGTCGCCCTCACCAGCGGCGACAGCGTCGTTCTCTACGACACCTCGGGCCCCTACACCGACACCGGCCTGCGCACCGACATCCGGCTCGGGCTTCCCACGTTGCGTGAGGCGTGGGTGGTCGAACGCGGCGACACGGTCACCTATGCAGGACGTCCGGTGCAGGCCATCGACAACGGCATCACACGACGCGACACCCGCGACCTCGACAGTGTCTTCGCCTCGGTCCGTGAGCCGCGCCGCGCCGCACCCGGTGCGACGGTGACGCAGCTGACGTACGCGCGGCGCGGCACGGTGACGCCGGAGATGGAGTTCGTCGCCCTGCGCGAAGGCGTCTCCGTCGAGCACGTCCGCGACGAGATAGCGCGCGGGCGTGCTGTCCTGCCGGCCAACGTCAACCACCCGGAGAGCGAACCGATGGTCATCGGCCGCAACTTCCTCGTGAAGATCAATGCGAACATCGGCAACAGCGCCGTCGCGTCATCCATCGAGGAGGAGGTCGACAAGATGACCTGGGCCACCCGCTGGGGTGCCGACACGGTCATGGACCTCTCGACCGGCCGCAACATCCACACCACCCGTGAGTGGATCATCCGCAACAGCGCCGTGCCCATCGGCACGGTGCCGCTCTACCAGGCGCTGGAAAAGGTCGACGGCAAGGCCGAAGATCTCACCTGGGAGCTCTACCGCGACACCCTCGTCGAGCAGTTCGAGCAGGGCGTCGACTACATCACCGTGCACGCCGGGGTGCTGCTGCGCTACGTCCCGCTGACGGCAGGGCGCAAGACGGGCATCGTCAGCCGCGGCGGCTCGATCATGGCGGCGTGGTGCCTCGCACACCACGAGGAGAACTTCCTCTACACCAACTTCCGCGAGATGTGCGAGCTGATGGCCCGCTACGACGTGACCTTCTCCCTCGGGGACGGGCTGCGCCCCGGGTCCATCGCCGACGCGAACGACGCAGCCCAGTTTGCCGAGCTGCGCACGCTGGGCGAGCTGACGAAGATCGCGTGGGAATACGACGTCCAGGTGATGGTCGAGGGCCCGGGACACGTCCCGATGCACAAGATCAAGGAAAACATGGACCTACAGCTGGAGATCTGCGGCGAAGCGCCGTTCTACACGCTCGGGCCCCTCACGACCGACATTGCTCCCGGCTACGACCACATCACCAGCGCGATCGGCGCGGCGATGATCGGCTGGTACGGCACCGCGATGCTTTGCTATGTCACCCCCAAGGAACACCTCGGCCTCCCGAACCGTGACGACGTCAAGGACGGGGTCATCACCTACAAGATTGCCGCTCACGCAGCGGACCTCGCCAAGGGCCACCCCGGTGCCCAGGCATGGGACGACGCGCTGTCCGACGCCCGCTTCGAGTTCCGGTGGGAGGACCAGTTCAACCTCTCCCTCGACCCCACCACCGCCCGGAGCTTCCACGACGAGACCATGCCTGCAGAGGCCGCGAAGACGGCGCACTTCTGCTCCATGTGCGGCCCGCACTTCTGCTCCATGCGCATCAGCCAGGACGTCCGCGCCTACGCCGCCGAACGCGGCCTGCACGACGACGATGCGCTCGCGGCCGGCATGGCCGAGAAGTCCAGTCAGTTCCGCGACGAAGGCCACCGCGTCTACCTACCGATAGCGGACGCCACGACGACCAGCTAGCCAACGGATCCCGTCGGGCTGCTGCTCATTCGGCGGCGCCGTGCCGCATCAACGGCGACTACATTCACAGCTGGACCTGCGTCACCGGCAGCGACGAGTCGGCGGGCAGGTCGAGCAGGGAGGGCGTGCGGCCACGGCTGACCATCAACGACCCGAGCGCCGCCACCATCGCACCGTTGTCCGTGCAGAGGCCGGCGCGTGGAACACGAAGGGTAATTCCTGCATTCGAGCACCGCTCTTGCGCGAGGGCACGCAGTCGTGAGTTGGCGGCAACGCCTCCACCGATCAACAACGTCGAGATGTCGTTCTCACGACACGCGAGAACCGCCTTGCGGGTGAGGACGTCCACGACGGCTTCCTGGAAGCTGGCGGCCACATCAGCGACCGGCACCGAGTTGCCGTCGCGCTGGCGCTGCTCGACCCATCGCGCGACCGCCGTCTTCAGGCCACTGAACGAGAAGTCGTAGCGATGCTCACGCATGTCGCGCGACCCGGTCAGACCGCGGGGGAAGTTCACGAACGTGGCGTCACCCGAGCGCGCCTCTCGGTCGACGTGGGGACCGCCGGGGAAGGGCAGCCCGAGCAGTCGCGCCACCTTGTCGAAGGCCTCACCGGCGGCGTCGTCGACCGTCGCGCCGAGCGAGCTGATGTCGCCTGTCACGTCGGGGACCAGAAGCAGCGACGAGTGACCCCCCGAGACGAGCAGGGCAGCGGTCGGCTCCGGCAGCGGCCCGTGCTCGAGCACGTCGACGGCCACGTGCGCAGCGAGGTGGTTGATGCCGAAGACAGGCCGGTCGAGACCGATCGCCAAAGCCTTTGCCGCCGCCACGCCGACCAGTAGGGCACCGGTCAAGCCGGGCCCTGCGGTCACGGCGATCGCGTCGATGTCCGAGAGGCGTACGCCTGCGGTCTGGCAGGCCCGCTGCAGGGTCGGCACCATCGCCTCGAGGTGAGCACGGCTCGCGACCTCGGGCACGACCCCACCGAACCGGGCGTGCTGCTCGACACTGCTGGCCACGGCATCGGCGAGCAACGTGCCACCGCGCACGATGCCGACGCCGGTCTCGTCGCATGACGTCTCGATGCCGAGAACCAGCGGCTCCTCAGACATGTGCTGCTCCCAGCAGGAGCCGCATCACCCGTGCGTCGGTGCGGCCCGCGTCGTAGTAGCCGTGACGCGTCGAGACCACCGCGAAGCCGGCCCGCTCATAGAGGCGGATCGCCGTGGCGTTGTCGGCGCGTACCTCGAGCAGCAGCGCCTCACAGCCCCGCTCCAGCGCGGTCCTCACGAGCTCGTCCAGCAGCAACCGCCCGACTCCTCGACCTTGCGCGTCGGTGCGGACCGCCAGCGTCTGCACGTCGGCATCGCCGGCGGTGAGAAGGACGCCGGCATAGCCGGCCAGGCCCAGGGAATCCTGGGCCACCACGTAGTGCCTCGTGGTAGGCCAACCAGCCAGCTCGCCCCAGAATCCCTCGGCGTCCCACGCGTCGGGAAACAGCTCGCGTTCGAGCCGCACCGCATGCTCGACGTCCCACCATCGCATCCGACGCACGGTCAGACCTGCGTTCACCCGAGCACCTTCTTGCGCGCCCCTGGCTCGTCCGCATCGGGGCGCCGCAGATAGAGCGGCACCGGTTCGAGGACCGGCAGACCGCCCGTCACCCAGCCGCACACCGCCGCGGCACTCGCATCGAGCGGCTCATCGGCCACCGCAAAGCTGCCGGGATAGAGCCGAGCACCGGCCCCGACCGCCGGCAGGTCACCGACGATGTCGCCCGGCCTGCTCACATGGGGCCCGTCGACGCGCGTGACGCCGTCATACGTCGCCCAGTAGACCTCGCGGCGCCGGGCGTCGGTCACGACGCGGAACGTGTCTGCGCGCCCCGCCGCCAGCGCGATCGCGTCGAGCGTGCAGACGCCGTGGACCGGCACGGACAGGACATGGCCGAGCACCGTGGCCGTCACCAGCCCTACGCGCAGGCTCGTGAACGGACCCGGGCCGACTCCCACGGCCACGCCGGTGAGCTGGTCGCGGCGTACCCCCGACTCCGCCAGCACGTGCACGATCGCGGGGCCCAGCCACTCGCCGTGCCCACGGGCGGCTAGCAGGTTGCTCACGGCCAGGATCTCACCGGTCGCTGTGCTGAGCGCGACGCTCACAGCCGCGGTCGCGGTGTCGAGTCCGAGCAGCACGGGCTGAAGGCTACTCAACGACGGCAGTGCGACCTACGGCGACCGCAGGAGCGACGCCGGCCTTGCCCGTCAAGGAGCCGTCGAGATCGGGCGCCGGACATCAAGAACGCATCAAGGAACTACCCCACGGCCTCGAGACGGGACCAGTGTGGCGCCATGAGCCTGCACGCCCGCACGCAACACCAACGTCTCACTGCGGTCATGCGCTGATGTCAGGAAGCACGCAGCTCGTCAAACGCGTCTTCATCGGGCGCGCTCTGTCGAGCGACCGCCTGGGCGAGACGCTGCTGGCCAAGAAGATCGCCCTTCCTGTGTTCTGCTCCGACCCGATCAGCTCGGTGGCCTATGCGACCGAGCAGATCATGCTCGTGCTCGGCACGGCCGGAGCAGCGTCGTTCCTCGGCCTGTCGGCGCCGATCGCTGTCGCTGTCGCGCTGCTCCTCGTCATCGTCGTGGCTTCCTACCGCCAGACCTGCTTCGCCTATCCCAGCGGTGGCGGCGCCTACGTCGTGAGCAAGGACAACCTCGGGCAGAAGGCCGCTCTCACCGCTGCTGCTGCTCTGCTCGTCGACTACGTCATGACCGTCGCGGTGTCCGTGGTCTCCGGTGTCGTGGCCATCATCTCCGCGGTTCCTTCGCTGCAGCACTATTCCGTGGAGCTGTCGGTGGCGTTCGTCGTCATGCTGGCGGTCGTCAACCTCCGTGGGGTGCGCGAGTCAGGGACGGCGTTCGCCGTTCCGACGTACGCGTTCGTGGGACTGACCTTCCTGCTGCTGGCCTCGGGTGCCTACCAGGCGCTGACCGGGGGACTCAACAGGGCGAGCGGTGCAGAGCTGGCGCTGCAGCACACGGCGCACGTCGGGGGCGTTTTCACCCTGCTGCTGTGCCTGCGCGCCTTCGCGTCCGGCTGCACCGCACTGACAGGCGTCGAGGCCATCAGCAACGGTGTTCCGGCGTTCAAGCCACCACGCAGCCGCAATGCCGCGATGACCCTCGTCATCATGGGCGCCCTTGCGGTCTCGATGTTCTCGGGAATCACGGCCCTGGCCCTCGGTGCACACGCGCGCGCCTATCCGGACGGCAACCCCTCGGTCATCAGCCAGGTCGCGGAGAGCGTGTGGGGCAGAAGCCTTCTCTACTATGCCTTCCAGGCCGCGACGGCAGCGATCCTCGTCCTGGCGGCGAACACGGCATTCAACGGGTTCCCCACGCTGGCCTCGATCCTGGCCACTGACCGGTATCTCCCGGGGCAGCTGCGCAACCGTGGCGACCGGCTCGCTTTCAGCAACGGCATCGTCCTGCTGGCAGCGGTCTCGATCGCCTTGATCATCGGTTTCGATGCCAACATCGACAAACTCATCCAGCTCTACATCGTCGGTGTATTCACGTCATTCACGCTGTCGCAGGTCGGCATGGTGAAGCACTGGAAGCGCGAGCTGACCATCGAACGCAGGCCGACGCGGCGCAGGCAGATGCGCCGGGCGCAGATCATCAACGGCACGGGTGCAGTCGTCACCGGTCTGGTGCTGCTGATCGTGGTCCGCTACAAGTTCGCGGGAGGGGCCTACCTCGCCATCGCCGCGATGGTGGTGCTGTTCTTCCTGATGCGAGCCGTGCATCGTCACTATGACGCAGTCGCCGACGAGGTGGCGCCAGCACCGGGTGGTGTGCTCCTCCCGAGCCGCAACCATGCGATCGTGCTCGTCTCCAAGATCCATGCGCCGACGCTGCGCGCACTCGCCTACGCCAAGGCGACGAGACCGTCCGACCTCACCGCTCTGACCGTGGCGGTCAACGACGAGGAGAGCCGCGCACTGCAGGACGAGTGGTCCGCACGAGGGATCAGCGTCCCGCTCACGACCGTCGCCTCGCCCTACCGCGACATCACCCGACCCGTGCTCGACTACATCGCACATCTGCGCCGGACGGGGCCGCGCGACGTCATCACCGTCTTCATCCCGGAGTACGTCGTCGGTCGCTGGTGGGAGCAGGTGCTCCACAACCAAAGCGCGCTGCGACTCAAGAGCCGGTTGCTCTACCAGAGCGGGGTCATGGTGACGTCCGTCCCCTACCAGCTACATTCATCGGAGGAGGCAGGGCCGGCTGCCGACGGGTCGAGACGATCGGTGAGAGTCTGAGCGCATGACCGCTCCGGGGCTGCCGGCGTCCACCGGTGGCCTGTCGCAGCGCCGACAGCTGCTGGCTGCCGGGACGCTGGTAGTAGGGCTTCCGGTGCTGACGGCAACGCTGGTCGAGCACCGCGACCGGTTGAACTATGCGACGCCGATCCTGCTGGTTCTCTCCCTCGTCGTCACCGTCGCACTCGTGGGTGGGCTGCGGGTGGCGCTGCCGGCGGCCCTCTTCGGAGGTCTCGACCTCAACTGGTTCTTCACGCCACCACTCGGGACCCTGGTCATCCGCCAGCCGCAGCAGCTGCTGGTCCTTGTCGTCTATGCGGCTTTCGCCGTCGCGGTCAGCGTCATCGTGGACCTCGCGGCCCGGCGCACCGCTGAGGCCAACCGGGCACGCGCGGAGGCACGGGCCCTGAGCAACCTCGCCGGCGCAACGCTGACCGAGGCACGCACCCTGCCCGATCTTCTCGAGCAGGTTCGCACGACTTTCGGCATGCGACAGGTGTCGCTCGTCGAGATCGTGGGCGGCACCCGCAGTGTCGTCGACAGCGTCGGCAGCACATGGGCAGACGTGGATGACCGCGCCGCGGACGTGCCGGCGGGCCCATGCGCGCTGCTGCACATCGAAGGTCCCGAGCTGGTCGCCGAAGACCGTCGGGTGTTGGCATCGTTCGCCGAGGCGGCCGGCAGGGCGCTGGAAGGTCGCCGCCTCGCCGAGCAGGTGCAGGACAACGCCCGGTTGGAAGCGGCGGAACGCATGCGCACCGCGCTGCTCGCGGCGGTCGGCCACGACCTGCGTACGCCGTTGGCCGGCATCAAGGCTGCCGTGAGCAGCCTGCGCCAGAGCGACATCACGTTCACCGAGGACGAGCAGCACGAGCTCCTCGCCGGCATCGAGACGGCCACCGACCGCCTGCAGGGACTCGTCGCCAACCTGCTCGACGCCTCGCGCCTGCAGGCGGGCGCACTGGCAGTCCACCTGCAGCAGGTGTCGATCGAAGAGGCGGCGGACGCGGTGCTCGTCGCCATGCCGCCCGGGTCAGGAGAGCGCATCACGCTCGACTTCGACCCTATGCTCCCGGATGTGCGCGCCGACCCCGGACTGCTCGAACGGGTGCTCGCCAACCTGCTCGACAACGCGCTGCGCCACACGCCGTCAGGCACGATGGTGACGCTGCGAGCCGGAACGCACAATGGCGGCGTCATCTGTGAAGTCGTCGACCACGGAGCCGGCATCGCACCGTCGCAGCTGTCGCAGCTCTACGCACCGTTCCAGCGCTCCGGCGACAGAACCCCGGGCGGCATCGGACTGGGCCTCACCGTCGCTCGCGGCTTCACCGAGGCGATGGGAGGCACGTTGCAGGCACGTGAGACCCGGGGCGGTGGTCTCACGATGCGCGTCAGCCTGCCGGTGGCGGGCGGCGGCATGCGCGAGGTGCCGCGGTGACGCAGTGACGCGGGTGCTGATCGTCGATGACGACACGACTCTCGCGCGGGCGCTCGCCATCAATCTTCGTGCGCGCCACTATGACGTCGACGTAGCCCACACCGGCGTGGCTGCCCTGCGCGCTGCTGCCGCGAGCACCCCGCAGCTCGTGATTCTCGACCTCGGGCTGCCCGACATGGACGGCACCGAGGTCATCGCGGGACTCGCCGGGTGGAGCCGCGCGCCGATTCTCGTACTATCGGCGCGCGACACCCAGATCGACAAGGTAGCCGCGCTTGATGCCGGGGCGGTCGACTTCGTCACCAAGCCGTTCGGCATGGACGAGCTGTTGGCACGCGTCAGGGCGGCCCTGCGCCGCACCGAGCCGACGACCGCAGCAGTCGTGACGACGCAGGCGTTCACACTTGACCTGGCGGCCAAGACCGTGACCCGTGACGGACGCGACGTCAGGCTGACGCCCACGGAGTGGGCGCTGGTCGAGCTGCTCGCACGCAATCCCGGTCGCCTGATGACCCACCGCGAGCTGCTGCACGAGGTATGGGGCAGTGCGTACGAGAAGGAGACGCACTACCTACGCGTCTACGTCGCGACTCTGCGGCGCAAGCTGGAGCTCAACCCCGCGAGACCCCAGCATCTGCTGACCGTTCCCGGCATCGGCTACCGGTTCGAGCCCTGATGCACGACGTGCGCGTCGACCTTCGCCGTGAGCAGGTTCGGGTCGGTCTGCGTGTTGTAGGCCGCACTCGTGACGTAGACCACGCTGCCGCGCAGAGCGACCGCCGTCGGGCCCTGCAGTCCGTCGGCCGCAGTGAGCACCGTCTGCGCCTTGTGACCCGGCGTCACGAGCACAACCGTGTTGGGCTGGTTGAGCGTGGCGAGAACCGTGTTGTCCTCGCCGGTGAAGGTGAAGTCGTCGATGCCCTTCAGCCCCCTCGCGGCGACTGACGGCGTGCCAGCGGCCCCGCTACCCGTCAACGGGATGCGAAGCAGCGTGCCCTTGTCGAGGTTGCTGACCCAGACGGCCTGTCCGTGCACCTTGACGCCGTTGGCGCCGAGGAAGCCCGCAGCCTGAAGGGACGTGTCCTTCGCCCATGTGCGGACCACGCCGTCGGAGAGGCGGATGCGGTAGATGCGACCCTGCACGCTGTCAGCAACGTAGGCCTGTGTGCCGTCCGCACTGAGGGCCAAGCCGTTGGGCAGGCCCTTCGCGGACAGTGCCGCGACGCGTACCGGGGCGTGGCCCGGGACGACGCGCCAGAGCCCTGTGAGGCGAGAGCTGCCTGCCGCATAGAGGGCGTAGAGAACGCCTGAGGTCGTGCGTGCGAGCCCGGTCGCCAGAGGGAAGTGCAGCACCGGCGTCGTCTTGCCCTCAGCCTCACTGGGCGCGGGCAGGGTGGCCAGCACGTGGACCCCACCCTTGGCGTCGACGCGAGCGACCTGCCGGCTGCCGGCGAAGGTGACCGCGACGCTGCCACCCGGCTCGAGAACGAGATTCTCCGGCAGCTGGCCCTTCGCGAAGTCGAAGTGCGCACTGATGACCGGCTTCGACAGCGGCGGCGTGGCGGCGGTCGCGACACCGGCCGGGGCGAGGCCGATAACGGCAGCCGCAGCGAGCAGAGCGGTGGTGGATCGGGTGAGGGTAGTCATGAAGATCTTCCTGTCGTACTTGTGGGTGGATGTGAGGGTCGAAGGCGTGGTCATGCGGCGGTCTCGACCGAGCGCAGCTGCTCCCAGCCGTCGATGGCGAAGTCGCTGCCCCTGCGCATGATGCGGGCCGCGCCCGCACCCCTGAAGTGCGCCGGCATGACGAGGGACCGGCGCTCGGCGGCGACGGCGAGCAGCCGCTCGCGGCTGATGGCCGCGCGGGCTGGGTCCTCGCAGAAGCAGCTGGCGAGGTGGGGGTGCGACACCTGGAGCGGGCTGTGCAGCAGGTCCCCGGCGAACAGTGCAGACTCCCCGGCGGACTCGAGCGAGACGACCGCGGACCCAGGGGTGTGCCCGTCGGCCAGCTGCAGGGTGAGCGAAGAGTCGATGCGGTGACTCTCGCCTTCCCACAGCTGCAGCTGCCCCGCCGCCGCGACGGGGGCGACGCTGTCTTCGAAGACATTCTGGTTGCCGCGCCCGAAGCCGGGGGTGTGAGGGCCCTGCGGGTCCCAGAACTCGTGCTCCGTGCGGTGCACGAGGTAGGTCGCGTTCGGGAACGTCGGAACCCACTCCCGCCCCTGCAGTCGGGTGTTCCACCCCACGTGGTCCAGGTGCAGGTGGGTGTTGACAACCACGTCGACGTCCTCGGGGGCGACCCCGAGCGTCGCCAACCCGGCAAGGTAGTCGCTCCGGTAGCGCGACCAGACCGGCACGTAGGGCCGCTCCTTGTCATTGCCGAGCCCGGTGTCGACCAGCACGACCTTGCCTTCGCTACGTATGACCCACGTCTGTACGGCCGTCAGCACCTGGCCATCGGCGCGGACGAAGTCCGGCACGAGCCAGCTGCTCGCCTGCGCCCAGAGGTCCGGGTCGGAGCCGGGATAGAACTCGTCGGTGCGCAAACCGACCGGACCGGAGAACTCGACGACCCGTGCGACGCGTACGTCGCCGACCTGCAACTCGTTCATCTCGATGTCTGCCTCTCGGTAGAGCTGCCGCAGCCTGCGGCGACGCAACCGATGCTGTCCGCAAGCCGCCGATCGAGCCACGCCCGGCTCTGGCTATCCCTGGCAGAGCTTGGTTGCGGAGGGCCGGGTGACGCACACTCGAGAGGTGACGGAACCAGGACCCCTCGGCGCATTCCTCGCGGCCCGGCGCTCCCAGCTCCAGCCGGAGCACGTGAGCCTGCCGACGTACGGCGAGCGCCGCCGCGTGCCGGGCTTGCGGCGCGAGGAGGTTGCCCAGCTCAGCGGCGTCGGGTTCTCCTACTACTCCCGCCTCGAGCAGGGCCAGTCCCTCAACGCCTCGTCGGAGGTCCTGGACGCCATCGCCCGCGCGCTGCAGCTCGACGAATCGGAGCGGCGTCATCTCCACGCCCTCGCCACGGCACCCAAGCGCAAGGCAGGGCGACCGCGCGCGGTGTCCGAGCGCGTGACACAGGAGACCCTGCAGCTGCTCGCGGCCCTGGGAGACTCACCGGCGCTGGTGCTCGGTCGCAGAAGTGACGTGCTGGCCTGGAACGCCTGCGGCCACGCGTTCTTCGCCGGGCACCTGCCCTTCGACGCACCCCGCAGCGCTGAGGACCGTCCGAACATGGCGCGCCTGATCTTTCGCGACGCGAACGTGCAGGACCTCTACGTCGACTGGCCGGCCAAGGCGCGGGCGGTAGTCGGGAACCTGCGTCTCTCGGTCGGGCAGCACCCGGACGACCCCGGCCTGCACAGCCTGGTGGGCGAGCTCTCGATCGAGAGCCCGGACTTCGCCCAGCTGTGGGCGGGCCACCGCGTACGTGACTGCGACGTCGCGTCCTACCTCATGCGGCACCCGCTCGTCGGCGAGCTCGCTGTCGCTCAGCAGACGCTGCCGGTGCCCCTCGCGCCCGACCAGCGACTGGTCGTCGTCACCGCAGAGGTGGGCAGTGACGCGGCCGTCGGTCTCCAGCTGCTGGCTCACATCGTGACGACCGCGTCCGCTGAAGTCCGCTCAGGCGAACAGCTCGGGCGCGCCCTGCCCCGCTAGCGCTCAGAACCTCCCCGCCCGCCGCGGTGGACACCGGGCAGCTGCTCGACGCCCCACCTCGAGGTCCTGGTCCGCAAGCCCGGCGCACTGCCCGGCGCAACCCCGCTGGCCCAGGCCTGTGAGAGCGGCAGCTGAGCCGCCGACTGGTCGCGAGCGGGTCATCAGCGTGACCCACGGAGCGGGCTGACAGACGGTCGAAGTCGCCGCGAGTGTGGGCGTCATCGACGTGTAGAACTTCAAGCTGATCGAGCGGGCCCGGTTTCCAGGCGCCATCGCACCCAGTGGTAGGAGTGTCCGGTCTCGCGGGCGAGCGCAGCGAGGGTCCAGCCGCGTTCGTGGCGTTCGGTGAGCCACGCCGCCAGGTCGTGGGTGCCGACGCGGGCGGCGGCGTCGAGCTCGGCGCGGACCGCTCGTGAGCGCCTTCCCTTCGGGGTGTTGTGCCCGGTCGGTCGAACGGTCACGCCGGCTGCTCGGAGCTGTCCGCGCAGGGCGGCGCGCCCCAGGCCGGTGTCACGGGCGAGGCTCGCGAGACTGGCGCCGGCGGCGTAGGCGGTGCGGAGATAGGCGTGCAGCTCAGGGAAGCCGAGCTCGGCTACGCGAGCATCGCGCTTCTGGGCTCGGCGGGCAGTCATGGTTGCGCGTCCGGCGGCGAGTGTTCGCTGGCGCACGGCGCGTCGTTGTGCTGGTTCAGCGCCATCCGGGCTGCTGGTGGTTCGGCCGAGCTTCGGCTGCAGGAGTCGGCGGCCGGCGGCGAGCTCTGCCCGTAGATGTTCATCGGTGGCGTAGCGGTGGCTGGCTCGTGCGGCGAGCGCTGTCGAGACGTCGACGCTGGTGAGCGCGGCGGTGGTGCACAGCCCCATGGTCTCGCGGTAGGTGTCGGCGGTGTGGCCGTGCACGCGCACATGCGAGCCGAGTGCGCGGAACCAGCGTCCGCACAGGTGGCAGCACAGGCCTGCGGTGTCGTCGTCGACGACGAGCTCGGCGTACGGGGCGTGCAGCCCCATGCCGTCGGGGAGGAACCAGATGTGCGCGTGAGCTGGTACGGCGTGACCGTCTCGGCCCGGTGCGGTCACGGCGACACCACACCGGCGCTGTGTGCGCGGTGGTGGTCGTGATCTCCGTGGGAGTGCGCGGGGTCGTCGGGGTGGTGGTGCGGGGCCTGGGGTTGCCCCACGCGGTGTTCGTGTCCGGGTAGCGCGGTGCGATACATGCAGGTGTCGCAGTTCGAGCGGATGTCGCCGTGCAGCGCTTCGAGATAGCGGTCGATGACGATGTCGGTGAGCAGGTCGCAGCTGCCGATCACGCGGGCGCAGCGGACGTCGATCTCGGGGTGGCGCGCCGCCCACCCGGCTGTCTGGGTGGTGATCCGGTCGGGCAACACGCCCGCGAACAGAAAGAAGGGCAGGACCACGATCCGCTCGGCTCCGAGCAGGCGGCACCGGTCCAGTGCTGCGGGAACGCCCGGTGCGGCGAGGCTGATGAAAGATGGCTCCACACCGGCGAGGTCTCGGCCTTCGGCGAACAGCCGCGCGGCTTTGAAGACTTCGGCGTTGGCGTCCGGGTCGCTCGATCCTCGCCCCACGAAGATGACGTGGGTGGTGCCGCGCTCAGCCGGCGTGACGACACTGTGGAGGCGCTCGTCGAGTACTTGCAGGATGCGCGGCTCGGGACCCAGCGGTCGGCCGTAGCGAAACGTCAGGTCCGGGTGGCGTTGTGACTCCCGCGTGAGGGCCGCGGGAATGTCACCTTTGGCGTGGCCGGCCGCTACCAGCATGAGCGGCACGGCCGCCAGTTGGCGGTGTCCGACAGTCA
>CAXSDR010000012.1:0-15758 GCA_964236445.1 uncultured Motilibacteraceae bacterium | reverse complement strand
TCCGACAGTCACGAGGCCGCGTACCGTCTCGGCGATCGGCGGTGGTGCGAGCTCGATCAGGCCGCCGGCGACGGTGACGCCACGCGGGGCGAGACGTTGCCCGGTGCGTTGCACGAAGTGGCGGAACTCCGCGACCCCCTGTGCGCTGCGGGTGCCGTGTCCGGCGATCAGCAGGGGGATGGGCCCCGATCGGGGCACGCCCGCGCGAGCCGGTTCGAGCTGTAGCTCCACCGCCGAAAGCGGCGTACTGAGCGCTGAACGCATGTCGTGACAGTCCTTACGTCGGCCCGCAAGAGCTGCGGGGCGGTTGAGCTGTCTGAATCCGTGGGGTCGCGACTTGGCGGCACCCGGTCCGCGCTTCGGCGGTGCTGAGCTGACCCCCATAGGCCCAGCACCGCCCAGCACCGCCCAGCGCGCGGCGGTCAGGCGCCGCTGGTGTTGACGGCGCCGTTGACGCCGGCGGGGAAGAAGCCGCCCTTCGTGACCTTGTTCGGGGACAGGTAGACGACGTTGAGGACTTGGCCGGGGGTGCGGCTGAACGCGATGCCGTTGCTGTCGGTCGGCACGATGTTGGAGAAGCCGCTGCGGCCGCGCCGGGTCATGGTCACGCCCTGGTCGATGCGAGTCGTGCCGTCGAGGGAGTCCCTGGCTTGGGAGATCGCGATCGTCGCGTCTCCGAGTCCGGCCTGCAGCAGCGCGGAACGCACGGTCGCGGCGTGGTAGGCCTCAACCGCGAGGATGCCCGCGGCGGCTTCGAGGTAGGTCTTGTTCGTGATCAGCGGTGCCGCACCCTTGTAGGCGGTGACGCCGACGTCTTCGAAGATGTAAGCGGCGAGCAGGAAGTTGTTCTCGTTGGCGAACGGGTCGAACGTCTGCCTCGCCGTGATCAGCTTCGCCGCGCGCGCAGCGGCGGTGAAGCTGGTCTTCAGGTCGATAGCAGGGCGCGACACCGCCGCCGCACCCAAGGCCTTGCGCAGGAAAAGCACGTGCGCCTGCTCGTCACCTGCGATCTCCGAGGCGTACTGCGCGATGATCTTCGTCTTGAACGGGACCTTGCGCCCGCCCACGACGCCACCCTTGGAGCCGGTGCCGTTCGTGTGCTTGTCGAGCAGGCCGACGCCGTTGGCGGCGTAGTTGTAGAACTCCGCTTCGAGGTACTCGAGGTTCAGCGCGAAGTTCAGCACCGCGCCGTCGCTGGCCTCGTCAGCGGAGGCTTCACCTGCACCGAGCGCGCTCAACGCTCCGGCTCCGACCACGCCGAGGCCAGCCAGGCCGGCTGTGCGCAGGAACGTGCGCCGGTCCTTCTCGTTCTCTGCACTGCGACTGATCATGTCGTTGACGAGCGACTTGCCGAACATGGGAAACCCTCTCGACGTAGGAGCGCATGTACGGGCGATCCGGAACAGGACCGGCTCGACATGTCGGGCCATGTTCGGAGCCAGGCCTTGTTGCGGACGGGTCGCTGTTGCACACAGCCTGCAACAGCTCGCCGCTGAGCGCAACCCCATCCGACTGGACGTGTCGACGACGTGTCAGCGCAGACGGGATCGGGTGTCGCCAGATCTGATTGCTGCGTCGAGTTAGTTTCTGCGATAAACTTGCAATAGCGACGACTAGGTTCTACCGTCGGCTCACCAACGTCTGACACGCCAGAGGATTTCATCCGTGAGCACTTCAACGCAGACCTCGCCGAGCAGGCCGAGCAGGCCGCGCCCGGCCCGCACCGGCGGGCGGTTCGCCGAGTTCCGGGCCTCGCTCACCGCCCGGGACAAGCGTTCTCTTGCTGGCATGTTCGCGTTCATCGTGTTCCTGCACGTCATCGGTTTCGGCGTGCTATTCGGGCTCGTCGTGCCGAAGCACTATCAGCTCGGCGGGGACCACCCAGTGTTCAACGTCGGGGTCGGAGTGCTCGCCTACACCTTCGGGCTGCGCCACGCCTTCGACGCCGACCACATCGCCGCCGTGGACAACACCACCCGCAAGCTGCTCGCCGACAACGGCGAAACCGGCGACACCCGCAAGCCGCTCTCGGTCGGGTTCTGGTTCTCCCTCGGGCACTCGACCATCGTGTTCGGGTTGGCGTTCCTGCTCTCGGTGGGCGTGAAGGCCCTGGCCGGGCAGGTCGAGAACGACAGCTCGGGCCTGCACTCCGTCACGGGGATCATTGGGGCCTCGGTGTCCGGGGTGTTCCTCTGGATCCTCGGGATCCTCAACCTCGCCGTGCTGATCGGGATCGTGAAGGTCTTCACGCGGATGCGCCAAGGTGATTTCGACGAGCAGCAGCTCGAGGACCAGCTCAACAAGCGCGGCTTCATGAACCGTTTTCTCGGTGGCCTGACCAAGTCCGTCACCAAGCCGTGGCACATCTACCCCATCGGGGTGCTGTTCGGCCTCGGGTTCGACACCGCCACCGAGGTCGGGCTTCTCGTGCTCGCGGGCGGGGCTGCGGCGTTCAACCTGCCGTTCTACTCGATCCTGATCCTGCCCATCATCTTCGCCGCCGGGATGTGCCTGATGGACACCATCGACGGAGTCTTCATGAACGTCGCCTACGGCTGGGCCTTCATGAGGCCGGTCCGCAAGGTCTTCTACAACATCACCATCACCGCCGTGTCCGTGGCGGTCGCCCTGATCATCGGCACCATCGAGCTCATCGGCGTGCTGGCCGACCAGGCCAAGATCACCACCGGGCCGGTCGCGAAGATCGCCGCGATCCCACTGGACTACGCCGGCTACGGCATCGTCGCCTTGTTCGTCTTGTCATGGATGTCCGCAATCGCTGTCTGGCACTTCGGCAGAATCGAACAGAAGTGGTCGACGAACCTGCGCCCAGGCATGATCGACACCGTGTGAGTTCGCGATGGCCCGGACCCGCACGCGCTATCCAGGTGTAGACGCGTCGTGATCGTCTCACCCACCGTCACTTCAGCCTCGTCGCCGGCCGGGCCTGCCCGGCTGCGCACGCTGCTTCACGAGCACGGGCTGCGCTGCACGACCCAGCGTCTGGCCGTGCTGCAGCTGCTGACAGCAGACCCGGCCGACGGGCGACACCACACCGCGCCGGCGATCCACTAGCACCTGACGGCGACCGGAAGCTCGGCTGACCTGGCCACCGTCTACCGGACCTTGACCATGCTCACCGAGGTCGGGCTCGTGCACAGCATCGCGGGCCCGGACCAGGCCGCCGCCTATGGACTGACGGCCCGACCACACCACCACGCCCTCTGCTCGCGCTGCGGACACATCACGGGAATCCCCGCGGAGGACCTCACCGCCGCCCTCCACCAGGCCCAGCGCGTCAGCAGCTATACCCTGGACGGCGGCACCCTCACGCTGCGGGGCATGTGCCCGGCCTGCCAGGACGTCGCGCCGAGCACCACCTGACGGGCACTGCCGAGGTGGTCACCGGCGCGACAACCGCTGGCCGCGGGTTCGGTCAGTCCGTCGTGGTGATGCTCGGGACCGTGAACATGGGCATGCGGTTGCTCATGATGGGCTCCTTCACTCACTGTCAGGCGTGACCGGTGCGGCCATCTGCGCATGTGCGCGGACAAGGGATGACACAGGGCGAACGGCGACGAGACGACACAGCACGCGACGGTCAAGTCAGCGTTGCCGCCGAGATCGTCCGCATGCTCGCCGACCCCACCCGCATCAAACTCCTGCGGGCTCCGAGCTGAGCGCCAACGAGCTGCCGGTGGACGAGCTCGCGCAGGCTGCCGGCAAGAAGGGGTGCCGTATCCCCACACCTCGCTTGCTGCGCATGGTCCGGCTGGTTCACCATCCGCCACCAGGGCACCACCACACCAGCTCACCACCGCGCACCCTGACAGCCCGCTCACCGGAGCCATTACACAAGGGTGGGCCAGGCATCTCCGGCCCGCCACAGTGGGCCGAATACGATGGACAGAATCACGCGCGACGGGTCATCCATAGCGGCTGCCTTCCGCGCTGTCGCCGCAGGCCTGCCCAAGCAGGTGCGGAAGTGCTCGAGCGGCAGAAAGCTCGTCGAGCGGGCTTCGGCGGCGACGTGACGATGGCCGCAGCGCTCCACGCCACCTCGGTGCCACCTCGGTGCCACCTCGGTGCCACCCGATGCCCGGGCTGGTCGACGGTTGCTTCTCGCCCTGCGTGACCGGGGTCGCCGCAGCCGACCGCGCCTGACAAAGCACTGTGCGCCTGTCATGATCCGGAGGTGGGTGACGCGCCGCAGCCGCCGGGTCCCGTCGAGGGCGCGCCCCCGGCGGCCTACGACCAGGCCCTGATCCGCCGTCTCGTGGGCTTCGGCCGCGTCGCCGCAGAGCTCGGCCTCGCCGAGAACATCGCCGGTGTCTCAGAGGCCGTCTGCTCGCACGCGGCAGCCGTGCTCGGCGCCGATGCCGCGTCGCTCGCCCAGCTGGTCGACGACGACACGTTGGAGCTGATCGCCGCGCGTGGCTCACGGGAAGCGAGCTCCGCGCGCTGGGCGCGATTCGCTGTGAGCGACGCCAACCCGGCCAGCGAAGCCGTCCGCACGGGCAGCATGGTGAGCGTTGCAGGCAGAGCGGCCTTGCGCGAGAGATATCCCACGTTGTTCTCCGACGAGGTCATCGAGCGTTCGGTGGTGTCGCTGCCGCTCCGCGTGGCAGGCCGCTGCGTCGGCGTGGTGAGTCTGGCCTTCGCCGGGATGGTCGAGGTCGACGACGCGGACCGTCAGTTCCTGCAGGCCCTCGCCGACACGAGCGCGCAGGCACTGGCCCGACTGACCGCCAACCGCATCGCGGGCGAGCGGGCCGCCCAGCTCAGCTTTCTCGTCGAGGCGTCCGCCGCGCTGGCGTCGAGCCTCGACTTCGAGTCGACGCTGCAGCGCGTCGCCACGCTCGCCGTCCCCGTGCTGGCCGACTGGTGCGCCATCGACATGCTCGACGACGGCATCCTGCGCCCGGTGGCTGTTGCTCACGTAGACCCGGCGAAGATCGCCCTCGCCGCCCAGCTGCGCGAGCGCTACCCCACCGACATGGACGACCCCTCGGGTGCGCCGGCGGTGGCGCGCACGGGACGGTCCGAGCTCTATTCCCACATTCCCGAGGAGCTGCTCGAGGCGGGGGCCCGCGACGAGGAGCACCTGCGTCTCATCCGCGAGCTCAAACTGCGCAGCGCCCTGATCGTCCCGCTGGCAGCGCGCGGCCGCACGCTGGGGGTCCTGACCCTCATCGCCGCGGAGTCCGACCGCAGCTACACCGAGGTCGACGTGCGGTTCGCCGAGGAGGTGGCGCGCCGGGCCGGAGTCGCGATCGACAACGCGCAGGTGCACAGCCAGACACTGCAGGCCTCGCTCCAGCTCCAGCGCGCCGTCCTGCCCGCGAGCTTTCCCCCGACCCCTCCCTGGCAGGTCGGCGTCCATTACCGCCCCGCCGGCCGAACGGAGGTGGGTGGCGACTTCTACGACGCGGTCGCCCTCAAGGACGACCGCCTCGTAGTTTTCGTCGGTGACGTGATGGGTCGCGGTGTCGTCGCCGCCGCCGCCATGGCCCAGATGCGGGCGTCGCTGCGTGCCTATGTCGCGCTCGACCCCGCTCCCGTGACCGTGGTCGAGCGACTCTCCCTGATGTTCGACACCTACGAGCTGACCCAGCTCGTCACCGTGCTCATCGGCGTCATCGACCCTCGGACCGACAGCGTCGAACTCGTCAGCGCGGGCCACCTCCCACCCCTGGTCGTACGCGACGACGGCCGAGTCGAACGACTGGTCGTGCCGAGCTCACCACCGCTCGGTGCGGGCCGGTTCGCCCGCAGCCGCACGACCGCGCCCTTCACCGCCGGCGACACCTTGTTGCTGTTCACCGACGGTCTCGTCGAACGCAGGGACGAGGACATCGACACGAGCCTTGACCGCCTCACGGCTGCCGTGACGGCGTTGGGCGGCGAGCTCGGCGACGCGGCGCTGAGCGAGCTGGCCGACAACGTGTGCGCGCCGGGTCACGACGACGACGTCACGATGATCGCGATCCACCGGACCAGCTGAGGGTCACCAGCTGCCGCCGCCCGAGTCACCACCTCCGCCGAAGTCCCCACCACCGCCACCTCCGCCGAAGTCCCCACCACCGCCACCTCCGCCGAAGTCTCCACCCCCGCCGAAGCCGCCGCCGTTGCCGTTGTCGACGTAGGTCGTGCTGTTGTCGATGTAGGTGCCGCCTCCCCCGCCCCAGCCGCCCATCGAGCCCCCGAGCATCGTGCCGACGAGGATGCCGGGAAGCAGGCCACCCATCGCCATACCGCCGCCGTAGCCGGAGTAGTAGCCGCCCGCCCACGGTCCGTACATCGGCCCCGCGTCCCAGTAGGGACGCCGCTGTCCGGCGACGAGCACCTCACGGCTCTGTGGAACCTCCCCTCGCTCCACGCGCTCGGCGTCCGCCTCACAGGCAGGGACGAGGCGTGGTGCACCACCGTCGGGTGCCCAGGAGACGTCGCGCGACGACGGACCGTGCTGGGGGTTGAAGAAGCACGGGGGCCGCCGGTCGGGGAGCGGCCGGCCGGCCAGCCGGGCGCGTACGCACTCCATCGCGTAGCGGCCGTCCTCGAGCGCAGTGGACACGGGCTCGAGCTCCTGCGGGGTGCCGGCCGCCGCCAGAGCGCTCTTGGCCCGGTCATAGCTGTCGAGCGCCCGGGTGTAGTCGGTGCGCTCGGCGTCATCGACGCCGGGCGCAGCGACGTCGAGGTCGAGGCGGTCGATGTCCTCACCGAGCAGGGTCACGTCCTCCTCGGCGGCCGTGCGCACCTCGGCGAAGGACTGTGCGTTCGCTGCACGGCGACGCCGGGTGCTGCGCCACAGGGCGAACCCACCCAGGCCCAGCCCGCCGAGCACCACGGCACCGACGACCCCCGAGCCCGTCGAGCTGCCGGAGCCCTGCGACCCGCTGCCGACGACGCCCCCACTGCCCCCACTGCCCCCACTGCCCCCATTGCCGCCGACCCCCGCGCCCGCCTCGTCGCCGGCAGCGACGACGGCCGCCACCGCCTCGGTCAGCTGGCGGCCCCGCGCCGTCGCGTCCGCCGCCGTCGACGCGTAGGGCGCCAGGGTGCTGCCGAGGACGCCGGTGGGCAGCACCGTGGTGTAGCCGTAGATGCTCTTGCTGGTCTGCACGAGATAGGTCCCGCGAGCGCCTGTGCGCTGCGCGAGGTCGAGGAGGGTCGGCCGGGGTCCCGAGAAGCCGTCGGAGTCGGCCAGGACCACGACGTAGACCGCCGGGCTAGCGCCCTGCGCATCGCTGCGGACGGCGTCGAGGGTCGCCGACCCGACGACGCCCTCGCTGCCGGGCTGCGCATAGACACGCTCACCCGAGCGGAACGCGGCCGCGGCCGCAGTCGTGGCGTCTCCCGCGAGCGCGTCGGGTGCGGCCCAGAGCAGGGAGACCAGAAAGGCGAGGGCGGCGAGCAGCAGGCGAGAACGTGGCATTGCCGCCTCCTACCCCCGATCGCGTCCGATTCCCCGCATCGAGGGACGCCCATCACTGGGCAGCGCGGCGCGGCGATGCCCGTGCCCCGCGGCGCAGGCGCCTGCTGCTCGCCTTTTCGCCTTGCTGGCCTGAACCCGTCCAGTCGTCACGCCGGCCACGCCATCCCCGCCCAGCGGTCCCCCGTCGCCTGGATCGTGACGGTGCGTGCCTCGTCGTCGGAGTCGCCCAGGCTGCGCGAGATCTGCACCTCGAGCCGGTCCGGTGCCAGGGAGTCGACCAGGCCCGCGCCCCACTCCACCAGGGTGACCGCGCGACCGAGGTCGGTGTCGAGGTCCATGTCGTCGACCTCGGCGAGCGAGCCGAGCCGGTAGGCGTCGACGTGCACGAGAGCCGGACCACCGACGAGCGACGGGTGCACCCGCGACAGGACGAACGTCGGCGACGTGATCGGGCCGCGCACACCCAGACCCGCCCCGATGCCCTGCGCCAGCGTGGTCTTCCCCGCGCCGAGCGGACCGGCGAGCACCACCAGGTCCCCCGCGCGCAGGCTGCTTGCAAGCCTCTCGCCGAGAGCGCGCATCGCGGCGGCGTCAGGCACGACGTAGCTACTCATGCCCGAGCCCTGTTGGCGATGACCGCAGCAGCCGCGAGGTCCTCGCGAAGGGCGGCGATGGGCGCGCCGCGCGGCCCGAAGCGGAGCGCGGCAGACGGGTGATAAGTCACCAGAACTCGGATTCCTGCATAAGACATCTCCTGTCCGCGGAGCGCCCCGATGCGGGCGTTGGGTCCGACGACCCACTCGGCCGCTGTGCCGCCCAACGTGACGATGAGCGCCGGTCGTGCCAGCTCGATCTGGCGGGCCAGCCAGGGCCGGCAGCGGCCGACCTCGGCACGCGTCGGCTTGCGATTCTCAGGGGGTCGACACTTGAGCACGTTGAGCACGATGACGCGCTCTCGGGGCAGCCCTGCCTCGGTCAGCAACGTGTCGAGCAGCTGTCCCGAGCGGCCGACGAAAGGCACGCCTGTCTGGTCTTCCTGTGCTCCCGGTGCCTCCCCGAGCAGAATCACGTCGGCGCCCGCAGGGCGTACGCCGGGCACCACGTTGGTGCGCTCGGCCACCAGCGACGTGCAGGCGACGCACCCCCGGACGATGCCGGACAGCGACTCCCACGACTGCTGAGCAGGTGCGGTGACCGACGGGTCCTCGATGGCCACGTGAGCGCCCTGGCTCATGAGGCGACCCGCTTCGCTGGGCCACGGCTTCGCTCGACGAGCGCGAGCACATGCTCGGACACGATGTCGGGGTGCTCGAGCAGCACCATGTGGCCGGCATGGGCCACGACGACGAGCTCTGCCTCGGGCAGCATCGCAGCGATGGCGCGCGAGTGGTCCTCGGGCGTCATGAGGTCGGAGTCGCCGACGAGCACGAGCACCGGGATCGCGGCCAGTGCGGCGAGCGCGGCGAGCTTCTCGTGCGCGTCGAACGCGGGATAGAAGTCGGCGAGCACCTCGACCGAGGTGCCGTCGATCATGTCCGTGACGAAGGAGACCAGCGACGGTGGCACGTCGCTGGCGAAGCTGTAGTGCCTGGTCAGCAGAGCAGACAGGTCGCTGCCGACCTGGCGGCCCCGTTCGAGCAGGTCGGCCTGCCGGATCGCGAGCGCCATCACTCCGGGCACGACACGGCGCGCGAGCCGGCCGACGGCGGCAGGGACACCGAACGTGACCTCCGTCAGCCTTCCGGGGGAGGTGGCCATGAGGACGGCGCCCACGATGCGCGGGCCGAACAGCTCGGGGTGAGCCGCGGCCAGCGCCATGACCGCCATGCCGCCCATCGAGTGACCCACCAGCACGATCGGGCCTGCCGGCACGACGGCCGCAAGCACGTCGCGCAGGTCCTCACCGAGCCGGTCGAGGCCGGCGTCGCCGAGCTTGGCCCGGCCCGACCGGCCGTGCCCGCGCTGATCGGGGACCACCAGCCGGGCCTGGCCCCGCAGCGACCGGCGCTGAAAGGTCCAGACCCGCCCGTCGTGGCCATAGCCGTGCACGAGCACCACCGTCAGGTCGTCGGGCGCGGACGGCGCCTCGTCGACCTCGACGTGCAGCACCACGCCGTCGTCCGTGGTCACCGGGTGGTCGTCACCCTGCTCCGTGCCGTAGACCTCGGCGTCGGGGTCGGACACCGCGCGTAGCGGGCGGCGTACGGCATAGCGCTCGGCCACGAGCCCGGCCGCGGCGCCGGCCGCGAGGACACCCAGCCCTACCCCGACGGCACCCGCCGAGCCGGCCCGGCGGAGCAGCGCCGACACGGGAGGCAGACGCATCACGCGCCGACCCACCGATGGGCGACCCGGGCCCCGACGCGGGCGATGATCTCGTAGGAGATGGTCCCGGCGGCCTGCGCCCACTCCTCGGCCGACGGCTCGTCGGGCCCCGCGCCGAAGAGCACGACCTCGTCGCCGGCATGGACGTCGTCGTCGCCGAGGTCGATCACGAACTGGTCCATGCAGACCCGGCCGGTCACGGCTCGCCGGCGACCACCGACGAGCACGGGACCGGTGCTGCCCGCCGCGCGCGGCACGCCGTCGGCATAGCCCAGCGGCACCAGCCCGACGCTGGTTTCGCGCGGCGCCACCCATTCGTGCCCGTAGGAGACACCCGAGCCCGCCGGGATCCGCTTCACCAGCGCGAGCCGGGCACGCAGCGACATCGCGGGCCGCAGCCCGAACGCGGCGGGCCCCCCTTGCTCCGGGACCGGGGAGAGTCCGAAGACCGCCAGGCCGGGTCGCACAAGATCGAACCGGAGATCGGGCCGAGTGAGCGTGGCGGCGCTGTTGGCGAGGTGCACGACCTCGGGGCGTACGCCGACGGCCTGCGCCTGCTCGACCGCGGCGACGAAGGCGTCGCGCTGCAGGTCGATCGTCGGGTGACCGGGCGCGTCGGCCCAGGCGAGGTGCGACCAGATGCCGACGACGCTGATGACGCCCTCGGCCTGTGCGTGCAGCGCGGCGGCCACGAGCTCCAGCCATGCCGCGGCAGGAGCGCCACCGCGTGAGAGCCCGGTGTCGATCTTGAGATGGACTCGCGCGGCACGACCGGCGGCGCGTGCCGCAGCACTGACGTCGGCGAGCGCCCACGGCGCTCCCACGGAGAGGTCGATCTCGTGGCCCACCGCCTGCCTCAGCCCCGGCTCGCCCGGCGCCATCAGCCAGGACAGGATGCGCCCGTCGAGGCCGGCGGCGCGCAGGGCCAGGGCCTCTTCGAGCAGAGCGGTGCCCAACCAGCTCGCCCCACCGGCTCGCGCGGCGCGGGCCGAAGGCACCAGGCCGTGCCCGTAGGCGTCGGCCTTCACGACCGCCATGACCTGCGCGTCGCCTGCATAGCCGGTCAGCGCTGCCACGTTCTCGCGGATGGCGGCGAGGTCGATGACCACCTCACGGAGCGGTCCAGCCAGCGGCGCGGTCATCCCCCGATCCTGCCAGCCGACGCGCGGTCGCGGGTCGACCCCGGGTGCAACCCCGATCGGCTTCCTCAGGCAGCCCAGGCGGGCGGCTGCCCCCGGCCGAGCTGATGGCGCCGGTTCCGACCGGGCGCGCGCCCGGTCCGGCGACTCGAGCCGCTCAGGGCAGGAAACGCTCGGGCCCCCGCCCGGTCAACGCCGCTCGCATCACATCCGGCAGAGCGGCCAGGACGTCGGCGCTCGTGGTCGGCCCACCGCCCGACGCCGCCCGGCCCGCCAGCCCGTGCAGCCACGCCGCGACCGAGCCTGCGTCGTAGGGCGAGAGGCCGCCGGCGAGCAGGGCGCCCGCCAGCCCGGCCAGGACGTCACCGCTGCCCGCCGTCGCGAGCCAGGGGGTTCCGGTGGGGTTGAGGCGCACCGGTCCCCCGGGTGCCGCGACGATGGTCGTCGAACCCTTGAGGAGCACGGTCGCCCCCGTGACCCGGGCCGCCTCCCGCGCCCAGTGCAGGCGGCGCGCCTCGATGTCGGAGCGCTCGGCGCCGAGCAGGGTGGCCAGCTCGCCGGCGTGCGGGGTGAGCAGCAGCGGGCCTCGCGCGCGGGCGTGCAGGGTGGTGCAGGCGGCGTCGAGGACAGCCGGCTCGGGTTGAGCGACGTGCGCGGCGACAGCGTCGGGCTCGGCGATGCCGGGCCCCACCACCCGGGCCTGCACGCGCCCGTCACCCGCGACGACCTCGGGCCAGCGCGCGAGGACAGCGGCCGTGGCACCAGCGGGTCCGACGTAGCGCACCATCCCCGAGCCCGAGTGCAGCGCCGCACCGGAACACAGCACGGCGGCACCGGGGTAGGTGTCGCTGCCCGCCACCACTGCGACGACCCCGCGTCGGTATTTGTCGCTCTCGGGGCCCGGTCGGGGCAACAGGCGGGCGACGTCGCCGTCCTCCAGCACCTCGACATCGGGCTGCGGCAGGTGGCCGGCGAGGCCGATGTCGATGACGTGCACGATCCCGGCGTGCGAGGCGCCGGGGTCGACGAGGAGTCCGGGCTTCCAGGCACCGGGCGTGAGGGTGACGTCGGCGTGCACGGCGCACCCGGCCACCTCACCGGTCGAGGCGTCGATGCCGCTGGGGACGTCGACCGACACCAGGACGGCACGCGACGCCTCCACCCGCCCGACGAGCTCCTCGGCGTCGGGCCGCAGGCCCCCGGCGCCGCCGATGCCCAGGATCCCGTCGAGCACCAGGTCGGCGCGCCCGATCAGCGGCGCCGCCTCACGCGCCTGGCCAGGGGCCACGACACAGCCGCCCGCCGCCAGCAGCGCCCGCAGGCCCCCGTCGTGGGCACGCGGGCCGAGCAGGACGGCGTCCACGCGCGCACCGCGCCGCGCCAACGCAGCGCCCGCGAACAGCGCATCACCACCGTTGTCCCCGCTGCCGACCAGCAGGACCACGCGCGCGCCGTAGACCCGGCCGAGCAGCGCCCGGCACCCCGTCGCGATGCCCGTCGCCGCACGGTCCATCAGTGTGCCGGGCGGCAGCGTCGCGGCCAGGGCGGCTTCGGCCTGGCGGACCTGCTCGACGTCGTATGCGCCCCTCATGCCCCCGCCTCCCGCTCGCGCCCTTCGGCGATCACTACGGCGGACGCGATGCCCGCGTCATGGCTCAGTGACACGTGCCAGCGGTCGACGCCCAGCTCGGCCGCGCGGGCAGCCACGGTCCTGGTGACCCGCAGGACGGGCTGGTTGCCCCCGGTCGGGCCCACCTCGGCATCGGTCCAGCGCAGCCCGGCAGGAGCGCCGAGGGCCTTGGCGGCAGCCTCCTTGACGGCGAACCGTGCCGCGAGCGAGGCCATGGGCAGTTCGCGCTCGGCCTCGGTGAACAGCCGGTGCTTGAGTCGCGGCGTGCGCTCCAGCGCAGCAGCGAACCTCGCCACGTCCACGACATCGATGCCCACCCCGAGGATCACGCAGCCACCCTAGGCCGACCCCGCAGCTGGCACTGCCCTCGCACGCGCAGCCGCCTCAGAGGAGGCGGTAGCCGATGGTCACGCACGCCGTGGCCAGCCAGGGCCGCAAGCCGGGATGGGCGAGCGGCTCACTGAACGCGGGGACGTCGGGCAGCGCGTCGGCGCCCGGGTTGAAGACCGTGAGACACGGCAGTCCCGTCATGGCCGAGGCGTGCCAGAGCCCGTCGAGGTCGGGCCAGGCGGCGACGATGCGCCGTGCCCAGGCTCGTGTCGTGTCGCGGCGCCCGCTGCCGATGGCGTGCGACGCGCCGGCACGCACCGGCCAGGTGCCTGAGAGGTCGAGGACGTGCAGCGTGCGCGTCGCACGCATGCCCGTCAGGTGGGGCGACCGTCGGCGTAGGTCGACCGTGCGCGTCAGCTGGAAGACTTCGGCCAGCGCCGTGCTCACGTCGAGCGCGGTGTAGAGCACTCCCGCATCCTGCTCGCGCGGCGGGGGGTCGTGCGGGTCGAACCGCGCGCGCTCGATCGGGCCGTAGTGACGGAGCCTGTTCCACGGGACCACGTGCTCGCCGGCGGTCTCGTGGATGCGCCACAGCACCGTGTGAGTGGCGATCGCCACGATGTCGGGATCACTGGCGCGCAGGGCCTCCACAGACGGTGGCATCGAGAGCTTGGGCACGGTTCGGGACCCTACGGGTCGATGGGGACAACTCGGTTCACATGGCGACGGACAGTGAGTCGGCCAGGCCCGCCACGACACTCGGACGCCCGCCGCCGACGAGCCAGTCCCGCGGGCTCAGGTCGTGCCGCCCGACGCGGAGCTCGGGTTGCGGGGTGAGCATGAAGCCCTCGACCTCGAGGGGGTGAAGATCGTCCGGCAGCGCAGAGAGCACCTCGCGAAGCCCGACGATCGGACGGTCGGCGGCGTCGAGCTGCCAGACCGGGAAGCGGTTGGAGCGCCCCACCTTGACCGCATAGAGCGCCCCGTCCCCGGCCCGGTGACGTACGCGCGACGCGTCGACCCCCAGCGCGGCGGCGAGCTCGGCGACGGACCGGCTTCCCGCCACGAGCGCCACGGTCGCCGCAGTGGTGTCCTGCGCAGCGAGCTCGAGGGCCTTGTCCTGCGGCTCGGCAAGACCACTCGAGCTGCGGAGGACCGCTTCGGCGTCCGGGCTGAGTGCGGCGACCGCACCCCGCTGGCCCACCCCGAAGCGACCGGAGAGGAGTTCCGCGACAGCGGCGACCACCTCCGCCTCACGCAGACCTGTGCCCTGCTGGTCGAGCAGCGAAGCGAGCGTCGTGATCGTCATACGCACATCTTACGGCAGTGTGCGCCTTCGTGCGGTTGTTGCGGACCGCCGCCGTTCCCGGAAGCCGTCGCGGGGATTTCAGGCGGCAACCGAGCTGACGAAGCGGTCGTGCAACCGCTCGCGCAGGGCTGCCAGCACCGCCGAGGCGTCCACCTTGCGCGGCTGATAGGCATGGCTGACCGACGCGCCGTCGGTCATGGTGAGCATCAGCCTGTGCTGCCCGACAGAGGCGTTGACGAGCTCGGCACGGGTGATGTCGCCGTAGGCCAGGAACCGCGACCGGCGGGTGCGGGCCGCGAATGCGCTGCCCTCGCCAGACCCAGCGGTGACGCCGGTGACATCGGAGGCACCGATGGGGCTCGTGTCGACGAGGCGGGCCACCTGCACGATCACGAGACCGTCGGCAAAGACCAGAAGCTGTTGCGGCTTGCCCGTGAGGAAGATGCCCTGGCGGCCGCTGACGCCGCGCAGGTTCGGATGCGCATCGGGTCGGGTCACTACTCGACCGTCACCGACTTGGCGAGGTTGCGGGGCTGGTCGACGTCCAGGCCCATGGCCGCAGCCATCTCGCAGGCGAACACCTGCAGCGGCACCGTGGCGAGGATGGGCTGCATCAGCACCGGCGTCGCCGGCACGCGGATCAGGTGGTCGGCGTAGGGCACGACCGCCTCGTCGCCCTCCTCGGCGATGACGATGGTCATGGCGCCGCGGGCGCGTACCTCTTGGATGTTGCTCACGATCTTGTCGTGGATCATGGAACGGCCCCGCGGCGACGGCACGACGACGACGACGGGCAGACCGTCCTCGATCAGTGCGATGGGGCCGTGCTTGAGCTCACCGGCCGCGAAGCCCTCCGCATGGATGTAGGCAAGCTCCTTGAGCTTCAGCGCACCTTCCAGGGCGACCGGGTAGCCGACGTGGCGACCCAGGAAGAGCACCGAGCGTCGACCCGCGAGCGCGCGGGCGAGCTCGCGCACGGGCTCCATGGTGTCGAGGACCTCGTCGAGCAGGCCGGGCAGGTCGGCGAGCTCGCGGATCACCGCGCTGATCTCGTCGCCCCACTTGGTTCCTCGCACCTGACCCAGATAGAGGGCGACGAGATAGCAGGCCACCACCTGGGTGAGGAACCCCTTGGTGGAGGCGACCGCGATCTCCGGCCCCGCGTGGGTGTAGAGGACGGCGTCGGACTCGCGCGGGATCGTCGAGCCGTTGGTGTTGCAGATCGCCAGAACCCGTGAGCCCTGCTCGCGCGCGTGGCGCAGCGCCATGAGCAGGTCCATCGTCTCCCCCGACTGGGAGATCGCGATCACCAGCGTCTGGCGGTTGAGGATGGGGTCGCGATAGCGGAACTCACTCGCCAGCTCGACTTCGCACGGGATGCGCGTCCAGTGCTCGATCGCATACTTCGCTATCAGCCCCGAGTGATAGGCGGTGCCGCACGCGATGATCACGATCTTGTCGATCTCGCGGAGCTCGTCGTCGGAGAGCCGCATCTCGTCGAGGGCGAGATGTCCTGTCTCGTCGATCCGACCGAGCAGCGTGTCGGCGACGGCCTTGGGCTGCTCGGCGATCTCCTTGAGCATGAAGTAG
>CAXSDR010000011.1:40462-51455 GCA_964236445.1 uncultured Motilibacteraceae bacterium | reverse complement strand
GCCTTGACGACCTTGCCGTTGACCTTCTCGAAGCCGGGCATGTCAGCGCTCCGCAGGTTGGATGTAGACGACGCCGGATCCGTCGAAGCGCAGACTGAACGGCTCGCCACCGTCTGCGCCGATCACCGACTTCCATGACACGCCGCTCACGAAGGACTGCTTGACCTGCCCACGATGGGCGATGAACGCGTCGGGGTCGACGACGACCGGATAGTTCGGTGACACCTCGAGGGCGATCATCGGCCCGTCGGAGAGGATCGCGCAGGCACCCGTGCCCGACACCGTGGTCGTGAACAGGCCCTGCCCCGACGTCGCGCCCCGTAAGCCGGCGAAGGCGACGTCGGTGCGCAGACCCGCGTCGAGCGCGAGCAGCGCCGAGGACTCCACGGAAAGTGTCTCGTTGGACAGCTCCACGATCTCGACCTCGGCGGCGAGGTTGGCGAGATAGACGACGCCGTTGCCGGTCGCATCCATCAACGAAACGGACTCGCCGGTGAGCTTGCGCTTCATCGCCGCCTTGAGCCCGCCACCGCCGCCCATGCCGACGTGCTTGAACGTCACGTTGCCCTCGTAGGCGACCATCGCCCCGGTGAGGCACTTGATGCCCTCGCCGGACAGCTGCACCACGAGGACCTTCGAGCCGTTCTTGCTGAACTGCGCCACCAGGCCCCCCACCGCGTCAGGAGCGGACGTCCACGTCCGCGCGGGAGCACGCTATCGCCGACGGTGGGTGTGGCGCATGCAGTCGTTGCCGTTGTGCGGGCGCATCGGGCGCATCGGGCGCGATGGCGGTCGTGACTCCGGCCGCGCGATGAAGGACAGCTGATGCTGATCTATTCGGTGGGCGTCTCGGTGGACACGTCTTCATCGCCGGCCGCGAGGGCCCGTGCGGATGGACCGTCCCGGACGACGACTTCCGAAGGTCGTCTTCAGTCGCACACTCAACGCGTCCAGGTCAACGCCCGGCTCGCGGAGGGGATGGTGGCAGAGGAGGTCGCTGCGGTGCTCTCCGCGACCGACAAGATCCTTAGCCGGGTCCCGACGCGGCTGCCCGCAAGCGTGCGACGGCGCAGGCAAAGTCGAGGGTGGTGAGGGGGTCGCGGTCGGTGGCGTGCTGGGCGGGAATGGGCGCGCGGTTATCGGGTGGATGCCAGTGGAATCGTTGACCGGTTCCCGGTATTCGGCGGATATCCCACCCGTCGTCGTGAATGGTTCGGTGGTGCTTGTGGCACAGCATGACGAGGTTGTCACTATCCGTCGGACCGCCTTGTGACCAATGGATGACATGGTGGGCTTGGCACCAGGAATGGGGCCGGTTGCACCCGGGGAACACGCACCCGTTGTCACGGACCCGCAGCGTCTTGTGCTGACCAGGAGAAACAGTGCGTGCGGTCCTGCCCAATACCAACGGCACCCCGACCGGGTCGACGATCACGGGGTCGACGGCACTGTCACAGGCGATCCGGCGGGCCGCTTCCGGGCCGAGGGACAGCTCGAACAACCCCGACAGCGCGGACCGGGTGCCCATCCCGTCGCCGGTGTGCGCGGTGAGCATCGGCACGTCCACGACCAACGTGACGTGGGGCTTCTGCCCACCCGTGCTCGGCAGGTCCCCGCTCGCGAGGACCCGGGTGCAGATCTCAGCCAACGCGTCGGCGTTGCGCTGCGAGCGCGTGCGTAGATCCGGGCCGGCGTCGCCGGCGTCGCCGGTGTTCCGTGGGCCGGAAAGGGCTTCCAGGCACGCCAGGAACAGTGACCCGTTCTCCGGGTCGAGATCCGCGTCGACCCGCACCATCCCGTCGAACGTGCGTGACACGTGCAGCGAACGCTGCGCGAACACGTCAGCGTCGGCGCCGTCAGCGACCTCAGCGGCGTCACCGGTGACCGCGGACTCGATCCGCCCGACCGCCGCCCGCAACACCCGGCTGTCGAAACGCTGCGCCAGATCGACGAGCATCGGTGCCGCCCCGGCCATCACCGGCTCAGCCAGCCTGCCCGCGGCCCGCCCGATCTCGCTGAGCTGACGCCCGGTCAACCGACCCGCCGCATGGGCTTCGGCGACCGCCGGATGGTTCCGCGAGACCCGCGCGTTGTCCAGATGCTGCTTGGCTTCCGCGTTGGTCATCTGCAACCGGTGACGCAACCACGACTGCGTCGAGACCAGACCATCAACCCCGCCAGCACCCCGTGCATCGAACACCGCCAACCCCGCCAACGCCTCGGCGCGGACCGCTTCGGCTCGACGGAAGAGACGCTCGAGTTCCTCGGGCATCGCAGCGACCGGAAGGTCACCGAAAGCCACAACAGGAGTCGAACACATGTTCGAATAATAGCGAACACTGCCCTCGGGCACAAGCGTTGAATGTGTCGCGATGCACGCGAGATATCACCAGCATAGGTCCAGCCGCAATTCTCCAGCGACCGGAGAGGTGGTCAAGCGGGTGAGGGCAGAACCTTGCCGAATGCGGTGGAGGGCCGGTGATGGTCCCACTCGGGATCGAAGCACCGAGTGCTTGACGGCGGGCTGGCTTGTTGGGAGGAGAGCCACTGGAAGGCCCGGCCGGCGGCCGGCTGAGATGGCTGCTTTTCGCCAGCTCCACCTCACGACAGGCGGTCTTCGCCGTTCGAGAACCGGGCGTCAGCCTCGCAGGTGCCGTTCGAGGAACCGGACCGCCGACGCCGCTTCGAAGCGTGGCAGCTCCATGTGCTTGCCATTGTTGACGTGCAGCGACTTCTCGGTCGACGCGAACGCATCGAACAGGGCGAGGCCGTCCTCGCGGGGGATGTGCTCGTCGTCCCACTGCAGGTCGAACTCGATGGGGACGGTGATCCGTCGAGCAGCGTCGAGCAGCGTCGAGCAGCGTCGAGCAGCGTCGACGGCCAGAACAGACCGAGGACCGCGGCCCGGATCAGCGGCTCCTCGGCGACGAGGCGTACGCCGACTGCGGTGCCGAGGGCTACGCCCCAATAGCCAACGGGCGCGTCGCCGATCTCGGGCACGGCGAGAAGCCCCGACAGCAGCGCGCGCCACTCGGGAACGGTGCGACTCGCGAGGTCGGCGTTGTAGCGCTCGACGATGGCTGCGATCGGCTCGCCCGCCTGTCTCGCCGCACGCAGGGCTCCGACCTCCTCCTCGTCGCCCGGTGTGCGTGGCCGTGGGCCGTGACCGCCGGCATCGAGCGCGACGGCCCGGAAGCCGATGTCGGTCAGCAACCGCGCCCGCCCCGACATCGCCGGGTGGTGCCGGTCTTGTCCGCCACCGTGCCCGAGCAGGACGAGCGGGGTGCCGGGATCAGCGTGCTCGAGAGCCCAGAGGACGGCGGTGACCTCACCGAGCTCCAGTTCGCGGGTGGTGACGCCGTCGGACGTGGTGTGCGAGACCAGGCGCAGGGCGGCCGGGTTCAGCTGTGCTGAGTTGAGATCGGGCATGGGAGTGCCTCTCACAAAGCGGGGACGGCGCTCCCAGCGGCTCTCAGGCCGCACGCCCCGTGACGGAAACCGGGAGCACCCACGAGGAAAGAACGATGTTGCTCACGGGTCTCACCTCCCTGGCTCGGTCACGGTCTGCGCGGCACCATACAGGGACGGCTCGGCGACGACCATGGGTTTTCCGGACGTGCCTCGTTTCGCGCGATCGCTGGCCAAGGACGGCGGCCGCTCGTGGCGCTCACCCCGGGGGCATGCAGTCTCGTCGGGGGAGCCGCTGCGGCGAGGGCGGCGAGGGCGTTGGCGTACTTCTGACTGAGCACCATGTTCACGTCTCTCCCCCTCGCGCATCACTCTGCTCGCTCTCACGAACGCCAGTTATTCAGTCCCAGGTGACGGGAACACCGTGCGCCGGGGCGTGCCCGAGGACCTCGTCAGTCCGACCCGGCCACTGCCTCAGCCTGACGGCGAAGCGCAGTCGCTCCGACTGCGACCTGTCCGGCTCGAGGCTCAGCCACGCCAGCCGCGCGTCCGAGCTCGCCGTGACAGCGAGCGCGTCGACGGCTGCGGCTACGCGCCGCTGCTCCTCGTCGTCGAGGTACTGCCACACGACGCTGTGCCAGATGACCGTGACGACGCCTGCCCGCAGCGTCAGCATCTCGACCGCGTCTGCCGCGCCACCGCGGGTGACGCGGACCGGTATGCGCTCGGCGAGCACGAACGCCGCACGAAGTCGCTCCAGTCGCACGATCTGATCGGCCCAGACATAGCTCGTGAGCAGCAGCCTGCCGTCGGTCGTCAGGGGATCCACGGGTGCCACGTCGACGCCTGCGCGGTCGACGACCCGGGGAACGGCTTGCGTGGGCACGACCCCCTGCCAGGCCGCCGCGAGGCGTACGGGGGACTCCGGCGGTCCCGTGGCGTCGTCGGAGCTCACGTGCTCGATGCGAAAGGCATCGGCGCGCAGGTTGAGCCCCGCGCTCGCCCCGATCTCGAACAGCCGCACCGGGAGCCCGCCGACGAGCTTGCAGAGCCCACCGACGAGAGCGGCACCCCGCCCGACCTCGTTGGTCTGCGGCGCCTGGTGCATGCCGTCGAGCAGATCCTGGGCGTGCTCCTCGGCGACGGACCCGAAGGCCTCCCAGCACGGCCCGACGTCACCGGCGTAGGTCCCACCGACGGACGGGTAGTGCGCGGCCAGCGCACCGGCGCGCCGCTCCAGCACCAGCCGGTGGACGCCGCCGAACAGCCGCAGCACCGCCTGGTCGCGCCGCAGGTCTCCGTCGTGGTCGGCGAGGATCGCGGCGACCGGGTCGGGGTGACGAGCGGTGGCCGTCTCCGCTGCCCGCATCATGAGATCGGCATAGAGCCCGGAGCCCAGCTCGCGGCAGTGGCCCGCCTGCGTCTTGAGTGCTGCGACGATCTCGTCTTGCGAGCGCAGGGCCATGGCGGTCCTCAGTCCATGCTGCCGGAGAACAGGCCGCCCATGCCTGAACCCGTCTTCTTGTCTCCTGCGCCGGTGTTCTTCTGTAGCGCCTTGGCCAAGCCGTCGATGGTCACCGACTGCAGGATGACTCGCCCGTTGCCCGAAACCGTGGCCAACGACATGCCCTCACCACCGAACATCGCGTTCATGACGCCCTGCTTGTTCATGCCACCGACGCGTTCGATGCCGTAGGTGATGCCGCCGTCCCACGCGACGATGCAGCCGGTGTCGACGCGTAGCCGTCCGCCGTAGTCGGCCGGGTTGACGTCGATGAAGTCGCCCGCACCACCGATCAGCAGCGTCCCGGTGCCGGTGAACTTCTCGAGCACGAAACCCTCACCACCGCTGAAACCCTGCCGAGCGCCGGCGAACGAGATGTCGAAGTTGACACCCGCTTCTGCCGCGACGAATGCGTCCTTCTCCGCGAACCACGTGGTGCGCCCGTCGAGCTCGATCGCGCGCATCTCACCGGGGATGATGCCGGCGAGGCCCAGGAGCCCGTCACCGCCACGGGTGTGGAAATGGGTGAAAGCGAACGACTCGCCGGCCATCATGCGCTTGCCGGCGTCCATGGCGCCGCGCAGCATGCCGCCGAACCCGCCAGTGGCCCCAGGAGCGCCGCCGCCACCCGCGGTCGCTCCCGTCGGTGCCGTCGGTGCGCTGAGCTTCGTCTCCATGACGACGTCGTCGGAACAGAACAGGAACTTGCCTGCCTCGCTGTAGACGACCTGGTCGGGTCGCAGCGTCACGATGGCGACCTTCGTGGTCGTGCCGAGCAGGTTCACGTCGAGGGTCATGGCTCCATCCTGCATCGGCTCGGACCTCGCCGGTCAGCGAGAGCCGCAGCAGGCCCTCGTCGCGCCCGGTGTCGGCGCATCGGTGTGCGTATCCCGGTGCGAGCGGGTAGAGCCCCCGCGTGATCACCACTCAACCCCAGCAGGTCCTCGCCGCGTCGGATGCGCTCGCTGCGGGTCTGCGCAGGGTCCGCGTCGTCAACGCCGTCCCAGGGAACTTCTCGGGGCAGGTCACGGCGGCCGCCGCGGCAGCCAGCGCGCCGGTGGACGGGCGCGTCGATGCCACGGACATCCCGTTCGTGACGATCGACCCGCCCGGCTCCTTGGACCTCGACCAGGCGCTGCATCTCGAGGCCCGCGGGAACGGCTTCAGGTTCCGCTATGCCATCGCCGACGTCATGGCCTTCGTGCAACCGGGGACGCCCGTCGACGTCGAGTCGCGGCTGCGCGGAGAGACGATCTATCTGCTCGGCGGCAATGTGCCGCTGCACCCGGTCGAGCTGTCCGAGGGTTCGGCGTCCCTGCTGCCGGACGTCACGCGTCCCGCGGTTCTCTGGACCATCGATCTCGACGCAGCGGGTGAGCCGACGGCCATTGATGTGAGAAGGGCGCTGGTGCGCTCGGCCGCGCGGCTCGACTACGTCAACGTGCAGCGCGACATCGACGCGGGCGCGGCCACCGGTCCGGTGGCGCTGCTCGCGACGGTGGGTGAGCTGCTGCTGCGCCGGCAGGAGAAGCGCGGTGCGGTCGACTTACAGGTGCCCGAGCAGGAGGTCTCGGCCGACGAAACCGGGGTGCACCTGACGCTGCGCACCTCCGTACGCGCCGACGGGTGGAACGCCCAGCTCTCGCTGCTCACCGGCGAGTGCGCAGCGCGGCTCATGACGGAGGCCGGGGTCGGCTTTCTGCGCGTTCTGCCGCCACCCGATCCTGCGGCCATCGCGCGACTCGCGAAGATCGCTTCGTCACTCGGAGTTCCCTGGTCGACGGACGTGCACTGGGCTGACGCGCTGCGGGGGCTCGACCCGAACGACCCGCACGCTGCAGCCGTGCTGCGTGCGGCCACCCGCGTGACCGGTTCGGCGTCGTACGTCGCGTTCGACGGTGCCCTTCCGGAGCTCCACGAGCATGCGGGCGTCGGGTCGGCGTACGCGCACGTGACGGCTCCGCTGCGCCGGCTCGCTGACCGCTATGCCACCGAGGTGTGCCTGTCGCACGTGTCGGGCGAGCCGCTGCCGGCAGACGTGCGCGTTGCGCTGCCCGAGCTCGTGCCGGCGATGGCCGCGAGCTCCAAGCGGGCCCACGCAGCGGAGCGCGGAGAGGTCGACGTGGTCGAGGCCTACCTGTTGTCGTCGAAGATCGGCGAGACGCTCGATGCCGTCGTGGTCTCGGCCGAGCACAGCGGGGACGGCGGTGTCGTGATGCTCACCGATCCGCCGGCACTCGCCCGGGCGCACGGCAGCCTGCCGCTCGGTGAGCGCGTCCGGGTGCGTGTCGTGTCGACAGAGGTGACGGCCGGCGAGGTCCGGCTGGAGCGGGCCTGAACGCGTCGACGGGGGCGACGTCGGCAACATCGTGGGGTCACTTCCGTTCCCATGCTCGGGCCAGGTGTCCCTCCTCGCCTCTGATAGACACTCGCGATGAGCCAGGCCCGGTTTCTTCCCGCAAGTCAGGCGCCCGGAGCTACGGGGCCTGTCGTCGTCGACGTGCTTCGTGCCTTCACCACCGCCGCCTATGCCTTCGCGGCGGGCGCCGCGCGCATCTGGCTCGTCGAGTCAGTGGACGAGGCGCTGGCGATGAAGTCCGGAAATCGCGGGATGCTGGCGATGGGCGAAGATCACGGCCGACGAGTGAACGGTTTCGACCTCGCCAACTCGCCCGCCGAGATCGCTGCTCAGGACCTGGCTGGACGAGACATGGTGCAGCGGACGTCCGCGGGAACGCGTGGTGTCGTGGCGACAGCTTCGGCCACTCGCCGTTGGTGCGCAAGCCTGGTCTGCGCCTCGGCGACGGCAGCAGCGGTGACGCGGAGCGGTCTCGGCGTCCCCGACTACGTCATCACGGGTTGGCTCGACGACGACCGGCTCGGAGAGGACGACCTGGCGACCGCACACCTCATTGAGCGAGTGCGGATGGGTCTGCCGGCTCATGCGTGCGAGGCCGCCCGTGCTGTCGCCGACAGTCGCGAGGCGGCGATCACGGTCGCGCTCGGACCCGGGCACGCCGACCCCGCGGACGTGGAGCTCGCGACTCGGGTCGACACCTTCGACTTCGCGATGCAGGCACGCCAGACGGCGCGCGGTCTCGAACTCACTGCGCAGCACTCCGATGGCCGAGCGCGCGAAACCCGCCGGCCCGTCCGATAGCCCGAACCGACCGGCCGGGGGAGTGCCTGTGGTGCTCGTCGAGTGCCGATCGAGCGCTTCGCCGACGCCCTCGAGGACCAGGATGACGACGTCACAGTGGCCGTCGACATCGCTGCATCGGAACCCGACCGCCGAATCCGGCAGCTTGGGGTGATGATGGGCGCATGACTGCGCCCAGTGACCTCACACCATCGTCAGGACATGGCTTCGGAATCGACATCGGCGGCAGTGGGGTCAAGGGTGCGCCCGTCGACCTCGCGACCGGGGAACTGCTCGAGGAGCGCTTCCGCCTCGCCACGCCACAGCCGTCGACTCCCGACGCCGTGGCCGAGGTGGTGGCCGAGGTGACCAAGCACTTCGCCTGGACGGGGCCCATCGGCTGCACCGTGCCGGCGGTGGTGACCAAGGGCGTCGCGCGTACGGCGGCGAACATCGACCCGTCGTGGATCGGCACCAACGTCGAGGACGTGATCCGCAAGGCGGCCGGCGTCAGCGCGGTCACTGCGGTCAACGACGCTGACGCCGCCGGAGTTGCCGAGGTTGCCTATGGCGTCGCCAAAGGCGTCCCGGGGGTCGTCCTCATGGTGACGCTCGGCACGGGCATCGGCTCGGCGCTGTTCGTCGACGGCATCCTCGTGCCCAACACCGAGCTGGGCCATCTCGAGGTCGACGGCCATGACGCCGAGACGAGGGCGGCCGACTCGGTCCGCGAACGTGACGACCTCGGCTGGAAGGACTGGGGCAAGCGCGTCAACCACTACCTCAACGTGGCGCACGCCCTGTTCTGGCCGCAGCTGATCGTCGTCGGCGGCGGAGTCAGCAAGAAGTCGGACAAGTGGCTGTCCTACGTCGATGTGCCCTGCGACGTCGTCCCGGCGCAGCTGCTCAACAACGCCGGCATCGCCGGGGCAGCCCTGCTCGCGTCGAAGTGAGCCGCGACGCCGCGCGGTCTGCGGCCGTGATGGCGTGGATCGCCGTCGTGCTCCTGACCGACCGCGTGGCGGGGCCCGGTGCCCGGCCGGTCCTCGCCGTGGCGACCTGGTTGGTGCTCCTCGTGGTGCTGCAACGGGAGTCACCGCTCGTACGCGCCCAGACGGCCGTGGTGGTCGGGTTCGCCACGCTCGTGGAATACACGTTCTCCCCGTTGCTGCACGTCTATGTCTATCGCGACGGCGGTGTGCCCGGCTTCGTGCCGCCGGGGCACGGCCTGACCTACCTCGCGGCACTCCTGATGGGGCGCAGTGTGCTCGTGCACCGACACCTGCGGACCGCCGTGACGGTGACGGTCGTGCTGGGGGGCGCGTACGCGCTGTGGGGGCTGGTGCTCTCCGGTCGGCTCGACGTGCTCGGGGCGTTCTGGTTCGGGTGCCTGCTCGCGTTCCTGCGGTGGGGTCCGTCGCGCCCGCTCTATGTGGGCGCGTTCGTCGTCGTCACCTACCTCGAGCTGCTGGGCACGTCGCTCGGCACCTGGACCTGGGCGCTGCGCGATCCCACGGGCATCGTCGCCATCGGCAACCCACCGAGCGGCGCCGCAGGCGGCTACGGCTGGTTCGACCTCGCGGCGCTGCTGGCGGCGCCTGGAATCCTCAGGGTGCTCAGCCTCGCGGTTGCAGCGCGGCGAGCACCGCGTCGTGCAGCAGCCCGTTGGTCGCCACAGCGCTTCCCCATGCCGGACCCGGACGGCCCGTCACGTCGGTGAAAGCTCCGCCGGCCTCGCGCACGAGCAGGTCCAGCGCAGCAAGGTCGTGCAGCGACACCTCGGGCTCCGCGGCGATGTCCACGACACCCTCGGCGACCATGACGTAGGACCAGAAGTCACCGAAGGCCCGGGTGCGCCAGGAGGTGTCGAGCAGGTCGATGAACGGCTGGCGCCGGGGTCCCCAGGCGTCGAGGCTCGAGTAGGACAGCGACGCGTCCTCGACCCGCGACACACCGGAGACCCGCAGGCGCACCGGGCCGCCGGGAGCGGCGGCGTATGCGCCTCCGCCCGCGGTCGCCCACCAGCGCCGTGACAGCGCCGGAGCAGACACGACCGCGACGACGACCTCGTCGCCGTCGAGCAGCGCGACGAGCGTCGCCCAGACAGGCACGCCACGGACGTAGTTCTTGGTCCCGTCGATCGGGTCGACGACCCATCGCCGCGAGCCGCTCCCGGTGTCGGCGAACTCCTCGCCGTGCACGGCGTCGCCTGGCCGGTCGGTCGCCAACAGGTCGCGGATCGCCTGTTCGGTGGAGCGGTCGGCGTCGCTCACCGGGGTCGCGTCGGGCTTCGTCTCGACCGCGAGGTCGAGCGCCCGGAAGCGTGCCAGCGTGATCGCGTCGGCGGCATCGGCGAGACGTTGAGCGAGGTCGAGGTCTTCTGCCAGGTCGATCACGCGGCAAACGCTACTTGTGGCAGCATCCGCGAGATGCAGGACCCGAAGCCGCCCGCGTTCCTGTTCGACCTCGACGGCACGCTCGTCGACAGCGTCTACCAGCATGTGGTGGCCTGGCGCGAGGCGCTCACGCACTGCGGCATCGACGTCAGCGTGTGGCGCCTGCACCGGCGCATCGGCCATGAGCGGGGGACTGTTCGTGCATGCCCTCGTGGCCGAGACCGGGAGCTCGCTGGACGCGACCGAGGTCGAGCGGCTGCAGGACCTGCACGCGCAGCTCTATCGCGACCAGCTGGGTTCGTCGCACCTCTTCCCCGAGCCCGCGAGCTGCTGGTGACCCTGACCGAGCGCTCGGTGCCCTGGGCGATCGCCACCAGCAGCCGCCTCGAGAGCTCGACCGGGGCGCTCGCCACGCTCGGGGTGCCGTCGGGCGTTCCGGTCATCACGCGCGACGACGTACGCGCGGCGAAGCCCGACCCCGACCTCTTCCTCGCCGCGGCCCAGGCGCTCGACGTCGGGAGCTCGAGCGGGCAGGGGCCTTCCGGG
>CAXSDR010000011.1:29919-40362 GCA_964236445.1 uncultured Motilibacteraceae bacterium | reverse complement strand
CCGACCTGGGTCGACCTGAGGTCAGGGGCGCGGGGGCGTCCCGGCCGGCTTGCGGGTGTTCAGCTCGCGCGAGGCGCGATCGAGCGCCGTCACGCTGCGATCGAGCTCCCGAGCGCCGGGAACGGCACCGGCATAGACCTCGTCCTGCACGGCCGTCAGCGCCTCATGCACGCCGGGCACTGACGCCAGGCGCTCACCCAGCTCGGTGAGCGTCTCGGCATCGCGGCGGCCCCAGCCGTGGCGGGCGAGCGCGCGTTCGTAGTCGACCCAGGCGCGCAGCAGCGGCGAGTGCGACACCGGTTCGCGCCCGAGCGGGTGCCTGCGGCGCAGTGCGACCCCCGCACCGACCCCCGCTGCTGTCACGAGCGCCGTCACGACCAGCAGACCGGCCGCGAGCGTCGCCCGCCCGGTCGTGCTGTGCAGCCGGTTCGCGATCGCGGCGTGCAGTCGCCGGCTGAACGTGAGCCCGGTGGACGTGCGTGCCGGGGTGGGGTCGGAGGCGACCCAGCCGACACCGGGAAAGGAGGCCTCGACCCACGCGTGCGCGTTGCCCGACAGGAGGGTGCGCCTGCCGCCCGCCTCGGGGGTGCCGCCGCTGAACCCGGTCACGAGCCGGGCGGGAATTCCTGACAGGCGAAGGAGCACGACTTCGGCCGCGGCGAACTGCTCGCAGAAGCCACGGCGTGACACGAACAGGAAGTCGTCGACCGCGTCCTGCCCGCTCCGGGGCACCGGTGACGCGAGGTCGTAGGTGGCGGAGCCCTGCACGTAGTCATGGACCGCGGCCACCGCCGCAGCGCGCGTCGCAACGGCGTCGGTGAGCCGATGGGCGAGCTCGTCGGTGCGCAGGGTGATGGTCGGCGGCAGCGCCAGCCAGCGCGGGTCCGCCGCTGAGCCGGTGTCGCGTCCCGTCGCGTGCGCAAGCGTGGCGGGGTCGTCGGGAACCGTCGTGCTCTCGACGCTGTAAGCCGCGATGTAGGGGAGCATCACCGAGCTGCCGTGCAGGAAGAACGGCGCGGCGCCGGTCACCGTGCGGACGGGGCCGGGAGCGATGACGACGCCGAGCTCGGGGGACAGGACGCGTACGTCGTCGTGGCGGAATGCGGCGTGGGCGACCGGTGCGTCGGACTGCGGCGGGACGGCTGTCTCCCCCGTGGCGCGTGAGGGCAGCGGGCTGGTCGTGAGGGCGCTTCCGTCGGACCACCTGGCGCCGTCGTAGCGGTCGAGGACGCCTCCTCGCCAGAGCTGCGGCGAGGCCATGGGCACCGACGCGAGCGGCCGGTTGCCGAGGTCTCCCCGCGCGCGCATGTCGAGGACGTCGCTGGAGTAGGACGCGGTCGATCGCGTGATGCCTTCACCGGACAGGTCGGACAGGTCGGACTGCGACAGCCCGGACCGCATCCGGCTCGTGCTGCGCGCCCCCGCGACGTTGGGAACCATCAGGAAGACCAGTGCGCCGACGACGACTGCCGCTGCGACCGCTGATCCGGCGCGCCCGATGCGCACGCCACCGCTGCCCACGGGCGGCAGGACGGCCAGGACGGGATGGGTCACCCTCGGGGAGCGGCGGGCCAGCAGTGCGGCCAGGAGGACGGCGACCAAGCCCGCGAGCAGCGGCAGCGCGACGCGGTCGCCGGGCGCGAGCCCTGCGGCCAGCACCAGCATCAGCGCCGGCGGGACGATCGCCACGCGGCGGTCCCGAGGCGTGACCGCGGTCGCGGCCTGGGCGACGGCAACGGCGGCGACGAGGATGCCGCAGAGGTGGCCCAGGTTGCGCGACGAGGCCAGCGCACCCACCGCGCCGACGGCGACGACGCCCATCGCGAAGGCGTGGCGCGTCACGAGCGGCACCCGGTCGCCGTGCGCGGCATAGGTCGCGACGGCATAGGCGACGATGGCCAGCGCTGTCGCGGGCGGGGGGAGGGTCTGGCTCACCGTCAGTGCCCCGAAGCCGATGAGCACGGCGCCGGTGGTGGCCCGCCGCAGGTCGGTCTCGGCGAGCCCGCTCACGGGTCGAGCCGGACATGGCGGACGTGGCGGACGTCGCGGACATGGTGGACGGCGACGAGCCCGCACGCGGCGTCGAGGTCGTGCCACCAGTGCGGGGGCACGCCGGGCGTCGCGATCACGACGAGCTCCGCCCCGGTGCGTGATACCGCGCCGACCAGGGCGCGCAGCTCTGCGCCGTCGGGCAGCGCCGGGGTGACGAGCGCGGACCAGGCCAGCACCTGGGTCGGGCCGGCCAGGGGCACCGGTAGCAGGGGCACCGCTTGCCGGGTCACGTCGTCGGCACCGGCTCGCGCGAGTGCCCAGGTGGCGTTCCCGGCCTGCTGCGCCGCGAGCAGGGCGCCGGTCGCCGACGCCACCACGGCCTCCCAGTGCGGGCCGGGAGCGTCGCCCGCCGCGAGCACGCAGGCGGCGGCGGTGTGGGCGTCGCCGCGTTCGAGCACGATCAGCCGGCCGCGTCTGGCGCTGCTGCGCCAGTGCACGTGGTGCGCCGGGTCGCCGGGTCGCCATTCGCGTATGCCGGAGACACCGCCGCCGCTGCGGTGCGAGGAGCTCGGCGTGCCGTCGTGACCGCCAGTGGCCCGTGTGGCCGGCAGGGTGCGGGCGGACGGGGCTGCTGCGGTCAGGACCCCGGGGCGCGTCGCGACCGTGCGCTGCGTCTTGAGGAACCCGAAGGGACCGAAGGCGACGAGCTCCGCGCGTTCGTCCGCCACGCCCCGGGTGCTCACGGCCACCGTCGCCTCGATCTCGACCTCTGCGCCGGCGGCGAGGGCCGGCACGTCGAGGGCCAGCGGGTCGTGGCCCTCGTGCAGCGAGATGCGCACCGGGTCCGAGCCTCGGCGCCCGCCGTTGACGACGCGGACGTGCAGGCGTACGTCGGTGCCCACCCCGGCCATGCCGGGCCCGCGTACCTGCACGGTGAGGGCCGCGATGCGCGGCCGCAGGACCAGCCCGACGACCGGCGGTCCCATGGCGGCGGCTGCGAGCACGACGAGCCAGCCCGAGCCCACCAGCGCCGCGAGCCAATACAGCACCTGCGCCACGACCAGCGGCACGAGCAGCGACCAGGACAGTGTGGTGCGGCTGCTGTGGGGGCCGACGCGACGTGCCCTCACGCGCGTACGTGCACTGGCGTGTGGCTCACCACATCGGCGACGATCTGGAGCGCGGCGTCGGGCCCGTGGGCACCGCCCGCTCCGAGCAGGCTCAGGCGGTGCGCCAGGACGGCACCGGCGAGATGCTGGGTGTCCTCGGGGCGCACGTGGTCCCGGCCGCGCAGCAGCGCGAGCGCCTGCGCGCAGCGGACGAGCACGATCGCCGCGCGCGGACTCGCGCCCACCATCACCGCGGGATGGCGCCGAGTGCCGCGTGCGAGCTCTACGGCGTGCTCCAGCGCCGGGTCGGAGACACGGACCGTGCGTACGCTCGCGCGCAGCGCCAGCAGTCCGGAGACGTCGAGCACCGGGCTGAGCGCGTCGACGGTCGGGCCGGCGAGCTGCTCGCGCACCACCGCCCGCTCGGTGGCGGCGTCGAGGTCGCCCAGCGTGACCCGCACCGCGAACCGGTCGAGCTGGCCCTCCGGCAGGGGATAGGTGCCGTGCTGCTCCAGCGGGTTCTGGGTGGCGATCACGAAGAACGGGTCAGGAAGCGCATGGCGGGTCCCGTCGGCCGTGACCGCGCCTTCCGCCATGGCCTCCATGAACGCCGACTGCGTCCGTGGCGGCGTCCGGTTGAGCTCGTCGACGAGCACCACCTGCGCGAAGACCGGACCGGGGACGAAGCGCAACGTCTGCGAACCGGTGTCCCAGATGCCCGAGCCTGTGATGTCCGAGGGCAGGAGGTCCGCGGTGGCCTGGATGCGCGAGAAGCTCGCCCCGAGCGAGTGCGCGAAGGCCCGCGCGAGAGTCGTCTTGCCGCTGCCCGGCACGTCCTCGATGAGGGCATGGCCACCGGCGAGAAGCGCGCAGGTGACGAGTTCGACCGCGACAGGTCGTCCTCGGACGACCCGCTGCACGTTGGCGACGACGGCCAGCGCGCCCACCGTCGCGACGGCGGCAGCAGCGGTCTGGGCATCGGGCAGCGACCCGGCGATGGTCTGGGCCGGGACATGGGCGCTGGTGGTCACCCCGACCCATCGGCGCGCGAGCTCGCCGGACTGAGCGGTCAGCGGCCCTCGGTGCACCGGGCTCCAGAAAAAACTTCCCGCGGCCGAATCAGAACGTATGCGCCAGCGCAACGTCTCGCAGTCCCGTGACCTGGAAAACGTTCTCGGGCTGCGGTCGCCGTCAGCTGCGGGGGCCGGACCGTCGGTGGAGCCGGTGACGACACCGACGCCTCTGACGTCACGTGTTCCACCGGCTGTGCCGACCTCGCGTGCGTTGTCGCTGGAGCTCGCGCCGACCTTGCGCTCTGCCGGCATCGCCCGCCGCGCTGTGGCGGCGGCTCTTGCCGGTGACACCAGCGGTTCCGCTGCGCTCGACACGGTCGTCCTCCTGACCGACGAGCTGGTGACGAACGCCGTGGTGCATGCGGGTTCGGCGTGCCGGCTCGAGGTGGCCGTCTCGGACGCCGTGGTGACGGTGAGCGTGATCGACACGAGCCGTGTCATCCCCTCGCCACGCGGCGAGCTCGCGCTCGACGGCGACGACGTGGCCGGCGGGAACGACCTCGACCTGGCACGCCTTGCCGAGGGGGGTCGTGGGCTGAGGCTCGTGGAGCTGCTCGCAACCGCTTGGGGGGTCGAGCCGTTGAGCGCGGGCAAACGGGTGTGGTTCAGTGCCTCCCTGCTCGTGGACGACGACTGATCGGTCGGGGGCTTGCCTCAGGAGACCGGCGTCGAGCGCTTGGACATGACGCTGACCTGAGATGCTCCGGGGCCGGTTCTGAGGCCTGATCGGCTGAGCCGTCGCTTGACGGCGGCGCTCTCGTCCGCGGTGCCGACAGCCCGCGCCTCGTGCTCGGACCCCGTCTTCGGCTGGCCGCAGTGAGCACGCCGACCAGTAGGCGGGCGGCTGAGCGGGCCCACGGCCGGCTGGGACAACGCCATGCGCAACCTTGCGGCAGCGGCAGCGCTCATCGAGGCCGCAGCCGGCGTACGTGGGGGACCGGCGCGTCACTGTCTGGCACACGTCGGTGGCCGCGCAAGCAGCGCAGGCAGCCTCTCAACAAACCTCATCACCAATGCCGGAACGCCGGCCCGGGCCCCGCATGCCCGGCCCGAACGACCCGCGTGCGACACCCCGGCCGGGGCGCCGAGGCGCGACCCGGCGCCGGTCGAAGCGGCTGGTAGGTGGACCCCCACCAGCGGGCGCGGCACTGATCGAGGGGCGTCCGCCATCAATAAACGTCAACCCGTGTGCTGTTGCCGAATGGCTATCATGGGTGCATGGCCGTGCCGGGTACGAGTGCGCGGCGCAACGCCGAGCGGCTGGCTGGCAATCTGTTGCGGCTCGCGCGCATCGAGCGCGGCTGGTCACAGCGCCAGCTCGCGCTCGTCGCGGGCGTGCCCTCCTCGACGGTCGGTCGGATCGAGGCGGGGCTTCGCCAGCCGTCGTTGGTGATGCTGTCGCGGTTGCTGGCGGCGGCGGACCTGGAGCTGCGGGTCCGGATAGAGCCCTACGACGACCACGATGACGTTCTCGACGCCATGCGTGCCCGGCTCAGCGAGTCCCAGCGCGTTGAGCAGGACGCGGAGGATGCCCGGACCACGGAGGCGCTGCGCGCGGCGGTTCCCCTCTTGCCGAGCAGACTTGATGCCGGGTGAGTGAACCACAAGGCCCGCCGCTGCGCGCCGAGGAGCTGCTCGAGGTGTTGGAACGCCACCGGGTGCAGTACGTGGTGGTCGGTGGGTACGCGGCGCAGGTACACGGTTCAACGCGGCGGACGCGTGATGTCGACGTCGTGCCCGCAACTGACGAGGAGAACCTGAGCCGGCTCGTCGACGCGCTGGGCGAGCTGGGTGCCCGGATCCGCATCGAGAGCGCCCCGGACGGTCTGGCGTTCGCGACCTCGGTGGAGGCATTGCGCGGCATGCGCATGCTGAACCTGGTGACCAGGCTCGGGGAGTTGGACCTCACCTTCACTCCATCGGGCACGCACGGCTACCCCGACCTCACCCGAGGCGCCCTCCCGTTCCGGATCGGAGCGATCGAGGTGCGGATCGCTTCCCTCGCGGATGTCATCCGGTCGAAGACGGCCGCGGCACGAAGCAAAGACCTCGAGGCATTGCCCGAACTGCGTCGCCTCGCCGCCGGCGCAGAAGCCACCGTCAACGTCGCGCCCGTGACGCCAAACAGGCCTGTGTCGACGGCGACCGCGCCAACGCTGGCCGCCGTGGCTACCCGCAGGCATTGGAAGTGAGCACTCCGCAGCAAAGAGCCGCAGCTCGAATCGCCGCCGCGAAAGCGCAAGCACAAGGGGACCGCTCCGCTCGTCACCAGAGCGGGCTGGAGCGCGCAAGGCGGGACCTCGGCGCGAGGACCGGGCAGTCGTTGGGTCAGGTGCGGCGTACGCGCGGAATGTATAGCGCGGGCGTGCGGAAGGCCGCTGCGGGGCCAGCGGCGGCGTTGTCGAACGCACGCCCCAATTCCGAAGCAGACTCCGGACCACCCGCGCATCGCGTCCTCGGCGCCCCAAGGTCATCCTCGATCGGACGTGACGGGGTAAGCGACAGACGCTGAGCATCAGCTGGGGTTTGCTGTGTCACTACTGGGTGCTGGTGGAACTCGTCATGAACCTGTTCGCGAGCGGTGTCCTGCTGCTCTACATGCAGACCTTGACCGGGCTTGCCACACAGCGAGGACCGTCCGCGGCGCTAGCGGGGGCGCCGGAATCGGCGATTCCTCTTTCGTGCCTTCACGGGGCGGGAGCGCTTGTGCTGCTGCTGATCGCGGCCCTGTGCTGTCTGTCTACAAGCCACGTGGCCTCACCACGATCGGACAGCGCTACGCCGCACGCCCGCAACCCAGAGCCTCTGCACGCCGTCACGAGCTGATGCGCAGCAAGCTGCGGCTCGCCCCCGCCCACGAGGTGGTCGGGCGAGCCGCAGCTGCGGCGCGCGCTCAGCCGATGGTTGTCAGCAGGGTGGCCATGGTGGTGATCTCCTTGCTCTGGCTGACGATGATGTTCTGAGCGAGGGTCTTGACGTCAGCGTTGCGGCCGGCGTCTAGCTCGGTCTTTGCCATGGTGATGGCGCCCTGGTGGTGCTTCGTCATCATCTGCAGCCACATCCGGTCGAACGAGGCACCGGTGGCCTTGCCCAGGTCGGCCATGTCCTTCGAGCTCATCATCGTGGCGCCCATGTCACCCATCGCCGCGCTCATGGTCGTGGACGGAACGGGCTCGCCCCACGACTGCAACCACCCGGTCATCATGGTGATCTCCGGGCCCTGACCGGCCTTGATCTGCGCGGCCAGGGTCTTCACCTCAGCGTTCGAGGCGCTTGTCATGGCCATGTCGGCCATCGCGGTGGCTTGGGCGTGGTGCGGGATCATGCCGGTCACGAACGTGGTGTCGGCAGCGTTGTGCTCGCTGACAGTTGAGGAGCCAGTCGTGGCCGGGGCGGTGGCAGCGCTGGTTGCCATGCGCATGGAACTCGCAGTTGAGGCCATCCCGGGCATCGAGCCCATGGTGCTGCCTGACGAGCTGGCGCCGCAGGCGCTGAGCGCCAGCCCAGCGGTGAGAGCGAGGGCGGGCAGGGTGAGGCGCGCGGTTCGGTTCATGGCGGTGTCCTTCGAGCTTTGAGGGCTGCGGGGAGTTGCGCACGTGGGCGGGGCCGCGACGGGCGCGTCCCGCGGGGCCGGGGTACGGCCTAGGTGCGCAGCACGCAGAGCTCGAACAGCGACCGTCCGACAGCTGGGCTCGGATCGGGCGAACCCTGCCACCCCGCGGCGCAGTCACGACGACTCAGCAGCGGCGTCGTCGCCACCCGGCGCCTCGCCAGAGCCAGCAGCAGCGACGTCACCAGCACCGCGACGCACGCACCGCCCATGGCGCCCATCGCTTCGGCGTCGAGCGCTGCACCGAGATGGCTGTGGTCCAGCAGATGCGACGGGCTCCGCGGCACCATGCCCTGCTCGGCATCGGCGTGCTCCGCATTGGCGTGCCGGGCGTCCGCCGAGTGCGCGGCGACGGAGGTCATCGATGCCGTCGAGGGCATCGCGTCGTGGTTCGCGGTGAACCCGTGCATCGCCAGCACGCCGGCGAGCAGCCCGAGCACGAGCAGCAGCCGGCGCAGCGTGCTTCCCGCGACAGGGACTTGGCGGCGGCTCACAGGACCCAGCGTAGGTCGGGTGTGCCGTTCGCAGCGCCGTCGCTAGCGGTGATCATGGCCATGCGCGTTCCCGCTGTGATCGTGCTCGCTGGGGTCGGCGTTCATCATCGTGAGCATGGCCAGGCCGTTGGTACGGATGAACCGCACGGTGAGCACGGCCGCGAGGACCAGCGCGCCGATGTTGAGCCACGTGGTGTAGTTCCAGGAGATGTGGGCTTGCATGGCCATCGCAGCCGTGTGCCGGCCGGGGACGAGCCCGAGCGGGGTGAAGACCAGCTCGACGAGATAGCCCGCAGCGACCATCGCCGCGTAGAAGGTGCAGAAGAGGAACAACGCCATACGGGTGCCGTAGTACTTGCGGTAGATCAGCAGGACAGGAATGACGATGAGGTCGGCGAAGATGAAGCTGACGACACCACCGAAGCTGATGCCCCCGTCCCACAGCACTGCTGCGAGCGGGATGTTGCCGATCGAGCAGACGAAGCTGACGACCGCGAGCAGCGGGCCGATCAGCGGGCCCCACACCTTGCTCAGGACACCGTGGTCGGCGAGGAACAGCTCGCGTAGCCACACGGTGGGGACCCAGGCAGCGAACGCCCCGGCGATCAGCAGCCCACCGACGATGTCGACCCACACGCTCGCCCAGTTCATCGCGAAGTAGTGCGCCGTCGACGTGAAACCACTGGGCGAGACCAGCCGGCGCAACGCGGACCCCTCGCCGGGAACGCTCATGTCCATGCCCGCGTGGCCTTCCATCTTCCCGGCGACGCCGCGCTCTGCCTGCTCTCGTGCCGCGTGAAGGATCTTCTCGCGCAGGAAGAACCGGAACAGCAGCGCCAGGACCATGGTCATCAGCGGGCCGCCGACGTACTCGGCAAGGGTGAACTGCCACCCGAGCAGCAGCGCGAGGATCACGCCCATCTCGATGACCAGGTTCGTCGAGGAGATCTCGAACGCCATCACCGCGGTGAAGTCCGCGCCCTTGCGGAACAGCGATCGGGCCAGCGCGACCGCGGCGTAGGAGCACGAGCTCGACGCAGCCCCGAGCGCGGTGGCTGCGGCGATGCTGCGCGGTCGGTCGGTGCCCATGAGTCCTACGACGGTGTCCTTGCGCACGACCGCCTCTATCCCGGCTGACAGGAAGAACCCGAAGATCAGCGACCACAAGATTTCCCAGGTCATCGACCCGGCCAGCTGCAGCGCGTGCCCCAAGGCGTTCAAAGCAGCCATCACCGGTCTCCTTCCCTGTCGCCAGTGTCGGTGTCGGTGCGGCTGAGCTCGATGAGCCGGCGCAGGCAGTGGTTGAGCAGCGGCTCGGGGAAGTCCTCGGCGAGTCGGTAGAACACCACCCGGCCTTGCTTGCGGGTAGCGACCAGCCCTGCCGTGCGCAGCAGGCGCAGTGCGTACCCGACGGAGTCCTCGCTGAGCTCGAGGGCCAGGGCGATGTCGCCGACGCACAGCTCCTCGACCAGGTCCAGCGCGTAGAGGATCCGTGAGCGCGACGGGTCCGCGAACAAGCTCAACGTCGCCGCGAGCCGGCCGGCGTCCTCCGCGCCGATCCCACGAGCACGGGCATGGGCCACACGGCCGGCGTCCACGGGATGCTCATGGCTATCGCCTGGCACTTCTGCTTCGCCGCTAGGTACTGCTGACTTCGTCACATACACGTGAAGACGCACGGATGTGCGGGCATTCCCACGCGGGACGGAACACGTCAGTGGTCGCTTGCTTCCCATACCGAGTGGGACCTGGCCGCCGCAGCATGCAAGCGGCGTGCTGTCCAGTTCCTGCACCGCTAGTTCGATACCGCGCGCCGGCCACTGACATAAACACGCAGCTCTCCGAGCGGGGGTAGGGGCCACAGCCAGTAGTCCCGGTCGACCGCCCGGGGGCCTCCACCTCCCCCACCATGCAAGACCACCCGGGTGGGCACCCATACGGAAGGCTCGCCAGCATGTGCCGCCCCTCGGTGACGGTCTGGCATCTCCGTCCATACCGGCGGATCGACGTTCGTTGCGCGTTGACCGTCGGAGAACTCGAACCCCACTTCAGGCGGCCGGCATGCCAGTCCTCGGCACTGCGGTGGTCGCCGGCGCTGTCGAAGATCTCGTCGCTCAGCTCACTGCTCCGGACAGCCCCACGCAGACGGACGCCCAACGTCATCG
>CAXSDR010000011.1:0-29819 GCA_964236445.1 uncultured Motilibacteraceae bacterium | reverse complement strand
CGGAAGCCTGCCAGCATAACCACCGCCGACTCGGACCTGCCGAGCAACAGCTCGACCGGTGCGACGCCGGCGATCGCATCTTGCGGCGCGCCAGCGGTAAGGCAACGGATCAGGGCGGTCCTCGGTGAGCTTGACCACACCGTCTTCCCGCCGCTGTCGAGCAGGTCGGCCCCCCACCGGGTGGCGAGGGCGTTGACCAACGTCAGGCCACGCCCGCTCAGGGACCCGGGCATCGACGGGGACCACGCAGGCAGCTGCGGTGAGCCGTCGTCGACCTCGACCCGGACCCGTTCGGACGTGACCGTGACGGGGTGCCGGTAAGAAACGTGTCACCAAGTGCAGACTGTGGTGATCCTGGATGTAGTCCTTGAGGTTGACAGATCGCCCGGCACGCGGCTGCGCTGGTGAGTGGCTGCGCGTGTCCGGGGGCCACTCACCATCGCGGCATCGTCATCGAGCTCAGACCAGCCCGTTACACCGCACGCGTCTACGGTGCTGACCGGGAGCTGGTCAGCAGGGCATTGGGGCCAGTCCGGCTGGCGCAGACGCGAAGGGCTCATGGTCTACCTGGCCGGCGAGGGGTGCTGGCGGCTTCGGTGCAGGTGGGTCGAGGTGCCGGTAGATCGTTGGTCGGCTCACCCCGAGCGTGTCGGCGATCTCCCGCACGGTGAGCTCGCCGGCGTCGCACAGGGCGCACGCTTGCTTGACCCGGTGCGGGGTCATCTTCGGCTTTGGCCCGCCGTTGCGGCCGCGGGCCGGGCCGCGGCGAGCCCGTCGTGCGTGCGCTCGACGATCAGGTCGTGAGAGCCAGCCAGGGCGCGACCGGACTAACCTGCTGGTGGTGCAATCGTTCGCCTGCCCGGCGCAGCTAGCTACGCGCATCACCGGAACCGGCTGGCTCGTTCGGATCGCTCAGGTCAGGTCCCTCATGGGTGACCACGTCGGCGGTGCGCGCACGCAGCAGCCGGCGAAGGCTGTCGAGCCGGGCAGCGCCGCCGGGCCCTGCGTGCCCCTGCGCGACCCAGGCGTCGAGCCCGCACTCCGGCTCGTCGTGCGTGCAGCCGCGTGGGCACGCGGCCGTGCCGGCAGCGAGGTCGGGGAATGTCGAGAGCAGGCGTGCCGGGTCGACATGAGCCAGCCCGAAGCTGCGCACGCCGGGGGTGTCGATGATCCAGCCGACGTCGCCCGGCAGCCGTAGCGCGATCGCCGAGCTCGACGTGTGGCGGCCACGTCCGGTCACTTCGTTGACGTGCCCGACCGCGCGGCAGGTGCCTGGCACGAGCGCGTTCACGAGCGTGGACTTGCCCACACCCGAGTGTCCGATGAGCACGCTCGTGCGCCCCGCGAGCCGCTCGCGCAGGATGTCGAGGTTGCCGCCCTGCGCCATGACCACGTGCGGCACGTCGAGCGCGGCGTAGGCAGCGAGCAACGGCTCGGGGGAGGCCAGGTCCGCTTTGGTGATGCAGAGCAGGGGCGCCAGGCCCGCGTCATAGGCCGCGGCCAGGCAGCGGTCGATCAGTCGCGGGCGCGGCTCGGGGTCCATCGTCGCGGTGACGACGACCAGCTGGTCGGCGTTGGCGACGATGACGCGCTCGATCGGGTCGGTGTCGTCGGCGGTGCGGCGCAGCACCGACCGGCGCGGGCTCACCCGAACGATGCGGGCGAGGGCGTCGTCCTTGCCGGTGGAGTCCCCGACCACCGAGACCTCGTCGCCGACGACGACGCCCTTGCGGCCGAGCTCACGCGCCTTCATGGCATAGACGCTGTGGTCGCCGACGACCAGGTTGAACCGCCCTCGGTCGACTGCCACCACCCGCCCGTCGACGGCGTCGAGGTGCCCTGGCCGGTCCTTGGTGCGCGCCCGGGCCTTGTGACGGCCCGGGCGGATGCGTACGTCGTCCTCGTCGGGCTGACGACGGCTGGTCACAGGCGGCTCAGTGCTCGTCGCGAGCGGCAGGAGCGGTGCCCAGCATGCGGTCCCACATGCCCACGAAGTCCGGCAGCGTCTTGCTCGTGGTCGCGACATCAGCCACGCGCACACCCGGAACGACGAGCCCGAGAACCGCACCCGCCATCGCCATGCGGTGGTCCTCGTAGGTCGCGAAGACGCCGCCGTGCAGCGGCTTGGGCGTTATCTGCAGCGCGTCGTGGCTCTCGACCACGCCGCAGCCGAGCGCCGTCAGCTCGGTGGCCAGGGCGGCGAGCCGGTCGCTCTCGTGCCCGCGCAGATGGGCGATGCCGCGCAGCCGTGACGGCCCGTCGGCGACCGCGGCGACTGCAGCCAGCACGGGCGTGAGCTCGCCGACGTCGTGGAGGTCAGCGTCGAGGCCGTGGACGGCGCCGGTCGAGGTGAGTTCCAGCCCGGTGTCGGAGAGCGTGACCGTCGCGCCCATCCGCGTCAGCAGGCCACGCAGCGCGTCGCCGGGCTGTGTCGTCTGCGCCGGCCAGCCCGGGATCGTGACACGGCCGCCGGTGACGAGTGCCGCGGCGAGGAAGGGGGCGGCGCTGCTGAGGTCGGGCTCGACGTCAACGTCGCGACCTTTGACCAAACCAGGATTCACGATCCACACATCAGGTGTCGAATCGTCGACATCGACACCGGCTTCACGCAGCATGTGCACTGTCATCGCGATGTGCGGCAGGGACGGCACCCGCGGGCCCTGGTGCCGCACGACGACGCCGTCGTCGAAGCGCGGTGCACACAGGAGAAGGCCGCTGATGAACTGGCTCGAACCGCTCGCGTCGACCGTGACCTCACCACCGCGGACGCGGCCCGTGCCCTGGATGGTGAAGGGCAGCGTGCCCCCGTGCCCACTGACCTCCACGCCCAGCACGCGCAGCGCTTCGAGCACCACTCCCATCGGGCGTACGCGCGCTGCGGCGTCCCCGTCGAACCGCACGTCACCGCGCGCGAGCCCGGCACACGCGGGCAGGAACCGCATGACCGTGCCGGCGAGCCCGCAGTCGATGTCGACGTCACCGGTGAGGGTGCCCGAGCGGGCGGGGCTCACGAGCCAGTCATCACCCTGGTCGAGGACCGGTGCGCCGAGCGCCGTCAGCCCGCGCGACATGAGCCTCGTGTCGCGGGCCTTGAGCGGGCGGCGTACGAGAGCGGGGGAGTCGGCGAGCGCGGCGAGAACGAGGGCCCGGTTGGTCACCGACTTCGACCCGGGGACGTCGACCACCGCAGCGAGGGGATGCGAGGCAGCGGGGGCGTTCCAGAGGAGGTCGGTCATGCGCGGAAGCCTAACGACCGCGTCACGTTCAGCTCAGGCGCGCCTTCGTCTTCCACACGCGGTTCTTCGCCGACAACTTCGCCTCACGGGCGGCCATCTCGGCCTCCCGCTTGCTCGCGCGCAGCGCGTGGCGCGACACGCCCGCAGCGTGGTGGGCGCGCCAACCGAGTGAAGGCTTTCCCTCCGTGTCGGCCGTCGCGAGCAGCAGCCCCCCGAGCGAGCTGACGTTCTTGAGGAAGTGGATGCGCTGGTCGGACCGCGCCTTGGCCTCGGTCTCCTCCCAGAAGCGGTGACCCGCGGCGGTCGTCAGCACGACGGAGGCGGCCAGCGCCAGGGCGGAGAGCCGCGGGAAGCGGCCGAGCGCCAGGCTCGTTCCGGCCACGACCTGGACGGCTGCGTTGATGCGTACCAGCTGCTCAGGGTCCCGCGGCAGCGCCGGCACGAGGGTGCTGAGCGCATCGGTGACCGGCTTCGCCAGGACGGCTCGGTGGCCGGGATGGGCCCAGGCGTCGAGCCCTCCGAAGACGAAGACCGAGGCGAGCATGGGACGGGCGGCGCGGCGAAGCAGGATCATGTTCAGGGCCTTTCCCCCGGGGAACGGAGTCGACACCGTCGCACACTCCGCCGACAGCTCGTCTGGCAGGCTCGCCCCATGTGCGGACGCTACGCAGCGAGCAGGAACCCCGACGACCTGGTCGAGGAGTTCGAGGTGGAGCGCGTGGTCCACGACGGGCCGATTCCCGCCTCCTGGAACGTCGCTCCCACCGACGAGGTCTATGCCGTCGTGCAGCGGTGCCCGCCGGGCGACTCCGGCGGGGAGTGCCTGCAGCGCCAGCTGCGCGCCGCCCGCTGGGGCCTCGTGCCCTCGTGGGCCAAGGACCGGTCGATCGCCGGCAAGCTCATCAACGCCCGCGTCGAGACGGTGGCCGAGAAGCCCGCATTCCGGCGGGCATTCGCCGCGCGGCGCTGCCTGCTCCCCGCCGACGGCTACTACGAGTGGTATGCCCAGGACGACGGCACCAAGCAACCCGTCTTCATCACCAGGGCTGACGGATCGCCGCTCGCGATGGCCGGGCTCTATGAGATCTGGCGTGATCCGGCCGGCGGCGAGGAGGCCTCGCGACTTTGGACGACGACGGTCATCACCACCACGGCGACCGACGACCTGGGGCGCATCCACGACCGGATGCCGATGATGGTCGAGCGTGGCGCCTGGGCCGACTGGCTCGACCCGCGCATCGACGACCCGGGCCTGCTGCGAGGTCTGCTCGTGCCCGCCGCACCCTCGGGTCCGGAGCAGCTGGTGGCCTATCCCGTCTCGAAGGCCGTCAACAGCGTCCGCAACAACGGCCCGCAGCTCGTGGAGATGCTCGCCGAGCTGCCCGCTCCACCGGTCGTCGAGGTGGTCGACGCCGACAACACGCTCTTCTGACCGTGCGCCTCGTTCCCACCCCCATGGGTGACGCCCGGGTCGTACGCCACCCTGCCATCACCGACATCGCCCCGCATGTCGCCACCGTGGTGCTCGGTCACGGAGCCGGGCGCGGGACGGACACGCCTGATCTGCTCACACTGGCCGAGCGGCTGCCGCACGCCGGCATCGAGGTGCTGCTGGTCGACCAGCCGTGGGTGGTCGCGGGTCGACGGGTCGCGTCGGCGCCCGCAGCGCTCGACGCCGCCTGGACGGCGGTTCTCGCTGCCCTCGACGGGCTCGACCCGCGCCGCCCGCTCATCGTCGGTGGGCGCAGTGCCGGTGCCCGCGTGGCCTGCCGGACCGCCGTCGCCGTGGGCGCGGCCGGCGTGCTCGCGCTCGCCTTTCCCCTGCACCCGCCGGGACGCCCGGAGCGCACCCGCGTCGACGAGCTGCTCGGGTGCCCGCTGCCCGTCCTCGTCGTGCAGGGCGCCAGCGACGCCTTCGGTCGCCCGATCGAGTTCCCGCCGGGTGGCCGCGATCTGACGCTGGTCGAGGTCGCGCAGGCCGACCACAGCCTGCACCGCGGACGTCCGGCCACCCGGCCCGCATGGGAGACGGTGCTCGACGAGGTAGCCACCTGGGTGCTCCGGCTCGCACCCTGAGCCGCCTCCGGTCGCCTCCGGTCGCCTGCGGCGGAGCCGGGAATCGCCGTCGGATGTCCCGTGTTGTGGCAGACGTCGTACGACCTGGAGGCTCAGTCCGATGCGCGCAACCAGCACCCTTCGCCGCGGCGAGCTGCCTTACCTGGAACACGTTCCCCGGGCGGGGGCGCCAGCCGTGAGCGGTCTAGGCTCGACCTCGATGACCGAGAACAGCACAGGCAGCACGCCAGCAGCCGAAACGCCCGCCGAGCGCACGCAGCGCTTCGAGCGGGACGCCTTGCAATATGTCGATCAGCTCTACTCCGCCGCGCTGCGCATGACGCGCAACCCGACGGACGCCGAAGACCTCGTGCAGGAGACGTTCGCGAAGGCCTACGGCTCCTTCCACCAATACCAGCCGGGCACCAACCTCAAGGCCTGGCTCTATCGCATCCTGACCAACACGTTCATCAACACCTATCGCAAGAAGCAGCGCCAGCCGCTCGAGTCGGGTTCACAGGACGTCGAGGACTGGCAGATCGCGCGCGCCGGCTCCCACACCTCGACAGGGCTCAAGTCGGCGGAGGCCGAGGCGCTGGAGCACCTGCCCGACAGTGACGTGAAGGATGCGCTGGCCTCCATCCCCGAGGAGTTCCGCATCGCGGTCTATCTCGCTGATGTCGAGGGGTTCGCCTACAAGGAGATCGCCGAGATCATGGGCACCCCCATCGGCACGGTGATGTCGCGGCTGCACCGCGGCAGGCGCCAGCTGCGTGACCTGCTCGAGGACTACGCGCGTGAGCGCGGCCTCGTGCCCGCCCTTCCCACGTCAAGCGCAATAACGGCGACGTCGGCCGGCCCGGTCGCAGAAGGCGGTGTGTCATGAGCTGTGGCAACCACCACGAGACGCCCTGCTCCGAGGTGATCGACCGGGTCTACGAGTTCATCGACGACGAGCTTCCCGGCGCGGACTGCGCCAAGATCAAGCATCACCTCGAAGAGTGCGGTCCCTGTCTGCGGGAGTACGGCATCGAGGAAGAGGTCAAGGCCCTGGTCCGGCGGTCGTGCTCCGACCCGGCCCCCGCCGAGCTCCGGGCCAAGGTGCTGCTGCGCATCACCGAGGTGCGTCTCGAGCTCAGCGAGTAGCCCAGCCGCATAACGACGCAGACGGCCTCGCCGCCCGCCCCGCAAGCGCGAAGCTTCCGGAGCAGGTGACGGGGCCGTCTGGTTGTCGTGGTTGCGGCGCGGACGTCAGGCGTTCGGACGCTTGCCGTGGTTGGCCTTGCTCTTGGCGCGTGACTTGCGGCGCCGACCTCGCTTACTCATGGTGCTCCCGCGTTCTCGGCTGAGTGGTGCTGATCGTTGAGACTCCCGACGTAGCGTAGTGCTCAGCCGGACAGGGTCCGGTTCAGGGCGTTCAGCACGCTGCGGCAGACCGCGTCGGCCTCGTCGCCACGCACCGCCGCACTGCCGGTCAGGATCTGCTCCCCGGCCCGTGGGACCGACACCGTGATGACGCAGACGGCCACGTGGCGCGCGCCCATGGCGAGGATCGAGGCCGACTCGACTCCGCAGCTGCGGCCGAGCAGGTCGCGCAAGGCGTCGAGCGTCGCGACCGCCACGAGGCGCGCACGGTGCGCACCCCCCGCCGGCCCGCGGGCCGAGCCCTCGAAGCTCACGTCGCCCGAGGTGATGCCGACGGTGGCCTCCACCTCGGGCCCCGCCGTGCGCACGGTGATCGAGGCCACGACCACACGAGGCACCGCAGCGGCCGTCTCGGGGACGTCGTCGTCGCCGAGCTGCACCACGCTGACGATGCGGTGGTCGATGTCGATGTCGAACTGCGCGAGCGCCAGCGACTGCACGTCGCGGACGAACTGCTTGGCCGACTTGCCCGGCGAGGCCAGCAGGTGGACCTCCGTCGGGACGGAGTCCGCGCCGGTCACGACACTGGCGGCGCGTACGCCGGGCAGCTGGCGCAGGGAGTCTTCGAGCTCGGGGAGCAGTCGCAGCACCGTCGGCATGAGGGGGCGGGCCCTTCGGTCAGGAGGTGTCCGCCGGCGGAGGTGGCTTCGCAGGCGCGGGGTGGCTCAAGGCCCGAAGCCCTTCGGGTCGGCTGACGGGCTGCACGACGACCGCTCAGTCGTTCTCGCCGGCCTCGAGCAGGCCGGCCACGAGCGCTCGGCGCCGGTGCTCGAGCAGGTCGGTCGGCGGCGGGGCGTCATGGGTGTCCCGGGCGTCGGGGGTGTCCGGTGAGCCGGAGGATGTGGCGGTCGCCGGCTCCGGGGGCCGGCGGCGCCCGACCCTGGTCATGGGTTCGAGCGACTCCGCGGGTGGGGGAGTGGGGCGCTGGGGATCCGAGGCGCGGCGCCACGCGTCGGCTGCCTCCTCCACGTCCACGGCGGCCTGGGTGGCCGCGAACTCGAGGCTGGCGAGCAGCCCGGGAAGGGTCGTGCGGATGTGCTCTCCGACCGCCGCCTGTGCGGCGCGCTGCCAGTAGCGCAGCTCGCGGACCAGCTCGTTGGAGATCCCCCCACCAGCCTCGGCGACGGCGAGGATCGTCTCGAAGCGCGCCCCGGCGGCGTCCTCGCGCGCATCGAGAAGGGCCGAGAGCAGGTGGGCGTAGGTCGCCTCTGAGCGGGGGGTGCCTGACACAGCTGACCTCCAGTTGCAGGTGTTTCTCGCCCGAAGGCTAGGGCACGCCGATGCGCTTGTCGCAGGGCAGTGCACAGCAGAGCCCGGGCGGCCTAGCGACGGCGCCGGGTCGTGCGCCGCTACGGTGACCTGACCTTGGCAAGGACCTTGTGCCCATGCAGTCGTGGGCCACAAGGACCGGAGCTTTCGCAAAAGGCGCCGCGTGTTCGCTGACAGCGTGGCAGCGGCGCCGATTTGCTGCACAGTGGGCGAAGGTGGCCGATCGGCCGACACGAAAGTGCGAAGAGCGCGGCCTCACGGATCGCTCTCGCCCCGAGCTCGAGTGGACGTGATGAGCGCTTATCCGCGAGGCGTGGCACGCCTCGGCCCGCAGCTGCGGGCGGGCGCGTGAACCTGTCGGCCCAGCGTGACCGGCTGCGCGATGCCAGCCTCTACGTTCCCGCGCTGCTGGCGCTGTGCGCGACGCTCCTGCTCGTCTGCGCGGTCGTGCAGGTCTCGGTGCACGGCATCGACCAGCGCCTCGCGGCGCTCTCGTTCGGCGCGTTCATCGCGGTCGGGGAGTTCGTCCGCGTGACCCTGCCCGGCGACCGTGAGTCGGCGCCGCTGGGGGGAGCGGGGGCAGTGGCGTACGCCATGACGCCGCTCTGGCTGCGCGTGGACTCCACGGCGACCCTCTGGCAGGTCGTCGTCGTCACCGCCATGGCGATCGCGGTCGGCGTCTTCCCGCACCTGGCGGTGGGACGCCGGGTCGCCATCGATACCGTCGCGCGACGGCTGCTGACCGTCGCCGTCGCCGCGGCGCTCGTGCGGGCGCCGCTGATCTCCCCGCTCGTGCACCGTCGCGACCACCGCTGGTTGGTCGCCCTCGTGCTGGTCCTCGTGATGGCCGTCGTGACGCTGCTCGACTGCGCGCTCAGTGCAGCCGTGCGCAGCAGCAAGGCGCACGCGCCCTACCTGCGGTCGCTGCGTGACGAGCTGCGCGCCAGCACCGGCATCGGCTCGGCCATCGGCGCCACCGGGGTGCTCATCGCGCTCGCGATGAGCACGATGGGCGGGTGGGCGCTGCCCGTCTTCGCCGTCCCGCTGCTGCTGACCCAGTTCTCGTTCCGGCGTTATGCAGCGGTGCGCTCGACCTACCTCCAGACGATCCGGTCGCTCGCCCGGGTGACCGAGGTCGGCGGCTATACCGAGACGGGGCACAGCCGTCGGGTCAGCCACCTCTCGCTCGCCGTCGGGCGCGACATGGGCCTGCCCGAGACGGAGCTGCTCGACCTCGAATATGCCGCGCTGATGCACGACATCGGCCAGCTGTCGCTCACGGACCCGATCCCGGGCGGCGCCACGGTCGTGGCCGCGAGGGCGGAGCAGCGACGCATCGCCGCTCTCGGAGCCCACATCGTGCGCGAGACGGGGGTGCTCGACGCGGTCGCCGACATCATCGCGCGCCAGGCCGAGCCCTACCGTCAGGCGCACGAGATCGTGGACCACAGCGTGCCCGTGAGCAGCCGCATCATCAAGGCGGCCAACGCCTACGACGACCTGGTCGGTGACGCCCTCGAGTCCGGCCGTCGTGACGATGCGCTCGAGCGGCTGCGCCTCGGTGCGGCTTACGAATACGACCCGCGCGTCGTGGAGTCCCTGACCCGCGTCGTCCAGCGCGCCACCCGCCTCGGCGGTCTGTGACGCTGCCGGTCGCGCCGCCGTGGCCGCCGGCCGAGGGCGACGACGACATAGAGCCCGAGTCCTGCCGCGACACCGACGTCGCCCGCGCTCACGACCTCGCGGTGCAGCGGGCAAGCGACGGGAACGACATCGGCGAGGAGCGCCAGGCGCGTACGCCGGTCGGCCGGCTCGTGACCCGGCTGCTTCCCGGCGCGCAGGTCGACCGTCGACACGCCCGCGCGCTGAGCAGCGTGCAACGACACCGGCATCGCGGCGTTGGCGACGACGACCGCGAGGTTGAGCAGCAGTCCGAGGCCCACGAGGGGCATCCCGGGAAGCTCGACGTTGCGGGCCACCACGAGGCAGGCGAGGGCCGCCGACGCGACATAGAGCGCCGCGCCCGCCCGCTCCGGCGCCAGCACCGCGGCCGCCTGCAGCAGCCCCGCCGTCACGAGAGTCCGCACACCGCCCAGCTCGACGTGGCCCAGCGCCTTGATCCGGCCACCGCGCGCGAGCCCGAGGGCGAGCGCCAGGACGAGAACGACGACCACGAGACCCACGACCCCATCCTCGCTCAAGAACCAGGGGCGGGCAGTCGATGAGGTCTGCGTGAGTGCACAGGAGCCGCTGTCAGTCGTGCCCTTCCTCCGCGCCTTGAGCGAGGTAGGCGGCTCTGACCTGCACTGCAAGGTCGGGTCGCCACCGCGGGTGCGCATCGACGGGCGGCTGCGCAAGCTGCAGGCACCTTCCCTGACGCCCGCCGACACCGAGCACATGGTCAACCAGGTGCTGCGCTCGGACCTCGCCGACCACTTCGCGTCGACGAACGAGGCCGACTTCGCCTACTCCGTGACGGGCCTCGGCCGCTTCCGCGTCAACGCGTTCCGCTCCCGCGGCTCGGCCGGGCTGGTGTTCCGGCGCGTGAGCATCGGCGCCATCGCGCTCGAGGACCTCGGTCTGCCGCCCGTCATCGCCAGCCTCTCGCTCGAGCCTCGCGGGCTGGTGCTCGTGACGGGTCCGACGGGGTCCGGCAAGACCACCACGCTCGCCGGCATGATCGACCAGATCAACTCCAACCGCGAAGTGCACATCGTCACGATCGAGGACCCCATCGAGGTTCTGCACTTCGACAAGCTCGGCATGATCAACCAGCGCGAGGTCCGCGTCGACACCGAGGACTTCTCCACGGCGATGCGCGCCGCCATGCGCCAGGACCCCGACGTCATCCTCGTGGGGGAGATGCGCGACCACGAGACGGTCAAGGCGGCCCTCGCGGCAGCGGAGACCGGCCACTTCGTCATGTCGACGCTGCACACCACCGATGCGCAGGAGACCGTCGCCCGCATCATCGACTTCTTCCCGCCGCACGAGCAGAAGCAGGTGCGGCTCGCCCTGGCGGGCTCGCTCAAGGGCATCGTCTGCCAGCGCCTCGTTCCCCGCGCCGACGGCCTCGGCCGCTGCGTGGCGATGGAGATCTGCGTCGGCACCGGCCGCATCGCCGACGCCATCAGCGACCCCGACAAGACCAGCACCATGACCCAGCTGATCAAGGAGGGCGGCTACTACGGTATGCAGACCTTCGACCAGCACCTCGTCGTCCTCATCCGCGACGGCGTCATCACCCTCGACGCGGCCATGGCCGCCTCCACCAACCCGCACGACCTCTCCGTCGAGCTGCGCCGCCTCGGCCTCGTCGCCTAGCCCCCGCTCCCCGCCCCGCCCCCCCGCCAGTGATCGTGAGGCATCCCACGTCGTCCCCACGACCTTTAGCGCCTCGCGATCACTGAACCGGTGGTGACGGGGCAGTTCAGACGCGTGATCTCGACGGCACCGGAACGCGCCCGCGCCGTACGCGGCCTGCTGGGCGACACCATGCGCAGCCTGCGTGGACACGACGTGGCCCTCACCGCCGCCGGTGTCACGTTCTATGCCGCGATCGCAGTCGTGCCCACCCTGCTGGTCGCTCTCGGCGCGGCCCGCCTGCTCGCCGGTCCGGCCGAGATCGGGCGGCTGACCGACTCGCTAGCGGCGGCCCTCCCGGACGCGCTCGGTGCGCCGGCGGCCGTACGCACGCTCGTGACGGCCGCCACGCACCTGCGGCTCATGACCGCCGCTGCGGCACTCTTTCCCGCCTCCCTCTACGGCGAGGGGCTGCGGCGCGCGTTCCTCGCAGTCGCCGGGGCCAAGGAGAGCTTCGTGGGCTGGCGGGGACGGCTCCGCCTGCTGCCGGTGCTCGCGCTGGCGCCGCTGCTGGCGCTCGCCGTCATGCTGACGACCCCGACCCTGGCGCACCTGTTCTCGAGCGGGCAGGCAGGTCCGACGGCGTTGGGGGTGTTCTTCGCGCTGGTGGTCGACTGGTTGGCGCTCGCCCTGCCGCTGACCTACACCTACCGCATCGTCGGTCCGGTCTCGGCGTCGTGGCGGGCCGCGGCCTGGTCGGGCTTCGGCACGGCTTCGTTCATCAGCGGGTTCCTCCAGGGCTTTGTGCTGTTCCTCGCGCTGCCGCTCGACCTCGGCGCGCCGTTCGGCGGCTTCACCGGCATCGGTGCGGCCGTGGCCGTGTGCCTGTGGTTATGGGTCCTGCACGTCGTCGTGATCTTCGGCTATGCACTCGTGTTGTGCCTGGACGAGCGCGGTGGCCGGCTGCTCGCACTGCAGCCGACTCCAAACACCTAGCCGCACGTCGGCCGGGACGTCAGGCGAGCGGGGTGCCGGCGTGGCCTCGACGCCTCGCCCGGTGGGCGGCGACGTTCTCGCGGGTCGCGCAGCGTTCGGAGCAGTAGCGGCGCGAGCGGTTCGCCGACGTGTCGAGATAGACGTGCCCGCACCCGCCGGCCTGGCAGCTGCCGAGGCGGTCCATGCCGTGCTCGGTCACCAGGACCGCAAGACCCATGGCAGCGGCGGCACCGTAGGACGCGGCGACGCTCGTCGGCTGCTCCGCGAGGTGCAGGTGCAGGGACCCGTCGTGCGAGACGAGCTGGGGGCGCACGCTCGACCGGGCCAGGAGCGCGTTGAGCCGGTCGACCGCCCGCCGCGGCCTGCTCGCGGCGGCGTCCTCGAACACGTTCTGCAGGACGCTCCGCAGCTCGCGCAGCAGGCCGACGTCGTGGGCGGCGCTCAGCGCCACCCATCGCGGGTTGTCCGCGACGAGCGCGCGCAGGTCGGGCAGGTCCACGAGGCGGTCGTGGTCGCGCTCGGTGGCCGCGGTGTTGAGCAGCCGGGTGCTGAGCTCTGCATAGTCAGCCAGCCGCATCGATCAGGCCTTGACGACCACGGTCTTGACGACCTTGTCGTGCAGGCACTGTCGCCAGGGCTTGTCCCACAGGCACCACAGGTCGTCGACATAGATGTTGCTCAGCACGATCCGCATCGCCACGCGGCCCAACGCGCCGCCGAAGGACTGGTTGCGCCCGTCCTGCACGCGCACGACCTTGATGCCGAGCAGCTTCTTGCCGAGCGTCTGACCATATCTGTGCGTGAGGATCGCTTCGTAGCCGATCTGGATGACCAGCAGCGCGCCGCCGGCGACGACATAGAACAGCAGCACCTTGGCGCCGTTGTCCTGCCACAGCAGGTCCGAGCGGCGGCTCATCTCCTCGGTCGTGAGGCCGGAGTCGCTCTCGATGTCGATCCACTGACGCACGACGTCGGAGAACAGCGCCCAGCCGATCGCGAGCACGGGGACCACGGTCAGGACTCCCAGGAGGACGGCGTCGATGATCCGGGCACCGAGCCGCGCCCACTGGCTCGCCAGGGGCACGCCCTGCGGGCTCATGCCGTTGTTCTGCACCGCAGCGGCGCCGGCGTGCGGCGTCCACTGGTTGCCGTCCCACCATCGGCTCGCCCTCGTGGTCGGAGCCGACCACGGGTCGGGATACCAACCGGGGGGCGGCAGTGCGTTCGTCTGTGACACGGTGGGCATCCTGTCAGGGCGCGACCCCTGCGCGCACGTGGGCACAGCCGTCCGACGTTCGTACGCCCGTGCGCCGGGAGTCTCGTCGAGTCGTCAGAGTATGTGTCGCAGATAGGCCTGCGGCGTCTGCAGATAGCGCTTCCAGTGGTCGACGAGTGCCAGTTCCTCCCAGGCGCGGGCGTGGATCCCCGTGTCGTCGAGCTCGAAGATCGTCGCGCCCGGCAGGGCCGTGAGCAGCGGGGAGTGGGTCGCGCAGACGATCTGCGCGCCGGCCCCGGCCAGCTCGTGCAGCAGCCCCGCGAGGGCGAGGCACGAGGAGAACGAGAGAGCCGACTCCGGCTCGTCGAGCAGATAGAGCCCGGGGCGCTCGAAGCGTGTCCGGAGCACCTCCAGAAAACCTTCACCATGGCTCATCTCGTGGAAGACGGGCTCGTTGCCGCGGCCGGGATTGCGCTCGAGGTAGGTGTAGAAGCCGTGCATCGTCTCGGCGCGCAGGAAGAACGACCACTGGCTGCCGCCGACGCCACGCGTGAGCTGGAGCGCGGAGCCGAGCGAGGACTTGCTGGGCCTCGTCGCGTGGTCGGCCCCGCGCGAACCGCCCTCGGGGCCGAGGCCGTACGCCGACGCGAGCGCCTCGATGATCGTCGACTTGCCGCTGCCGTTCTCGCCGACGAGGTAGGTCACGCCCGCGGGCAGGCTCAGCCCGTCACCGAGCAGCTGGCGCACCGGTTCGAGGGTGTAAGGCCACTGCCCGTCTGCGACAGCCGCGCCGGGGCGCAAGGAGATGCGGCGTACGAACCGGGTGTCGATGTCCAACCGTCGGCCGGCTCAGTCGTCGTCGTCGCCGCGGGCAAGCCACGTGGCCAGCTGGCCCACAGGGATCTCCAGCTCGGGATGGACATCGACGAACGTGCGCAGCTGCTCGGCCAACCACCCGAGCGTCACCTCGTCGCCGCCGCGTCGGCGCTCGAGCTCCTCGATGCCGCGGTCGCTGTTGTAGATCGCCGCTTCCTCTCAGCGCGCGAACGCGGACTCGACAAGCCCGCGCTGCTCCTGTTCGTGGGCCTTGTGCGAGCCGACCGCCGGCGACGCCGAGGCCGGTCGCGACACCCGCCGCATGGCCCGCCCGTCGAGGCGCTCGAGGAGGTTGAGCGCGACGTGCGGCCAGGGTCCCTGGTTCGCCGGCTCCTCCTGCACCCACACGAGCTCGGCACCCGGATAGCGGTCGACGGTGGCAAGCACCTCGTCGATCGGCAGGGGCGCGAGCTGCTCGAGCCGTAGGATCGCGGTGCGGTCGCCGCCCTCGCCCATGCGCTCGGTGCGCCCGGCCACGAGGTCCCAGTAGACCTTGCCCGAGCAGAGCAGCACCCGGTCGACACGCGCCGGGTCGAGCGACGCCGTGTCGTCGAGCACCGGCTGGAACGAGCCGCTCGTGAGCTCGGCCGCCGTCGAGGTCGCCGCCTTGAGGCGCAGCATCGACTTGGGGGTCGCCACGATGAGCGGGCGCCGCGGCTGCGCGTAGGCCTGTCGCCGGAGCAGGTGGAAATAGCTCGCTGGCGTGGACGGCGCGGCGACCGTCATGTTGTCCTCGGCGCACAGCTGGAGGAACCGCTCGATGCGAGCCGACGAGTGGTCGGGTCCCTGGCCCTCGAAGCCGTGCGGCAGCAGCAGCACGACGGAGGACCGCTGGCCCCACTTCTGCTCGGACGAGGAGATGAACTCGTCCACGATCGACTGGCCGCCGTTGACGAAGTCGCCGAACTGCGCCTCCCAGAGCACCAGCGCCTCGGGCCGCACCACGGAGTAGCCGTATTCGAAGCCCATCGCCGCGAACTCGCTCAGCAGCGAGTCGTAGACGTAGAAGCGTCCCTGCCCGTCACTGAGGTTCGCGAGCGGGGTCCACTCGGCGCCGGTGTTCTTGTCGGTGAGGACGGCATGGCGCTGCACGAACGTGCCGCGGCGGCTGTCCTGGCCGGCCAGCCGGACGCGTACGCCTTCCATCAGCAGCGATCCGAAGGCGTAGAGCTCACCCATCGCCCAGTCGATGCCGCCCTGCTGCGGCATGGCGGCACGCTTCTCGAGCAGCGGCCGGAGCTTCGGGTGCACGACGAAGCCGGCGGGGACGGCGAGGTGCGCGTCGGAGACCCGCTCGATCACCTGCATCGAGACGGCCGACTCATGGATCTGCGCGTGCGCGGATTCTTCTTCGGCGGGGCGATCCAGGTTGCCCGAGTCAGCCTTCGGTGAGGAGTCGCGGGTCTCGATGAAGACGCGCTCGAGCTGCTCCTGGTAGTCGCGGAGCGCCTGCTCGGCCTCCTCGACGCTGATGTCGCCCCGCCCGATGAGGGACTCGGTGTAGAGCTTGCGGACCGAGCGCTTCTGCTCGATGAGGGAATACATCAGCGGCTGCGTCATGGACGGGTCGTCACCCTCGTTGTGACCGCGGCGGCGATAGCACACCATGTCGATCACGACGTCTTTCCGGAACTTCTGGCGGAACTCGAAGGCGAGCCGCGCGACACGTGCGCAGGCCTCGGGGTCGTCGCCGTTCACGTGGAAGATCGGTGCCTGGATCATGCGCGCGACGTCGGTGCAGTAGAACGACGAGCGCGACGACGCGGGCGACGTCGTGAAGCCGACCTGGTTGTTGACGACCACGTGCACCGTGCCACCGGTGCGGTAGCCACGCAGCTGTGACAGGTTGAGCGTCTCGGCGACGACACCCTGCCCGGCGAAGGCGGCATCGCCGTGCATGAGCACGGGCAGAACGGTGAAACCGCTCTCGCCGCCGCCACGGTTGAGCTGGTCCTGCTTGGCGCGCACGATGCCCTCGAGCACCGGGTTGACCGCCTCGAGGTGCGACGGGTTCGCGGCGAGATAGACCTTGCAGGTGTTGCCGCTCGGCGCGGTGAACTCGCCGACGGTGCCGAGGTGGTATTTCACGTCGCCGGAGCCCTGGACCGACCGCGGGTCCTGGTTGCCCTCGAACTCACGGAAGATCTGCGCATAGCTCTTGCCAGCGATATTGGCGAGGATGTTGAGCCGCCCGCGATGCGGCATGCCGATGCAGGCCTCGTCGATATTGGCGTCCGCAGCCGCTGACAGCAGCGCGTCGATGAGAGGCACGAGCGACTCGCCGCCCTCGAGCGAGAACCTCTTCTGCCCGACGAACTTGGTCTGCAGGAACGTCTCGAACGCCTCGGCTGCGTTGAGCCGGCGCAGGATGCGCAGCTGGTCGTCGCGCCTGGGCTTCTGGTGTGCGACCTCGATGCGCTCCTGCACCCAGTGTCGCTCGTCGGGATCTTGGATGTGCATGTATTCGACGCCGACACGACGGCAATAGGCGTCGCGCAGCGAGCCGAGGATCTCCCGCAGCGTGGCCATGGGCTTGCCGGCAAAGCCACCGGTGGCGAACTCACGGTCGAGGTCCCACAGCGTGAGGCCGTGGTTGACGACGTCGAGATCGGGGTGACTGCGCTGGCGGAACTCCAGCGGGTCGGTGTCGGCCATGAGGTGGCCGCGGACGCGGTAGGCGTGGATCAGCTCCTGCACGCGCGCCTGCTTGGTGATGTCGTCCTCGTGGGAGGCCGGCACGTCGCGCGCCCAGCGGATGGGCTCGTAGGGGATGCGCAGCGCGCGGAAGACCTCGTCGTAGAAGCCGTCGCCGCCAAGCAGCAGCTGGTGGACGCGGCGCAGGAAGTCGCCTGACTGCGCACCTTGGATGACGCGGTGGTCATAGGTCGACGTCAGCGTGATGACCTTGCTGACGGCCAGGCGGGCAAGGGTCTCGGTCGACGCACCCTCGTATTCGGCGGGATATTCCAGCGCCCCGACGCCGACGATGCACCCCTGGCCCTTCATCAGGCGGGGCACGGAGTGCACGGTGCCGATCGTGCCGGGGTTGGTGAGGCTGATCGTGGCGTCGGCGAAGTCGTCTGTCGTGAGCTTGCCGGCGCGAGCGCGGCGTACGACATCTTCGTAGGCGGCCCAGAACCCGGCGAAGTCGACGGTGTCGGCCCGCTTGACGGCCGGAACCAGCAGCTGGTGGGTGCCGTCGGGTTTGACCAGGTCGATGGCGATGGCCAGACCGACGTGCTGCGGGTGGACGGCCGCAGGCTTGCCGTCGACCTCGACGTAGGAGACGTTCATCGCGGGCAGGTCCTTGAGGGCCCGCACGATCGCATAGCCGATCAGATGGGTGAACGACACCTTGCCGCCCCGCCCGCGGGCGAGGTGGTTGTTGATGACGATGCGGTTGTCCGTCAGCAGCTTCGCCGGGATCGCGCGCACGCTCGTGGCCGTCGGGACCTCGAGCGACGCCTCCATGTTGACCACCACACGTGCGGCGGGACCGCGCAGCGGCGTCGGCGCGACCTTCTCCGGCGCGGCTGGGGCGGGGGCGGTGACCCGGGTCGGCTGGTTGACCGTGTTGGTAGGCGGCGTGGGGTCGCTCGCGGGTGTCGTGGTGCGCGCCGCGTCGGCGCGCAGGACACGGTCGACGGTGCGGACGGCGGTCGGCGCCGCTGTGGGCGGGGTCGGCGCAGCCGCAGCCGCGGCTGCAACAGCCGTCGTCGACCGGGCGGCGGAGCCGTTGGCCGCGGTGCCGTTGGCCGCTGAGCTGTGAGGTGCCGAACCATTGGCGGCAGGGAGCGCCGCAAGGCCGTTGGCCTGCTTGCGCTTGTAGTCCTCGAAGAAGTCCCACCAAGCGCGGTCGACGGAGCGGGGTTCGCGCTTGTACTGCTCGAACATCTCCTCGACGAGCCACTCGTTGGGCCCGAAGGCTGCTAGTGGGTCGTCCTGAGAGGACGAGGGTCTTGGCACGGCGGGGTTCGCCTTCTTCCGCGTCGTCGACAATGGCCGGAGCGGTTCTCCAGGCTAGTCCTCGTTCTCACGCTGTGCCCAGCGCCCCGCCCCAGAGGGTCCTGCCCTTCTTTTCGGCGCCCAGACGCGCACCTTGACCCGGGTGGTCGATGTTCGGCTGAACTGCGGCGTCCGCAGGCTCAGCGGATGTCGCTGCACGGCCGCAGCGGGCGGCGCGACAGCAGCCCGCGCGCGGTGGAGCGCGAGACGTTGCCCCCGACCCAGCCACCCTGCTGTTCGTCGAGCCGCAGGGCGATCGACGCCAGCGCGCAGGAGCGCTGTGGCTCCGGAAGCCGGTCCAGGGCGGCGACGGCATCGGCCGAGAGCCGACCGAGATAACCGGTGTCGATCGCGCCGGTGCGCTCGAACCGTGCCACGTCGGACCGTGCCACGACAGCGTCCGGGTCGACCAGGGCCAGGCCCAGCATCACGAGGGCTGCGCTCGCGGGAACGGCGCGCGCCAGCCACCCTGAGCGCCACCGCACGCCGGCCACCAGGCCGAGCACGACGACGAAGCCGACCCAGGCCTCGCTGACCCCGGCGAACAACCGCGCGCGCGTCATGCCGAACGCGTGCTCGTAGAGCCCGAGCCGGCGCAGCGCGCAGCCGACCACGCCGAGGGTCAGCAGGCACAGCGTGCCGAGGGCCAGGCGCACGAGCAGCCGGCTCGACGTGGTGGGTGCCTTGCGCGCGGCGAGCACCAGCACGGCGCCGACGACGAGAGTGACGCCGACGAGGTAGGCGAAGCCCTCGCGCGCGTAGGTCGCGTAGGTGATGCCCCGCTCGTGCAGGATCCGGTCGACCCCACCGAAGGCCGCCACCACCTGCACGAGCAGCCAGCCGCCGAGCAGCAGGTCGAGCGCCACCACAGGGACGGCCCACTCCAGGGCCGAGGCGGTGCGGCCGGCGTCGGGTGCCAGCGTGTCCCAGCGGGGCGGGGCCGCCGCTGCGTAGGCCGCACAGAGCGCGAAGCCGCCGACCATCGCGGCGCCTACCCCTCGGGCCACGAAGCTGTCGAGGCGCAGCTGCGGGACGACGTGGCCGAGCAGCGACGCGAAGACAGCGTCGCCGCCCGCGAGCAGCCCGCCGACCGTGGCGAGGAGCACAGCCGTGCCGGCGACGACCCGCAGCAGTGGCAGCGTCACAACGGATCGAGGCATGCCCGGCAGGCTGCGGCGCAGCCAGGGGAGGCCTCGCAGCGCCGCGACCGGCACCGTGAGCCCCGACAGGACGGCTCCGGCGAACGTCCGGGTCCCCGTCACGGCGAGGGCGCCGCAGCCGCCCGCTGCCAGCAGGCACAGTGACACCAGCCACGGCGCATCGCGCAGCACGACGACCCCCAGCAGGGCGATGCTGAGCACGCCGAGCGCGACCCGGTCCGGACGCAGCCGCGGCACCGCGCGTACGCCGCCGGGCACCGCCGACGCCGCTGCCGCCGCCGTGGCCACTCCGGCGAGCAGCACGCCGACTCCGGCGTCGGCGAACGGGACGCCGGCACCGGCCGCCGCGGCCGCCGCGACGAGCAGTACGGTGCGGCGCGAAAGCGGGCCGTCCGGGTCCGGCCAGACGTCGCGCACGGCTTCGGCGATGGCGCCGGAGGTGTCCTGCGCTCGTGCAGGAATGGAGCCAGGGTGCGGCGCAAGGGTGTCAGCCACGGGAAGGCTCCTGAGAGGTATGGGGGTTCTGGAGGCTCTGCCGGTGCGGTGCACCGGGCAGCTCGACGCGGATGAGCGCGCCCACCTGCCCGTCGACGACGCGGATCGTTCCGGCGTGCAGCTCGACGAGCCACCGGCTGATCGCGAGGCCGAGGCCCGTGCCGCCGTCGTCGGGGTCGGCGCCGTTCCCGCGGGTGAAGCGGTCGAACACCCGCTCGCGGTCGGCAGCAGGGATGCCCGGTCCCTCGTCGCTGACCTCCAGCCGCAGCCCGCCCGTCGCGGTGGCGCACGCGACCAGCTGCACCGCCGACCCGGGCGGCCCGTGGCGCGCGGCATTGTCGAGCAGGTTCGCGACGACCTGGAGCAGCCGCTGCTCGTCGGCCCAGGCGGTCAGGTCGGCCGGGCACCGGCACACGAACGCGACTGCTCGCCCGCCCATCCGTGCTTCGTTCACCGCCTGGTCGAGCAGGGGCGCCACGTGCAGCGCCGTACGCCGAAGCGGCACCTGGCCGCCGTCGACCGCGGCGATGTCGAGCAGCTCGGTGACGAGCCGGCCGAGCCGCTGCGTCTGCGTGAGCGCCGCGCCGAGCGTCCCGGCGTCGACGGGGGTCACGCCGTCCACCAGGTTCTCCAGCAGGGCCTGCAGGCCCGCGACAGGCGTACGCAGCTCGTGGGAGACGTTGGCGAGCAGCTCACGTCGCTGCCGGTCGGCGTCGGCGAGGTCGGCCGCCATGGTGTTGAACGCGCGGGCCGCCTCCCCGACCTCGTCACGGCTCGACGCCTGCACGCGACGGGTGTAGTCGCCGCGGGCCATCGCCCGCGCGGCCGCGGTCAGCTCACGCAACGGCGAGACCATGCCCCGCGCCAACAGCTGGGTGACGCCCATCGCGGCCAGCACGGCAACGGGAAGGGTGTAGCGGGGATACCACCCCAGCTCGAGCAACCCGAACCAGGTGAGGATCGCGACGGCTGAACTCGTCATCATCACCAGGACGCCGAGCTTCACCTTGAGCGACCGCAGCCGGTCCAAGGGGCGCAGCGCGCGCGTGCTGAGGGGGCTCACGTCTCGCGACCCAGGGCGTAGCCGACGCCGTGCACGGTGCGGATGACGTCGTGCCCGAGCTTGCGGCGCAGCGCCTTGATGTGGCTGTCGACGAGTCGCGTGCCCGCCGGTTCGACCCAGTCGCGCACCTGCGCGACGAGCTGGTCACGTGTCAGGACGGTGCGGGGATGGTCGACGAAGGTCGTCAGGATGTCGAACTCCGTGGGCGTGAGGTGCACCTCGTCGCCTCGGCAGGACACGCGCCGAGCGGCCACGTCGAGGCTGACGTCGCCCAGGGTGACGGTGGCCCCGGCATCCGGGCCCGGTTGCTGCGCGAGCTCGCGTGCCCGCTCCACCCGGCGCAGCAGGGCGGCGATGCGCGCGACCAGCTCGCGGGGGCTGAACGGTTTCGTGAGGTAGTCGTCGGCGCCGACGGCGAGCCCGACGAGCGTGTCGGCCTCGTCGGACCGGGCGGTCAGCATGATGACGGGCACGGGCCGTGCCCGCTGCACCCGGCGGCAGACTTCATAGCCGTCATATCCCGGCAGCATCACATCCAGCACGACCAGGTCGGCCCTGCACGTCTCGGCCGCCTGCACGCCGGACGGCCCGTCGAACGCCACGACGACGTCATAGCCCTCGGCCAGCAGGCGCGCCTCGACGGCCCGTGCGATCGTCGCATCGTCCTCGATGACGAGCACGGTCTTGGGCCGGACGTCGCCCGGGGGTTTCCTGTCAGTGCCTGAGTGCTCCACGCTGGTGACTGTAGGGCTGCCCTGTCGAGACGGCGTGCCCGTCGCGTGGAGATCGTGTGGAGGCCCTGCAGATCAGCGCAACCCGAGGAACTTCCTCGACGACCGACGCGTGCTGCTCGCCATCACCGCTGTCTGGTTCCTGCATTGCGATTCCTGAACTGACATTCCGGTTGTCTCGACCAGGTCAGCCTCGATCGGTCGGTGGTCCGACGGCATCAGTAGCGGCGCTTCCGGCGCTTGCTCGCCGGGTCGTACTTCGTACCGATGAGCGGGTTGTGCTGGTGCTCCTCGCCGAGGTCGGCCGGGCCGAAGACCTTCATCAGCACGCGGCGGAGCCAGCTCGGCTGCTGCTCGGGGGTGGCCATCACTCCACCGCCAGCACGCGCAGCACCAGGCGTGCTCCCTCGCCGCCCGACTCCTCGGCGATAGCCAAGGCACGTGGCACGTCCAGGTCGTCGAACAGCGCATCGGTGACCGCGTCGGCACCGGCACCCGAGCCGGGTCGTCCAGCGGCCGCATAGAGCCGGTCGAGGCGAGATCCAGCGGCTGCGAGCGCTTCGGTGGAGTAGTCCCACGACTCGCCCCACCGGCGGTCGAGCAGCAGCAGGCGTACGGCAGCGGGGGAAGCCGAGGCGAGCACGTCGGAGACGAGCACGAGATTGCCCGTGGACTTGGCCATCTTGGCGCCGTTGATGTGAACGGTGCCGACCTGCAGCATGCTGCGCGCGAACGGCACGGCGCCGGTGGCCGCTTCGACCATGGCGCACTGGTAGGCGTGGTGCGGATAGGCGAGGTCGGCCCCACCGGCGAGCATGTCCACGACACCGCCGAGCACCGACACCGCCATGGCGGCGCACTCGGCGTGCCAGCCGGGGCGCCCCCGGCCCCAGGGGCTCGGCCAGCCCGGCTCGTCGAGCCCGGAGGGCTGCCACACGACGACGTCGAACGGGCTCTCGCGGCGGTCGTCGTCGGGCTCGTCGCCATATTCCGCCGAGAGCCGCAGGGCCTCCTCGGCCTCGATGCCGACGCGCGCCGGCACCGAACCGCCGCGAAAGAAGACCGCGCCGTCCCGCTCGTAGGCTGCGTCGTTGACCAGCAGTGCCGCGGCGAGGCGCACCACGCTGCCGATGTGCGAGCGGGCCCGCGGCTCGTGCGTCGGGCGGCGTACGCGCAGGGCCGCCATGTCACGCTCGAACAGGAACTCCTGACTGAGGGCGAACTCGTCGACATAGCGTCCGTGCTCGGCCGCGGCGCGGGTCAGGACGTCGTCGACGTCGGTGACGTTGCGGCAGGTGACGACATCGACGCCGCTGAGGCGCAGGACCGAGGCGGCAGCGTCTGCCCAGACGAACGTGGCGGCATGACCGAGGTGCGTGACGTCATAGGGCGTGATGCCGCAGACATAGCTGCGAGCAGGCCCGACGACGGGGACGGCCGTGTTGCCAAGGCGCACTCGCGCTGTGTCGACGCGTGTCGGGTCGGTCGACTGGCTCATGCACCCATCCTGCCTCGTGACAGCCGACGCTCGACGCCGGTCGGGCTCAGGTTGCCGGCCGAGCTCGGTGCAGGCGAGAGCTCGGAGCTGCTGAACCTCGTCGCGGAAGGTGCCCGGCTGCGGTCGGGAACGGCGGGCGCGAGGCCCACGAGCGAGAGCACCTGCGTGAACTCAGCACCCAGCGCGATGGGCGGCAGCGACACGTCATGGCCGAGGGCGAGCTGCACGGCCGCCCACGCGAGGTTGGCGCCGGTCAGTGCAGTCTGGTAGAGCCCGCCGGACATGCGGGTGTTGGTCTCCAGCAGGACAAGCTCACCGCGCCAGCTCCGGAGCTGGGTGTTCGTGAGGTAGGACAGCCGGTGGGCGGTCACCTCGCGCTGCGCGACGGCGACGGCGGCGGGCTCGTTGAGGATGCAGGACCGGCGCGCGTGCTTGCTGCGCGGGACCGCGGCGAGGAGCTGACCGTTGAACGCCAGGCAGTCGACGCTCACTTCCGGCGCGTCGAGGTAGGGCAGGAGCATGAACGTCGGCACGGCGCGGCCCTTGGCCTGCGCCGCGCGCATGGCCGCCACGACCGAGGACACCGACGTCCGGTGCGAGGGTGCCGTGAGCAGGTCGTCGAGCGACATCGCGGTGTCGTCGAGGATGCGGAAACCCTCACCCCCGACGCCGACGGTGGGCTTCAGGCAGATCCGCTCGCTGGGTTCGAGCTCGGCCCGCAGCTCGTCGAACGCCGTAGTGAACTCGTCGGCAGAGCACGCCACGCGCCACGGCGGGACAGCCACACCCCGGGCACGGGCGGATCGGTAGGTGGCGTCCTTGTCCCCCAGGACGATCACCGCATCGTGAGGGCAGCAGAGCACGGCCACCCCGATGGCGGCGAAGTCGCTCAGCCGGCGCGAGATGTCGCTCATGGCCAGACGTGGCACGAAGACGTCTATCGAGTGCCGCAGACAGAACTGGAGCGCCCAGTCGACGTAGTCGTCGCCTGTGATCGCAGGCTCGACCTCGACCACGTCAGCAGCCGCGACGACGGGGGAGCAGAGGTCGCCATGGGTGACGAACAGGCGTACGGGCACATGGCCGGGGTTGTCTCGCAGCATCGCCATCACCCAGTAGGTGGTGGCATATGTGCGGTTGAACCAGATGTTGAGAGCCAAGGGTATTCCTCGTGCTAGACGCCGATGGCGCGTAGCACGACCCTGTGTCAGCGCGGAACCCCAAGCATGGCAGAACGCCCGCGCTGCGCGGCGCCGGTCCGTCACGCGGGGCGCCCACGGTGCACTGGTGATCACGAGTGAGCAGTCGACAGCGCTCCTCGATGCCGCTCGCAGCCTGCTCCGCGGTGGCACGTGCCGCAGGCGCCCCCGGATGCCCCGGCTGATCGTGGCTGTCAGTGACGCCGGCAGCGTGCTGGTCTCTGTGCGGCCGCGACCGGCAGGTGTTCGCGGACTACTTACCCGCACATCGAGGTCCCTCGTCCCACGGATGAGGGTCCTCGGGGTGTGCGCTGTGGCGACCCTCTGCCGTACGCCTACGCGCGGTAGGCAGCGCGGGCGCAGCTACTGCGGTTCCGCGATCCTTTGCAGGTGCGACCTGTCCTGGAAGGCAGAGCCATTCTCCTTCCCCTCGTCCTCGCAGCCGATGCCCTCGCAGGTCTGCCTGGCTCCTACCCCGACGTGCAGTCCCGGGTGCATGTTGTCGAGGTCAGGTTGCGGTGGTCGCGCTGTCACCAGCACGAGGTCGGTCGAGAGCGTATGTCCAGCCGTGGGCGGACCGGCCCTGCCAGCCGCGGACCGGCAGCTTGCTGACGCAGCGGCGACCCGTGTCACAGCGAGACCGACGGTGCCGACGGTGCCCGGCACACACGAGCCTAGGCGCCGACTTATCGAGTTTCAAGTCTCCGGGTTCACCGGGCAGGTTCACGGTGGCGCGGCGACGCTGACCTCTTGACATGCCTGAAGCAACATGGTTGCCTGCCGCATCGGTGTTTCACTGACGTTTCTGTTGTTACATTCCCGTTTGTCGTTCATCGGTCCGCGAGTGGCAGTCAGGAAATCGCTGTCCTCACGGGCTACCGCTGGTCAGACGGCATGACAACAGCTCGTTGTGGCTCACCGACGCACCTCCCCGGCACGTCACGTTTGGCTCTAAGAACGCCAAACGTTTCACCAATGTTCCAACGCCCACGTAAAGCGGGCGCCCGAAACTCGACGCGCCTCGCGCGACGGCACCAGCGCACGATGATGTCCCTAGTCAAGGAGAAGCAATGCAGGAGATACAGATGAAGCCCCGTGGGCCCGGCCGACGGAAGCTGGCTCATCGATACGTCGCGGCCATCGCCGTGTCCGGCGTGGTGGCTGCCGGCGGGGTGGTCGGTTCGACGATGGCTGCGCACGCGGCCACCGGACCGACGGTGTCTGCGTGGGTGACGACGCCCGACCGCGCCCAGCTGCTGTCGCAGGTGGGTGCTCAGACGTTCAGCACGGACGGGTCCCAGCCCGGACAGATGATCACCATCGACCCGACGCAGACCATGCAGACGATGGATGGTTTCGGCGCGTCGCTGACCGACGCGTCGGCGTCGCTGCTCTACGGCCTTCCTCAGTCACAGCGTGACTCGGTGATGAAGTCGATCTTCGACCCGAGCGCGGGCATCGGTATGAGCCTGCTGCGTCAGCCGATCGGGGCCTCCGACTTCGTCAACGGCCCGCACTACACCTATGACGACATGCCGTCCGGTCAGACCGACCTGAACATGGATCACTTCAGCATCGCTCACGACGACGCGCAGATTCTGCCGCTGCTGCGTCAGGCGCTGACGCTGAACCCGAAGCTCAAGGTCATGGGTTCGCCGTGGAGCCCCCCGGCGTGGATGAAGACGAACGGCTCGCTCGTCGGCGGCCAGCTGAAGAACGACGCGGCGACACAGCACGCCTACGCGCTCTACCTGCTCAAGTTCGTGCAGGCCTACCAGGCAGCCGGCGTCCCGATCTACGCACTCACCGTGCAGAACGAACCGCAGAACCGCAGCCCAGATGCCTACCCCGGCACCGACATGCCCGTCGCCCATGAGGCTGCGGTCATCAACCAGCTCGGTCCGCTGCTGCGCGACAACGGTTTCGGCTCAGTCAAGATCCTGGGCTACGACCACAACTGGGCGGAGCACCCCGACGACATCACCGACGCGGGCACGCTGGGTGTCCCGCCGGAGCCGAACTACCCCTACGACCTGCTCAACACCACGGCCGCACAGTGGATCGCCGGGACGGCCTACCACTGCTACGCCGGTGACGTGAGTGCCCAGACGGCGATGCACAACGCGCACCCGGACAAGGACATCTACTTCACCGAGTGCTCCGGTTGGCACGGCGTCAACGACTCCCCGTCGACGGTGTTCAACGACACGCTGAAGTGGCATGCCAAGAACCTCACCATCGGTGTCACGAAGAACTGGTCGAAGACGCTCATCGACTGGAACCTCGCACTGAACAGCCAGGGTGGCCCCGTCAACGGCGGCTGCGGCAACAACACGGCGGGTGTGTGCACCGGTGCCCTGCAGATCGACGGCACGACGGTTGTCAACAACGCTGAGTACTACACCCTGGGTCACCTGTCCAAGTTCGTGCAGCCAGGCGCTGTCCACATCGGGTCCACCGACGCCGGTGACATGCAGAGCGTGGCGTTCCAGAACCCGGACGGCTCCATCGCCGCGGTCATCGACAACACCGGTGGCGGTTCGCAGACCTTCGGGATCTCCTACAACGGCATGTTCGTGAGCTACACCGTCCCCAGCGGTGCCCTCATGACCGCTACGTGGCCGGGCACCTCCACCCCGACCCCCACCCCGACCCCCAGCCCCACGACGACGGTGACGCCCACCCCGACCCCCAGCCCCACGACGACTCCCGTGGGCAGCATCAACTCGGCGTCCTGGTACCAGGTCATCAACAGCAACAGCAACAAGTGCCTCGATGACGCCGACTTCGGCACCGGCAACGGTGCACACCTGCAGCAGTGGGACTGCGGCAACCCGGCGCAGAACAACCAGGAGTGGCAGTTCCGTCCCACCAGCGGCGGTTACTACCAGGTCGTGAGCCGTCAGGCCAACATCGTCTGGGACGTCGACGGCGGCGCGAGTGCCACCGGCAACGGCAGCTCCGTCCACCTCTGGAGCTACGTCTCGGGCACCAACCAGCAGTGGAAGCCCACCGCTCTGAGCAACGGCAACTACTCGTTCACCGCCCGCAACAGTGGCAAGTGCCTCGACGTTCGTGACGTGTCTACGAGCAACGGCGCTGGCCTGCAGCAGTGGGACTGCCACGGCGGTCCTGCACAGTCGTTCAAGCTGGTCCAGAAGTAAGTCCAGACCAGACCCTCTGACAGTGCCCGGCGAGCTTCCAGCTCGCCGGGCACTGCTCGGCCCGGCGGTCCGCTTATCCATCGACAGGAGCAGTTCCTCATGTCCCAAGCCCAATCCTTGCATCGCAGCCGCCGGCCGCTGCTCGCGGCAGCGACCGTGGCCGCACTGGTCGTCGCACCGGCGACCATCGCGCTGAGCGACCACGCCACAGCGGCAACCACGGCCGTCCAGGTCTACTGGAGCTCGGAGTCCACCGCCAGCGGGTTCGGACCCGGCAACGGCAACTGGTTCACCGACCCGCAGACCGGCCTGGATGCCACCGCCTACAAGCTCGCCAAGCAAGCCGACCTGTCGACGACCGCCGCCTCGGGAAGCGCGACGACGATCAGCGTCGACACGACCACGAAATACCAGCAGATGCTGGGCGTCGGCTCGTCACTCGAGATGACGACGATCTACAACCTCAGCCGCATGAGCGCCGGTGCGCGCACGGCTGCGCTGCACAAGCTCGTCGACCCGGTCACCGGCGCGGGGTTCAACATCGCGCGCATTGCGCTGGGCACCAGCGACTTCACCTCTGGTGACTTCTATACCTATGACGACGGCGATGCCGACCCCACGCTGTCGCGCTTCTCCATCCAGCCGGACATCGACCGCAACATCATCGCGGTGCTCAAAGAGGCCAAGGCGATCAACCCGAACCTGTTGCTCTTCGGAAGCGTCTGGAGTCCCCCGGCGTGGATGAAGTCCAACAACAGCCTCATCGGCGGATCGCTGCCCGACTCGAACATCCCGGTCCTGGGGACGTACTTCCGCAAGGCGGCCCAGGCGTACGCCGGCCAGGGACTCCCGCTCTATGCGATCACCATGCAGAACGAGCCGCTGTTCTCACCTGGCGACTACCCGGGGATGTTGCTCTCTGCCGATCAGGAGCGACGTCTCTCCATCGCCATCCGCAGCGAGTTCAACGCCAACGGCGTCGGCGCCACGAAGATCTGGGCGTTCGACCACAACTTCAGTGACGGCGTGGACTACGCAGCAGGAGTGCTCGGTGCGCCGGGGTCCAAGAGCGACGCCTATAGCTCCGTCGACGGAATCGCGTTCCACGACTACGGCGGCGACCCGCCCGCCATGAGCACCGTGCACGCGAACTACCCCGACAAAGACATCGCCATGACCGAGCGCGCCGTCTGGGGCACCTCCGGCGCCGACCGCATCATCCAGTACTTCCGCAACTGGTCGAACATGTATCAGGACTGGGTCACGATGCTCGACCAGAACCGTGCCCCTGAGCGGTGGAGCGGGTCACCTGATCCGAGCATGCTGATCCAGAGCCCGAGCAGCCCTGACACCTACTGGGCGCTGCCGGAGTACTACATCTTCTCTCAGTTCTCCAAGTTCATCGCTCGTGGTGCCACCCGCGTCGGGTCCAACTACGGTTCGAGCGGCACCGTCACTGATGTCGCCTATCAGAACCCCGACGGCACGCTCGTCACGGTTGTCGTCAACCAGACGGGATCCGACCAGCCGTTCTACCTGCGCGTCGGCGGACAGCAGGTCAACGCGACACTGCCCGCCAAGACCGTCGGCACCTACCTGTGGCCCAGCGCGAACAGCGACGACGGAACGCCTCCGTCGGACATTGCTCAGGGCAAGACCACGACGGCGTCCTCGGTCGAGAACAGTGGCACGCCCGCCAGTGCCGCGACCGACGGCGACTCGAGCACACGCTGGGCGAGCGCTTTCAGCGACCCGCAGTGGTTGCAGGTGGACCTGGGCAAGAGCTACGCCATCAGCCACGTGACGCTCAACTGGGAGGCTGCCTACGCCAAGGCCTACCAGATCCAGGTCTCGGCCGACGGCACCAACTGGACCGACGCCTACAGCACCACGAACGGTGACGGCGGGACAGACAGCGTGGACGTGAGCGCAACGGGTCGGTACGTGCGGATGTACGGCACTGCACGGGCCACGGCCTTCGGCTACTCGTTGTGGGACATGCAGGTCAGCGGTTCGACCGGGAGCACCACCCCGACGCCCTCGGTTTCCCCGACCGTGACGGCCACGCCGACGGTGACTGCCACGCCGACGGTGACTGCCACGCCGACGGTGACTGCCACGCCGACGG
>CAXSDR010000010.1:3127-52598 GCA_964236445.1 uncultured Motilibacteraceae bacterium | reverse complement strand
CACCGCAGCGTGAATCGCATGCGGGACCGGTCCGGGAACTCACCGGCAGACCACAGAGGCGGTGTTTGCCGACATGTCAGGGGCCACAGTGGATGTGACTGCAGGCGCAGCAGCGACGACCACAACCGGAGCACCCGCTATCAGTACGCCCACCCCGGCCGCGATGGCCCGCCACCCGCGACTGCGCATGATCCGTTTCCTTCGCTCGTCGATGTGCCGGACTGCGCAATCATCACCCGACTGCCGCAGTCTCGCTGGCGATCCACAACACTCGAGTCTGTCAGCGTGGCGTCAGTTATCGGAGGCCGGTGGGACGTCGAAAGAGTTTAACGGACCGATGCCTTCGAGTGTGGCTTCACCTGAGGCCTGCACGATGAAGCGCATTCCGTTTGCGGCTGGTTGTTCTTGGCCGTCTGGCGCCTTGGGAAGCGGCGGATGAAGCGGCTCCGTTGTCTCGAATAGGCACACACGTAGCTCTTCGTCGCTTCCGGCCTTCGCGAGGGCAGGGTAGGACTCGATCGGAACGGACTTGTCGCCGTCTCGGCTTCCGAGCCAGTGAGCGACCTTGGCTTTACTGAGCTTGCTGTCCGAGACGGTTCGTTTGATTAATCCGTGCTGCCCGCCCCCATTACGCTTCCCATTGATGCTCGCTGCGACGACGTCGCAAGATGCCGCTTGGGTTTTGCTTGGTCCTTTGAACCGGGGTGGGGGCACGGTCGACACAGGCGTCGCGCTGGGTGTCGCAGCAGGACCCGGGGCGAGATCGCCGACGTTCGGAACGGCAACACCGGAAGGTGCTGGTATCGAATCTGCGACCGGGGTCGAATCAAGGGCGACGCCTGTGGAGCACCCGGCTGTAGTCACGGCAATCGATGCCGCGAGAAGCACTGCGCGGTACGCGATGTGGCTCGGCATGATGGTTAGCATGAGGTGTTCTCCGCTGCTTGCCACGACGATGAGCTGACCCAGCGCCCACACATCTGAGAGTTGACTAGGGATTGATCTTGGCCATCGAAGTAGTACCAGCCCTGCTCGTTCCAATTGAACAGCAGTGTGTGGTTGTAGGAGGGGACGACGCCGCTGGGGCTGTACGACTCCAGACCGATGTCAACGTGCTGGCCGACTGTGTTCGGCAGGTAGACACTGCCCTTGGTGTCGCGGTCAACTATGTAGTTCCAGGAGCCGTTGCTTCGCTTGATCTGGAACGTGTGCGTGTCGCCGATGCGAATGTCAAACTGTGTGCCTAGTGGGCGCCAGTTGATGGTCCCTCCGGGACCGATCGATGAGTAACCCCAGTACCAATAGTTTAGTGCTCCGGCGCACACGTGGGCCGTGCCAAGTTCAACAAACTGCCCGGTATAACTCAAGTCCACCCACTCTGTCTGGTAAGCCGGGTTACCCGTGAAGGGGTAGTTCCGGTCGCAGCACGACTTGCGACTGAGCAGGCACCCGTCGTGTCGTCGACAGCCAGCAGCTGCCTAGGCGTCATACCCTGCACTCATGGCTTTGGATGAAGGCTCACTGACAGACGCTGCACTTCTCCTGGAAGCGCTGGGCCAGATCCTGCTTGAGGATCTCCCCGCATTACCCAAGACGGAAGCCGTCGAGCGTGAAGCGGTCGCCCGGACATGCATGCAAGCTGCTCAACAGGTCGTCACCGCGAGCGGCATCTCGCGTGACGACCACGCCGCTGCTCAAAGCTACGCCGGGGGCGAATGGCACCGAGCGCTTCTCCGTTCACTGCTGGGCTATGAAGGCGCCGAAAACGCCCTAGACCACGCGAACTAGGCGCTTCCTTCGACAGCGCAGACCGGCGCGCGTCGCTCCAGCACCTGACGGCTACGTCCGTGTCTCGATAAGAGATGCTCCTCAAAATCGAAAGCTGATCCAGATTCACGGATCACCGATCAGCTGGCCCAACCGCCAAACGAAGGAAACCCCAAGTGGCGACAACGCAGCCAGCGCCCACCGTGCCCACTGGTGACCAGGTGCGCCGCCGGAGCCAGTGGCAACTGCACCCGTGGCGGGCGTACGCGTTGATTGCCGTCGTGTTCGCGGTCGGGTGGGGTTATGGGGGGATCTACAGCGAGGTGGCCTACATGACCGGCCGGATGGCGATAGACGGGGTCACCGTCACACGTGACTCAGCCTTGAGCGACATCTTCCGAACACTGGCCGAGGTCACCGCCGCCTTCACCGCCTTGGTGGTTGTCTGCCGCCGGCTCGGCATCACCCGTGCCGACCTGGGCTGCTCCTGGCCGACGAATGCTGTGCAGTGGCACCGCGAAGCGGTGGGCTTTGCACTTGCCCCGTTCGGCCCAATAATCCTCGAAATCGCGCGCAGCGCCCCCGGGCCGTCTCCGGCTTCCGGCGCGTGGGCATCAGCCAAAGCGCTGGTGGCTGACGCAGTCGCCGGGCCGATGGAAGAAGTCCTGCTCCTTGCCCTGGTCGTGGTGCTGCTGCACCGTGTCGTGCGCCGGCCCTGGTGGGAGGTCGTCGCTGCCGCGGCCGTGTTGCGGTGGTCCTTTCACGTCTACTACGCCGGGCAGCACCCGGGCTGGGCCGAACTCGCGCGAATGTCTCTGATCGTTGTGTGGCCGGTCGCCGTAGTGCTGTGGTTCCGCAGCAGCGGTCGGTTGCTCGGCCTGGTGATCGGACATTCGGTGTGGGACATCCATGTCGAGCTCGCTGAACTAGCGGGGCGAGGCGGTGGCACCGTCAACGACCTGCTCGCCGCTGCGACCTGGGTCGTCGTCGTCGTCGTCATATGCCGCGCGGGCTTCACCATCGACAAGGCCCAGAAGCTGTCACCGCTGCAGATGCGCAGACATGTCGTCTGGCGCCGGGCGCTTGCCTTGGGTGAGGTCTGACGTTGCCGACGCTTGAGCTCATCGAACCGTGAAAATGACTGTCGTTGACGAGGCGATGACGCGTCCACTGCGGAAGATCACGGCACGGTACTCCTGCTCTCCAGCGTTGACGCTCTGAGTCGCGGTGACGGTGCGGTTCGCCGCCACGCTGCGGGTGATGACAAACCATGTCCTGCCGAACCGCTGCGCAAGAGCCAGTCGCGCGCCAGCCGGCCAGCCATGACCGGTCAGTGTGAACGCGACGACGTCGCCGGGATGCTCGAGCGCGGGGCTCGAGGTGCTGACGGTGACGGTCGGCTTGACTGCTGCCTGCGCCGTGGTGGTCGGCGTCAGGATGGCGGCCGCGGCGGCGATCGCAGACAGGCTGCGGAAGGTGCTGCTCATAGGTGCATCCCGTTTCTCTTGTGTGGAGTTGAGCGCGACGGGCTTGTTCTGCCTGGCTCTGTCAGACCTTTGTCGGCGGGCGTCGCGCGCGCTGTGTCGGATGGTGGTGCGATGTCATCCTGAGGGCGATGCCGAGTGGCCTGGCGGTCGGCGATGGCAGCCCGGCCACGGCCCGCGTGCAACGTGTCAACCAAGCAATGTCGCTGTGCAGCGGCTGGATGAAGGGCGTTATTTCGATCATGGCGGAACAAGCGGCTTCCGACCTGCCCGTCTACCGGGCCACAGTCGAATCCGGCAGCGGGGATCTGCTGCTCATAAAGGTCGAGGGCGTCGGCGCCACGCAGGCCAGACACGAGGGCGAGATCGAGGAGATGACCAGCGACCTCATCACGTGCATGACTGATCAATCGCCTGGCAGCTTCCGAATCGATTACGAACGTCGATATGCCAAGTAGGCGTCACACGAGCAGCCGGCCCGAACTCGAACTCGGCGCCGAACTCGTGCGCGGTCTGTCGCCGCTGACAGTGCTCGCCGGCTTCGACGCTGAGCTGCGCCTGCACTACGTCGCACCTGGGCGAAGCAATCGGATAGTCCACCCGGACTTCCTCATCCGCACCAGCCACGGCGACATAGCACTTGAGTACGACGGGGCGTATTTCCACTTCGGCCGCGAGAGAAGCGACTGCGCGAAAACTCTCGCGCTGCTCGAAGCTGGAGCGGCACTCGTGATCCGTGTCCGTGAGAGCGACCCTGCTTGCCCACTTGCACCCTTGGGCGTTCCTGGCACCATCGAGCTCTTCTGGCCAGCTGGCACGGAAAACTTCGACGTCGTTGCTCGCCACATCGCTGCTTTCCTAGCGCGTCACTTCCAAGTCGATGACTTGTCGGACCTGCGGCACGCCTGCACGCTGCGCGATCCATCCTCTCCTGCCGATGAACAGTTCAACATTGACGACGAGCTCGACGGGGTGGCGTCAACCCTCAGCGTTTAACGCCAACCACCGTTCCGTTGCACCTTCAGACCCGGGTCGGGCCCAACGATCGAGGAGACCGTCCTGTGCCGACCTTCCGTGTCACCTACCGCCCGTACGCGGGTGCGCGCCGCTTGTTGCTCGAGGACATCGAAGCCGATCGTCACGACATACGCGGCGGCTGGCATGTGCTGGCCCAGGTCCAGCTGGTGTGCTGGACCTGCAAGCTCCGTGCACCCGCCCGCGACGTCGTCGACGTCCAACAGCGCACCGACACTTCCCGCGAGCATAGAAAAGCGCCGCCAGCAGACGGGGTTGCAGCTGGCGACGCTCGGTCGTGACGCTACGTCCGTAGGCCGAGGACTTCAAGCATCTCTGCCGGCTGAAGGGTCGGCGGCCGCGGAACGTCCGTGGCAACAACACGATCCTCACCAGCACCCAGCACCCAGCACCCAGCCGCACTGACCCCGGCAGCGACGCACTGACCCCGGCAGCGACGCGCGACGCCGGGCCACGCCGCTGACCGCCAGTCCGCTCGCACCGCCCTCTGGAGGAGATCGCACCACAGTCCCGACCCTTTTAGGAGACGCCTCATGGCTACCAATTCGGCGGATTCGAACGCCTATTCAGCTGCGCCCGACCTGGGGACCGGCCTGGCCCCGGGAGGCGGTGACGCGAGCACCGACCTGCTCGCAAGCCCTGAGCACCTCCCCTCCGACGCTCGTCCCGCCGACCAGAGCAACATCTCGGCCGATGTCACATACCGCGACGAGGTCTGGCAGACGGAGGCGGACGCGGTCGTCACCCCCTCCGAAGTGAGTGTCGACGTTGTGGCCGCCGGCGTCGACGTGCTCGACGAAGACCCGAACATCGCCGACCTCGTTGAGGCCCGATCGGTATCTGGCACGACTGGCGTGACAGCAGAGCGGCGCAGCGTCCCAACCATCGAACCGGCCAGCCAAGGCATCGACAGATAGGCCCCGCGCCAACCTCAGCACGCCCGCGTAGGTGCGACATGATCGAAGCAAGACGCTCCCCACCGCGAAGGAAGACCGTGCGGCGACAGCAACTCGGACCAGACTTCCCCCACGTCGCGAACGCGAAGGCCGGCGGGCCGTGCCCTTGCTTCACTGACGTCCCTATGCACGACGGCCACTGCTGCCTGTGGCCACCAGCGGACATAGATGAACTGCCGCCCTGCCACCTCGACGAGTGGGCAGCTCTGGTGGCCTACTACCTGGCTCGGCGGACACCTGATTCGCCGACACGCACCGCAGCGAGCGCAACGCAACACAACGCTTGGGCGACTCGCCGCACCGTGAACAAACCGGTCGTCCAGAACTGTCGGACCCAGCAGGTTCACTGAACGCACACAACGAGAAACCCCATGAACGGTAAGGAGAACCACCGTGACCGTCGCGACAGAACAGCACGTCGAAGCCAGCCCGCGCCCGGCAGGGCACCTTCTCGGAACGCGAGCTCTGGGCGATGACCACCGCCCATGCGGAGCCCGGCAGTGCAGAGCGTGTGCAGCACGATGCGACTGGCACTACGGCGCCGCAAGCGCACTCCGACGCGTAGCGGCAGCACTGCGCCGGGCAGGAACCCTCGACGCTGACACCGCCGCTGCCGTGAGCGCAGAAGCCGCCTGGCATGCACGACAGTCAGACGCCTACGAGAACAACGTCTCGGTAGGTATCACTCGCCACCCGATTGCCACTGAGATCGTCTGATGTCACCACGCCTGAGCATCCGCCACTCCCCCGTTCATGTGGCGACAGGCGGGCGATCAGCGTGTGTGCTGCGGAGGCGGTGAATCCGTTGCCGGGCTCGCGGAGTGTGTCGTCCGCGTTCGAGATATCGGCCTAGCGTGTCGCCTAGTCCGGTGTCGGTGACGAATTGGTCAGCGGCGTCTTCTTCGGCTAGATATGTGTGTCGCGCCGCCCACGGAATCAGGTAGGTGACGGCGACCGCCAGGGCGCCGATGACGCCAAAGACGGGTCGCCCCTCGGTGACGCCTTGTATCAGAGCGACGGCCGCGGTGATGAATCTCAGGCGCCAGGCGAACGCGATCAGCTGGTGACATCTGATGGCGCGGCTGGCGCCGGCTGCGATTGCCTGCAGGAATGTCCAGGGCAGCAGCCAAAACGCTAGGGCGACGTCGTACCGCGTCTGACCGAGTCGGATGCGTCCTATCGCGTGTGCCAGTACGGCCGCTGCCTCATCTGGGCGCACCCGCCGCGTGGCGATCGCTGTCACGAGTCCTTCTGACACGACGACCGTGCGGCGACCGATCGCGGTGACTCGGATCGCCGGCTGCCCTTCGCGGACCAGCAGACCCACGGCGGGCGATGTCAGGTCGAACTCCTCGAGGACAGCGATCGCCGGGCGCAACGACGCCGACTCGTAGTCGCGCAGGTTCCGTGCTCGGGTGAGAGCCCTAACGGCCGTGGTCTCAGCTCGCCCGGCCGCCAGGAGGGCGACTGCGAGCGCTCCCCCAAGAATCAGCCCGGCGCCCAGCGCCGGCTGCACGGCGGTGCCCACCGTGAATGTGACGAGGGTGCTCACCGTTGCCCCGACGCCATCGCTCACCGCACCGCCCCATCTGCGCCAGCTCGTCATCGCCATCTCTCCTGCGGCCACCGTCTTCACGGTCTTGCTGACCGCCCAACTGGGGCGGCGCCCCTTCAGGAGCAGTGAGAGCAAGTTTCACCTTCTTTGAACGACGAGCCGGGTTATCCACAGGCGGCGGCGTATCGAGGCGAAGCAGATGAACTGTGTGGCTGGCTTGAGGCAACACCGAAATGGAAGGACAGGGCTTTGACGATCACACTTGCACCGCTGCAGCAAGACCCTCAGGAGACGATTGCGGCGATCGCGAGATTGCTGCATCACGCCAGTGAGCGGGCTGCCCGTAAAGCAGGTGAGGAAGGTCCGCGGTCGGCTCTACACGTGACCTCGCTCGCGATGCTGGCAGCTGCTGCCGAGACCGCAGTTCTCGTCCCGAGCGGGCTGGACCCGTACTGGCCACAGCCCACCGAGCACGACCCTGTCGAGCTGCTGCGCGCAGCGGAGACACGCGCCCGCACCGTGCCGATCGACGAGTCCACAGCTGGGTTCTCCGCCGTTGTCGTCACCCTCGAGGAACGCCTTCGGGAGGTCGTGTTGTGACGGTCGCGACTCCGGGGGATCGACGCTCAATCGGTGAGCTGCTGATTGACGCGGACTACCACGCAAGGCAGCTGCTTCGCGATGTCACTGCGGATGACGCCCTGCCGATGCTGCGCACGTGGGGCGAGACGGTCCAGGCGGCGGCCGAGCTGTGGTCCGTGCTGCCTGTCGTCATGATGACGAGCCGGGCCGATGACGCGATCATGCAGCGACTGGAGACCATGAGCCAGGCGCAGCACCGCTCCCAGGTCAGGCTTGGCTGGCCCGGTGATGGTCCGGGTGATGAACGCCTGCTTGGCATCGCCGAGACCCTCCAGCGTGCCACGGAACTCGCCAACGGGCCGGGGCGTGATGTGCACGCGACGAGCGATGCAGGGCGCGCGGACATCAACGCCGCACGAATGCGGGTGATGCACACGCTGTACGTCGGCGCACACGCCGTCGGCGTTGCGGTCCGTCTGCACAGTGCCGAGGCCTGGGCGCGCACCAACCGCCACTCCCCCTGGCGCGACGTACGCGGCGGCCCGCGAGGGGATGACGCCGCGACACGACTCGCCGCGTTCGAGCAGATCGCCGGCGACTACATCGGCAACCGATTCAGCGCCGCAGCGGCCGGCCAGGATCAGCCCCCGCCCAAGTGGGGACTCGACCGTCTCAATCAGGCCTTGGCGAGCTGGGACATTCAAGCTCACCGGACACTTGCGGCCGCCCCCACGGCTCCCAACTTGAACCTGATGACCAGCACGCAGGCGGCCGTCGCTACAGCGAGCATCGGAATCCTCGCGGCGGCCGCCGGCACTGGCCGGCTCGACGGTGACGTGTTCGAGCGCCGGCTCGCCCCCGCACTAGAAGCAAATCAGCGGGCGTGGCATATGGCCGCGACGCGGTGGAACGCGTTGTCCAGCCGGGGTGACCGAGGTGACATCGCCTTGATTAGGGCTGCGAGCGAGGTCCGCGCGGCAGTGCATGAGATCGCCTTCGACCGAACGCGATGGGCGACTCCGGAGGTTATGGCCGGCCGGGTCGACCTTGGCGAGGCCGCGATGACGGTGAAACAGGCGATGAATGCGGCTGCTGAGCTGGCATGCGTTCACCGCGGTATTTGTGACCGCGAGCCCGGTCTCACGGGACCCGCCCGCACTTTCGCCGCCTGGACGCGGGAGGCAGACACCGTCTCCTCAACGGAGGCCAGTGCTGTGATCGACGGTGACGCCGCAGTCGTCGCACCGAGGGATTTGCATGCCAACCGGATCGTTGCGCTGCCCGCCCCGGTTCGCCAGACGCTTATCGCTGAAGCTGAACTGCTGGTAGCGGGCAGCGAAGCTGCGATGTCTGCTGGCGCGGCAGTGCCGGGCCTCGCCCGCTCTCAGGTCGACCAGGGCGAATTTGGCCCAGGCTGCCCACGTTGCCGACCAAAAGACATGGACCCACGAGTCGGTGGACCTCGGCCAGCGCGGGGAGTCGCAAGGTGACACCACGGCTACGAGCATCGAGGACTACTTACTGCGCACGTTGCGGCTGCCACGCACGACACGCCGAGATTGCTGCGAATGCCGCGCTTGGCAAAGCTCATGGCGTCGTACTGAAAGCGGGATACGCCAAAGTCGCGGAGTTCCAACGCCGGGGTGCCGTGCACTTTCAGGCCCTGGTCCGCGTCGACGCCGTCAACCTCGACGGGCAAACCGTTGCGCCGCTCACATGGGCGACGGGCGAGTTGATCGAGGATGCTGGGCGTGGCGTGCACCTGCGCACTCCCTGGCATCCGGGTTCCACGGATGGGTGGCCGCTCGCCTGGGGTTCGCAGCTCGACACCACCGTGCATCGCGGTGTCTACAGTAATGATCTCACCGAGCAGCACGTCGCCGGATACCTCGCGGAATACGCGACAAAGGCTTGTGAAACCTGCGTGGATTGCCGCGGTGCGGATTACCGGTGAGAGCGTCAGCTACTACACCGACGGCGACACTACCTCGGCCGGCTCATCGGCGCCTGCTGGGGCCTCGGCCGCCGCCACGACTCACCCGAACGCGACGCGGACGGCAACCCGGTCTGGCCATACGAACGACTGCGCCGCTGGGCGCACAATGCTCGGTTTCGGTGGGCATTTCGCGACCAAGTCACGCCTACACGCACACGTTGCGGGCACTGCGCGAGGCACGACAGCCGGGCCGCCGAAGCATTGGACCGGTCAACGACTATCGGGCGCCAGACATGGCTCAAGCCGATGACGCGGACGCGATGCTGATCGTCGGCACCTGGACCTACGTCGGATCCGGCTGGCTCACCATCGGCGACGCTGCATGTGCAAGCCGCCGACGCAGCTCGCTCGCGCAGAACAATCGCAGACCCACACACGTGATCAGACACACAGAGAGAGAAGGGGAGCAGAACGTGGAGAAGTTGCTGTACACAACGACGGAGGCGGCCGACATGCTCGGCATCGGGAGGAGCAAGATTTACGAGCTGATGGACGCAGGGGTGCTGAGGTCGGTCAAGATCGGCCGTGCCCGCCGAATACCGGCCGAGGCGTTCCGCGCGTGCATCGAGTCGCTGGCGGAGGCCGCAGCATGAGCAGTCGACGTGGGCATGGTGAGGGGTCGGTGTACCAGCGGGCGAGCGATGGCCGCTGGGTAGGGGTGTTCGATCTTGGCTGGCACGACGGCAAGCGCAAGCGGCGGACCGTCTACGGCAGCACTCGTGCTGAGGTCGTCAAGGAGTTGACGGCGCTTCGACGGGCTCACGAGAACGGATTGGATCTGCTTGCCCGGCCTCGTACGCTCGGCGAGTGGCTGGACGAGTGGCTGACCGAGATCAAGGCAGTTGACGGGACAAGACAAAGCACGCTGGCTAGGTACCGGGGCGTGGTGGACAACCAAATCAAGCCGGGGTTGGGACGTCTCAGACTCGAGAAGGTGGCACCGCGTGACGTTCAGCGCTTCCTGGCTAGCCTCGGCGAGAGCCTGTCCACAGCGTCAGTGACGAAGGTTCACGGAGTGTTGAGGGTGGCTCTCTCGGATGCCGAGCGCATGGATCTGGTCGTCCGCAACGTCGCCAAGTCAGTGCGGCCCCCGGCGATCAAGATGCAAGAGAGACGTTCCCTTACGGTGCAGGAGGCGCAGCGATTTCTCGAAGTGGTGGAGCCGGACCGGCTGGAAGGCGTGTTCGTGCTTTGTCTGACTCTCGGGCTGCGACGCGGTGAGGTGTTGGGGCTGAGGTGGGATGACATCGATCCGGCACGACGGACGCTGACGGTCGCTCGTTCGTTGCAGCGCGTCGGCGGTGAGTTGCGGATGGTCGAGCCGAAGACGGCGCGGTCACGCCGAGTGCTGCCACTGTCGGAGTTGGCTCTGCGTGCCTTGGAACGTCAGCGTGTGCGTCAGGCCGGAGAGCGGTTGAAGGCGGAGGTCTGGCGGGACAGTGGGCTGTTGTTTGCGTCCACAATCGGCACGCCGTTGGAGCCGAGGAACGTCAATAGGCGGTTCGAGGAGCTGCGTGACCGCGCGGGGCTGCCGTGGCTGCGTCTGCACGATCTGCGTCACGGGTGCGCGACCTTTTTACTGGCTCAGGGCGTAGAGCCGCGAACCGTCATGGAGGTGCTAGGGCACTCGACGTACCGGCTCACGATGGACCTGTACGGGCATGTGCTGCCTGAGCGGATGCACGCGGCTGCGGAACAGATGGACCGGGCTCTGGAGCGGCTGGCGTGAGTGCCTGGGCTACAGACTTGGCTACATTGCTCCGCGTCGCTCGCGGTGAAGCATCTGGGCCTCCCGCATCATTCCTGGTCAGAAGGGGTGGAGACGAGGGGAATCGAACCCCTAACCCCCGCCTTGCAAAGGCGGTGCTCTGCCAATTGAGCTACGTCCCCGAGGGGCGGTTCAGCCTAGCGGGTAGCCGTGAGCCGTCGGCGCCGGATGTTTCACGTGCAACATGCAGTCTGCGGGCGCGGGGCTCAGACGGTGTCGGTAGCGTCGCGCCAGAGGTCGGCATCGGCCCGGTGGGCGCGCAGAGCGCGCAGAGCGCGCCCTGCCGACAGACCGGCACCGGCCAGGGCGACGAGCACAACGAGGGACTTCTTCACCGGCGTACGGCCTCCGGGGGTCGGCCACACGAGGTGGACGGATGGGGGTGACTCGGTGCAGCTGCAGGGTGGGCCTAAGTGGACTTGAACCACTGACCTCTGCCTTATCAGGGCAGCGCTCTAACCAACTGAGCTATAGGCCCGCGCAGCCGCCGGCGAACCGGCGACAGTCGAGGATAGCGGAGGCTTGTGGTGCCCCGACCACCGGCTTCCCCTGGTCAGCGCCCGTCGGCCTCGTGCGTCAGCTGTCCTCGGACAGGGTGACGTGCAGGCCACCGACGAGGCTGGCGGAGACGTTGTAGACGAAGGCGCCGAGAGTCGCGAGCGCAGTCAGCAGCACCACGTCGACCAGCGCGAGCACGATGGCACCACCGAGGACCTTGTTGAGGCTGAGATAGCTGAGCACGTCGAAGCCGCTGCCACTCGCGTCCGTGGTGAAGCTGCCGACCTGGTCGGCGATCGACGTGAACACCCCCATGCCGTCCAGCACCTCCCAGAGCAGGGCCACCGCCACCACGAACATGACCGCCCCCACGAAGGACAGCAGGAACGCTAGCTTCATGACCGACCACGGGTCGACCTTCGACACGACGAGCCGTGCGCGGCGGCCTTTGGCCGGGGGCGCCTGCCGAGCGGCAGCCGCCGTGGCCGCCTGACCGGGTGCCCCCGTCGGGCTCTGGTAGCCGGGCGGCACGTTCGCATAGGCCGAGCCCGCTGAGCTGGGATAGCCAGCCGAGCCAGGCGAGCTCAGGCCCGTCTGCGATGTGGTCACTGCCCACCGTCCTCGGGTGCGGAATTGTCTTCCTGCGGCACCTCGGGCGCATCAGGTGACGAGGGCACGCTACCTTCCTCGGCATCGTCCTCACCATCGGTTGCGACGATCTGCTCCGCTTCCACGCTGTTCTCGGCGTTGCGCGCCACCGCCACCAACGAGTCGTTCTTGCCCAGCACCACGAGAGTCACTCCCATGGTGTCGCGGCCGGTCGCCCGCAGGTCGGCGACTCGCGTGCGGATCAGGGTCCCGGCATTGGTGATGGCATAGACCTCGTCGGCCGCGTCCACGACCATGGCGCCGACGAGGACGCCCCGCTCGTCGGTCACCTTGTGGGCTCGGATGCCGAGACCGCCACGGCCCTGCAGGCGGTATTCCGAGACGTCCGTCCGCTTCGCGAACCCGGCGTCGGTCGCCGTGACGACGTAGGCGGTCACGTCGGGCCGGATGACGTCCATGCTGAGCAGCTCGTCACCCTCCCGGAACCGCATGCCGGTCACGCCGCTCGTGGCGCGCCCCATCGGGCGCAGCGCGGCGTCGTCGGCGCGGAACCGCACGGCCTGCGCACGCCGTGAGACCAGCAGCAGGTCATCCTCGGCAGACACCAGCCGCGCGGAGATCAGCTCGTCCTCGCGGCCGGCCTCGTCACTGCGCAGGTTGATCGCGATGACGCCACCGGCGCGCGGGCTGTCGAAGTCGGTGAGCCTCGTCTTCTTGACGATGCCGTTGCGGGTCGCGAGCACGAGGTAGGGAGACACCTCGTAGTCACGCAGGTCGAGCACCTGCGCGATGCTCTCGTCCGGCTGGAACGCGAGCAGGTTGGCCACGTGCTGGCCACGGGCGTCGCGCCCCGCGTCAGGCAGCTCGTAGGCCTTGGCGCGATAGACCCGCCCCTTGTTGGTGAAGAACAGCAGCCAGTGGTGCGTCGTGGTGACGAAGAAGTGCTCCACCACGTCTTCTTCACGCAGCTGCGCCCCTCGTACGCCTCGCCCGCCACGCCGCTGCGCGCGATAGAGACCGGTCAGGGTGCGCTTGGCGTAGCCGCCGCGGGTGATCGTGACGACCACGTCCTCCTCGGCGATGAGGTCCTCCATGGACATCTCACCCTCGGCACCCACGATCTGGGTGCGGCGCTCGTCGCCGTGCTTCTCCACGACCTCGGTCAGCTCCTCGCTGACGATGCTCCGCTGGCGCGGCTCGGATGCCAGGATCGCGTTCAGCTCGGCGATCTCGGTCTCGATCTCGGCGAGCTCGTCGATCAGCTTCTGGCGCTCGAGGGCGGCGAGGCGGCGCAGCTGCATCGCCAGAACACCGTCGGCCTGCAGCTGGTCGATCTCGAGCAGCGCCATCAGCCCGGACCGGGCCTCGTCGACGGTGGGTGAGCGCCGGATGAGGGCGATCACCGCATCGAGCTGGTCGAGGGCCTTGACCAGGCCGCGCAGCAGGTGGGCCCGCTCCTCGGCCCGGCGCAGCCGGAACCGGGTGCGCCGCACGATAACCTCGAGCTGGTGCACGACGTAGTGCCTGACGAACTCGTCGAGGCGCAGGGTGCGCGGGACACCGTCGACCAGCGCGAGCATGTTGGCACCGAACGTGTCCTGTAGCTGCGTGTGCTTGTAGAGGTTGTTGAGCACGACCTTGGCGACGGCGTCGCGCTTGAGCACGATGACGAGACGCTGGCCGAGGCGCTCGTTGCCCTCGTCGCGTACGTCGGCGATGCCGCCGATGCGGGCGTCCTTGACGAGCTCGGCAATCTTGGTCGCGAGGTTGTCGGGGTTGACCTGGTAAGGCAGCTCCGTGACCACCAGGCACTGGCGGTTGTTGATCTCCTCGACGTTGACGACGGCCCGCATGACGACCGAGCCGCGGCCGGTGCGGTAGGCGTCCTCGATGCCACGCCGGCCGACGATCAGGCCGCGCGTGGGGAAGTCGGGGCCCTTGATGCGCTCGAGAAGCGCGTCGAGCAGTTCCTCGGAAGAAGCCTCGGGGTGCTCCAGTGCCCACTGCACGCCGCTGGCCACCTCACGCAGGTTGTGCGGCGGGATGTTCGTCGCCATGCCGACCGCGATGCCCGAGCTGCCGTTGACCAGCAGGTTGGGGAAGCGGCTCGGCAGGACGACCGGCTCCTGCGCGCGGCCGTCGTAGTTGGCCACCATGTCGACGGTGTCCTCGTCGATGTCGCGCACCATCTGCATGGCCAGCGGGGCGAGGCGGCACTCGGTGTAGCGCATGGCGGCGGCCGGGTCGTTGCCCGGCGAGCCGAAGTTGCCGTTGCCGTCGACGAGCGGGTAGCGCAGCGACCAGCCCTGCGCCAGGCGTACGAGAGCGTCGTAGATCGCGGAGTCACCGTGCGGGTGGTATTGCCCCATGACGTCGCCGACGACCCGCGAGCACTTCGAGTAGCCGCGGTCGGGGCGGTAGCCGCCGTCGTACATCGCGTAGAGGACCCGGCGGTGCACCGGCTTGAGACCGTCGCGGACGTCGGGCAGCGCACGCCCGACGATCACGCTCATGGCGTAGTCGAGGTAGGAGCGCTGCATCTCGTAGCCGATGTCGACCGGCTCGATGCGGTCGCTCTGCGGCGGCTGCGGGCCGTCGGGGGGTGTCGGCGGAGTCGGCGGTCCGGGCGGGGGAGTCGTCTCCGTCATGGAGTGCGTGGCCTTTCGGGGGCGGGGGTGCGGCGGGTCCGGACGTCAGGCGCGGCGATGTGACGCGCGCCTAGATGTCCAAGAACCGCACGTCCTTGGCGTTGCGCTGGATGAAGGAGCGTCGCTGCTCGACGTCCTCGCCCATCAGCACGGAGAACAGGTCGTCGGCCGCGGCGGCGTCATCGAGCGTGACCTGCATGAGGACGCGCCCGTCGGGATCCATCGTGGTGTCCCACAGCTCCTTGGCCGGCATCTCGCCGAGACCCTTGAAACGCTGGATGCCGTCGTCCTTGGGCAGGCGCTTGCCGCTCTCGGTGCCGAGCCGGATGAGCCCGTCGCGCTCCCGGTCGGAGAATGCATATTGCACCGGCTCGCGGCCCGCCCACTTGATCTTGTAGAGCGGGGGCTGCGCGAGATAGACGTTGCCGCGCTCGACGAGCGGGCGCATGAAGCGGAAGAAGAACGTCAGCAGCAGGGTGCGGATGTGCTGGCCGTCGACATCGGCGTCGGCCATCAGGATGATCTTGCCGTAGCGCAGCTTCGCCGCGTCGAAGTCGTCATGGATGCCGGTGCCCGCCGCAGAGATCAGCGCCTGCACCTCGTTGTTCTGCAGGATCCGGTCGATGCGCGCCTTCTCGACGTTGAGGATCTTGCCGCGGATCGGCAGGATCGCCTGGAAGCGCGAGTCACGCCCGCCCTTGGCCGACCCACCGGCGCTGTCGCCCTCGACGATGTAGAGCTCGCACTTGTCGGGGTCGGTCCACTGGCAGTCGGCCAGCTTGCCGGGCAGGCCGCCCGACTCGAGAAGGCCCTTGCGGTTGCGCGCGAGGTCGCGGGCCTTGCGCGCGGCCATGCGGGCCGACGCCGCGGAGATCGACTTGCGGACGATGTCCTTGCCTTCTTGCGGGTTCTGCTCGAACCACTCACCGAGCTTGTCGTTGACGACCTTCTGCACGAAGGACTTCGCCTCGGTGTTGCCGAGCTTGGTCTTGGTCTGGCCCTCGAACTGAGGCTCACCGAGCTTGATGGAGACGATCGCAGTGAGCCCCTCGCGTACGTCGTCGCCGCTGAGCCGGTCCTCCTTCTTCTTCACCATGCCCCAGTCCTCGGCGAACTTGTTGACGGTGTAGGTCAACGCCGAGCGGAAGCCCTCCTCGTGCGTGCCCCCCTCGTGGGTGTTGATGGCGTTGGCGAAGGTGTAGACCGACTCGCTGAAGCTGGTGTTCCACTGCATCGCGACCTCGAGGGAGAGCATGCGGCTCTTGTCCTCGGACTCGCACGCGATGATCGAGCGGTGGGCGGGGCCCTTGGTGGCGTTGAGGTGGGCGACGAAGTCGGAGATGCCACCGTCGTATTTGTAGGTGACCTCACGCGCGACGCCCGCGTCCTCGGACGTCAGGTGCTCGCGCTCGTCACGCAGGACGATCGTCAGGCCGCGGTTGAGGAACGCCATCTCGCGCAGGCGCGTCGCGAGGGTCTCGAAGGAGTAGTCGGTGGTCTCGAAGACGTCCGCGCTGGCCCAGAACGTCACCGTCGTGCCGGTCGCCTCGGGGTCGTCGAGCGCCTCGCCCCGCTCGAGCTCTGCCGTCGGGACGCCGACGGCGAAGGACTGCCGCCAGGCGTAGCCGTCGCGGCGGGACTCGACGTCGAGCGTGCTCGACAGCGCGTTGACGACCGAGACGCCGACACCGTGCAGACCGCCTGAGACGGCATAGCCACCGCCGCCGAACTTGCCGCCGGCATGCAGGACAGTCAGCACGACCGTCAGTGCCGGCTTGCCCTCGCTCTCGACGATGTCCACCGGGATGCCGCGGCCGTTGTCGATGACGCGCACGCCGCCGTCGGCCAGCAGGGTCACGTCGATCGTGTCGCAGTAGCCGGCCATCGCCTCGTCGACCGCATTGTCGACCACCTCCTGGACCAGGTGGTGCAGGCCACGCTCACCGGTGGAGCCGATGTACATCCCCGGGCGCTTGCGCACGGCCTCGAGACCCTCGAGAACCTGGATCTGGCTCGCGTCATAGGCGTGAGGCTCGGGCACAGGCGGTGCGGCTGGCACGGTCTCGACGTCTGTTGCGGGCTGTGTCACGTTTCCCCTTCGCACGCAGCGCAGCGACGAACCGGCGGCACCGGTCGGACGTGCACTGGCGGGTTGGTGAGTGGAACTGCAACCAGTGGCAGCAGAGCCGCTCGAACTGGGCCCCAGCCTACCTGTTGCGGCCACACCGAGCGCCGGCATGGGGGTTTTCCACAGTGGCGACACCGCCGTGCACGGCCCTGGACGGCCCTCTCGGACATTCACCCCGGTGGCGTACGTCCCCCTACGTGACCCTGCGGAGTTCCCCTTCGCTCAGCCGTAGGTGTCTCGGGGCCCGCGACCCTTGATGTGGTAAGCACCCTTGTGCCAGGACGGCGCGGTCGGACCGAGCACACTGATGCGCCGGACCACCCCGGCGCCCAGCTCGGCGTCCAGATGCCTGCGCAGGGTCGGCGCGAGCAGCCGCAGCTGCGTGGCCCATGCGGTCGAGTCGGTGCGCACCACGAGGGTGCCGTCGGTGAAGCCCTCGGGCTGCGCGTGCGCGGCGACGTCGGCGCCCACGAACTCGTCCCAGCGCCCCAGCACGGAGCCCACCGCCAGCTCCACCCCCCACCCGCGCTCGGTCGTGAGGCGGTCCACCGCCCGCGCCAGGCCCTGCGGGTCACGGTCGTCAGGGCCGGGGCCGCTGCGCAGCTCCTCGCCTCGGGCGCTGCCGCGCAGCCGGGCGCGGCTGGTCTGCGGGGTCGACCGGCTCTCGGGAAAGGAGGCGGAGGTCCGCAGGTTCAGGCCTTTGCTGCGGGCGTCGGCGCGAGCGGCGGCGAGCGCCTCGCGGGCGATGTCGAGCCCGCTCCGCCCACTCCGCCACCGTTTTCCATGATCATGAGCATCCGCGTTGCCGGGTTGGCTCTCCTCCTGCTCATGATCTTGGGGGTCGGCGGGGGTCACAGGACTCGCCGGACCTCACCGGCAGCGACGTCGTAGCGCGCGCCCGACAGGATCTCCGGCACGTCCGCCGCCACGGCAGCGGTGATCAGCACCTGCTCGGCCCCGGCGATCCGCTGAGCGAGGCGGTCGCGGCGCGAGACGTCGAGCTCGGCGAAGACGTCGTCGAGCACCAGCACCGGCTCGCCACCGTCGCTGCGCAGCAGGTCGTAGGCACCCAGGCGCAGCGCCAACGCCAACGACCACGACTCGCCATGACTGGCGTAGCCCTTGGCCGGCAGCGTCCCCAGGCTGAGCAGCAGGTCGTCACGGTGGGGTCCCACGAGGGAGATGCCGCGCTCGAGCTCCGCGCCGCGCACCCGCGTCACCGCGTCGAGGAGCGCACTCGCGAGCAGCTCCCGGTCGCAGGTGAGGGCGAAGTCGGGGGCGTGCTGCTCCAGTGAGCTGCGGTAGTCCAGCGTCGCGACGCTGGCGCCGCTCGACACCTGCTCATAGGCCTCGGCCACCAGCGGTCGGAGCGCGTCGAGCAGGTCGACCCGCGCCGCGAGCAGCTCAGCACCGGTGGTCGCCAGATGGCTGTCCCACACCTCCAGCGTGCGGAAGTCGCCGCCCCCCGAGCGCACCTTGGCACCGGCGGACTTCAGCAGGGCGTTGCGCTGCTTCAGGACCCGGTCGTAGTCGGCGCGTACGCCCGCCATCCGAGGCGTCCGCGCGACCAGTAGATCGTCGAGGAACCGCCGCCGTTCGGCCGGGTCGCCCTTCACGACCGCCAGGTCCTCCGGCGCGAACAGCACGGTGCGCAGCAAGCCCAATACCTCGCGCGGACGCGGCACAGGCGCGCGGTTGATGCGCGCGCGGTTGGCGCGGCCCGGGTTGAGCTCGATCTCCACCAGCACCGGACGCTCGTCGTGGACGACACTCACCCGCACCACCGCGTGCGTCGCGCCCTGGCGCACGAGCGGCGCGTCGGTCGCGACCCGGTGCGAGCCGAGCGTGGCGACATAGCCGACGGCTTCGACCAGGTTGGTCTTGCCCTGCCCATTGGGCCCGACCAGCGCGGTCACGCCCGGCTGCAGCGCAACCTCGGCCGAAGCGTAGGACCGGAAGTCGGTCAGGGACAGGTGCGCGACATGCATCGACGCCGGGCTAGGCCGGTGCCTCGGCCTCGCCCTTGCGGATCGAGTGGACCGCGTGCCCGCCGAACTGGTTGCGCAGCGCAGCCACGGCCTTCATCGCGGGCGAGTCGTCCTGGCGCGAGGCGAAGCGTGCGTAGAGCGCCGCGGTCATGACCGGCGCGGGAACCGCGTTGTCGATCGCGGCCTCGATGGTCCAGCGGCCCTCACCGGAGTCATCGACATAGCCGGTGATCTCCGCAAGGTTGGGGTCCTGCTCGAGCGCCAGGACCAGCAGGTCGAGCAGCCAGGAGCGGATGACCGTGCCCTGGGTCCACGACTTGATGACGCCCGGGACGTCGTGCACGACCTCGGTGGCGGTGAGCAGCTCGTAGCCCTCGGCGTAGGCCTGCATCAGGCCGTATTCGATGCCGTTGTGGACCATCTTGGCGAAGTGGCCGGCACCGACAGGACCGGCGTGCACGAAGCCCGCGTCCCCCTCGGGCTTGAGCGCGTCGAACACCGGCTGCACCTTCGCGACGTCGGCGGCCTCGCCGCCGACCATCAGCGCATAGCCGTTGGCCAGGCCCCACACGCCACCCGAGACACCGCAGTCGACATAGCCGATGCCCTTGTCCTTGAGCGCTGCCGAGTGGATCTGGTCGTCGGTCCAGCGCGAGTTGCCGCCATCGACGATCACGTCGCCCTCGGACAACAGGTTGCCGAGCTCTTCCACCGTCGCGCGGGTCGGCTCGCCCGACGGGACCATCACCCACACGGCACGCGGTGCCTCGAGAGCACCCACGAGTGCCTCGAGGCTGTCGACGTCGCGGCTGCTCTGCGGGCTGCGGTCGAAGCCCACGACCGTATGGCCGCCACGGCGAAGCCGCTCGGCCATGTTGCCGCCCATCTTGCCCAGGCCGATGAGTCCGATCTGCATGGCGGATTCCTCCAGTGTGAGCGTGGCGAAGCGCTAAGGGGACGAGGTGCTGCTGTCGCCCTACCCGGTCAGGCGCCGGACAGGCGTACGGGCATCAGGAGATAGCGATATTCGAGCGCTGGATCGGCGTCGACCGACTGGCGTCCGGTGATCACGGCGGGCTTCGTCGACGTCGTGAACGACAGCTGAGCGTAGGGCGCGTCGATGGCGTGCAGGCCGTCGAGCAGGTAGGTCGGGTTGAACGCGATGCTGATGTCCTCACCTTCGAGGACGGCGCCGAGCGACTCGGAGGCCTGGGCATCGTCACCGCTGCCCGCCTCGAGGGCCAGCTGGCCGTCGGTGAAGGACAACCGCACGGGGGTGTTGCGCTCGGCGACGAGAGCCACCCGCTTGACCGCGTCGATGAACGGCCCGGCCTCGACGACGGCGATGCTGTTGGAGTCGGCCGGCAGCAGCGAGCGGTATTTGGGGAACTCGCCGTCGAGCAGCCGGGTCGTGGTCCGACGGGCGCCGCCCTCGAACCCGACCATCCCCTCGCCGGTCGCTCCCGTGGACAACGCCACCGTCACCCGCTCACCGTTGGCCAACGACTTGGCGGTTTCGGCCAGCGTGCGTGCCGGCACCAACGCCACAGCGGACAGGCCGGTCTCCTGCGGCGTCCAGACCAGCTCTCGCACGGCGAGGCGGTAGCGGTCGGTGGCGGCGAGGACCACCGAGGAGCCGTCGATCTCGACGCGTACGCCGGTGAGGACGGGCAGGGTGTCGTCGCGCCCCGCCGCGACGGAGACCTGTGAGACGGCTGCCGCAAAGGCATCTCCGGAGAGGAAGCCCGAGGTCGCCGGCATGGTGGGCAGCGCGGGGTAGTCGTCGACGGGCAGCGTGAGCAGGGTGAAGCGGGCGCTGCCGCACCGGACGACGACCTTGCTGCCGTCGGAGGCAACCTCGACGGCAGCGTTGGGCAGGCTGCGGCAGATGTCAGCGAGCAGCCGGCCGCTGACCAGGACACGGCCCGCCTCGCCGACCTCGGCCTCGACGTTGACGCGGGCCGAGACCTCGTAGTCGAAGCCCGAGAGCACCAGGCCCGCCTCGCCGCCGTCCGTCGCGTCGCCGGCGTCGATCAGCAGCCCGGCGAGCACCGGAACGGGCGGACGGGCAGGAAGGCTGCGCGCGGCCCATGCCACGGCCTCCGCGAACGCGTCACGTTCGACCCGGAACCTCACGCGTAACCGCCTCCTGACGTCATGGGTGCTCGAGCTGGCTCGTGGGGAACTGGCTCCGCGAGATGTGCAGTGGGGCAGGACGCTACCGGTCGGCACTGACACCGCCTAGCCGGCGGGTCGTTCTCCCCAGGTTGGATGCGACCTTGTGGCTCCTGAATTTTGTTCAATGGAGAAGAAGACTCGTCGTCGTAGGTCCTGTGCGTTCTGGGGAGGACACTCTCTTTGCCCTGGTGGCACGGCGTGGCGCCTTGTCGACAACATGGGGACGGGCGGCAGCTCGGCGGTCGAGGTCTGTGGACGACGCCGCGTCATCCACCGACAGCGCACCGTGGGACCGCTTGATCCACAGTCTTGTCCCCAGGGTGTGCATCGGTGGCGAGAATCGCGCCCGAACGGCCTAGTGCATCTGCTAGTAGGTCTGCCGCAGCAAGCCCGGTCACGCCTGACGGGCCTGACTCTTGATGCGGTTGGTCAGCTCGGTCACCTGGTTGAAGGTCGAGCGCCGCTCACCCAGCAGCTGGCGGATCTTGCGGTCGGCGTGCATCACCGTGGTGTGGTCGCGCCCCCCGAACTGCTGGCCGATCTTGGGCAGGGAGAGATCTGTGAGCTCCCGACACAGATACATCGCAATCTGGCGCGCCTGCACGAGGACACGCGACCGGGAGGCGCCGCAGAGGTCCTCCATCGTCATACCGAAGTAGGCCGCCGTCTGCGCCATGATCGTCGCCGAGGTGATCTCGGGACCACTGTCGTCGCTGATGAGGTCCTTCAGCACGATCTCGGCGAGCGCCAGGTCGACCTGCTGGCGGTTGAGGCTGGCGAACGCGGTGACCCGGATCAGCGCACCCTCGAGCTCGCGGATGTTGGTCGAGATCTTGCTGGCGATGTATTCGAGGACGTCCGGCGGCGCGTCCATGCCGTCCTGGGCCGCCTTCTTGCGCAGGATGGCGATGCGGGTCTCGAGATCGGGCGGCTGCACATCGGTGATCAGCCCCCACTCGAACCGGCTCCGCAGCCGGTCCTCCAGCGTGGCGAGCTGCTTCGGTGCCCGGTCGCTGGAGACCACGATCTGCTTGTTGGCGTTGTAGAGCGTGTTGAAGGTGTGGAAGAACTCCTCCTGCGTGCGCTCCTTGTTCTCCAGGAACTGGATGTCGTCGACGAGCAGGATGTCGACATCGCGGTAGCGCCGTTGGAAGGCAGGCGTGCGGTCGTCGCGGATGGCGTTGATGAACTCGTTGGTGAACTCCTCGGAGCTCACGTAGCGCACACGTACGGAGGGATAGAGGTTCTGCGCGTAGTGACCGATCGCATGCAGCAGATGCGTCTTGCCGAGGCCGGAGTCGCCGTAGACGAACAACGGGTTGTAGGCCTTGGCCGGGGCCTCGGCGACCGCGACCGCGGCTGCGTGGGCGAACCTGTTGCTCGCACCGATGACGAACGTCTCGAAGACGTAGCGGGGGTTGAGATGGGTGGGCTCGGCCTCGGGGCGCCGGCTGCTGTCCTCACGCCCGGTGCCGGGCCGCGAGGAGAGCCGAGCGAGGTTCTCGTGCGCAGGCGCGGCGGCGACCTGGTGCTGGCCGCGCAAGTCGATCGGCTGCTCGACCGCCGCCTCGTCCTCGTCCTCGTCCTCGTCCGGGACACCGAGGGACCAGACGGGCTCCTCGACGGCGTCGACCGTCACCGCGATGCGGATCTCGCGCCCGAGCTCGCGCGACAGCGACGCCGTCAGCACGCCCCGCAGGTCGTTCTCGAGCTTGGTCTTCGTGAACTCGTTGGGCGCCGCGAGCAACGCTGTGTCATCGAGCAGACCGACGGGTCGGGTGAGGCGGACGAACGCCCGCGAGTGAGCGGGTAGGTCGTCCTCCCCGAGCGAGCCGACGGCACGCTCCCATACCTCGGTGAGATCGGGCTGCTCAAATGGCTCCTGCGCCAACGGGTCCTCCTCGGCCACGACCATCCTGGCGTGGCACGTCTGCAACGCTGCATTCCCGCGCCTGCCCGCAGCAGCCGGCCGGCCGCGTTCGCGCCGCCTGTCCACACCGTCATCCACAGCCTGGGGACGACGCCACTCTCGCAGGGGCGAGAGCAGAGTGACGCCACCAGATCGACGAGGGTGTCCGGGGGAACGCTAACAACGACGTGGGGCGGTTATCAACAGGGGTCGGCGAACTTCGCCATATCGTGTCAGGAACTTCGGCGTGTCGTCGCCACGATGGCAGGAACTCGTGAAAGGCTATGCGGCTCCTCCTGGTCACGCTGTGTCGCGAGCTCGCGGTCGCGTTTGACCGGCTACGCGCGGCGCCCGTACCGTAGGTTGGTCGAGTCGCCACCGGTGACTCTGAGCCGCTCTGTCAGCAGGCACCCTGCCCGCAGAGATTCGCCCGTCCCGCCACATCGCAGCAGGAGCCTTTCCCGTGACCAAGCGCACGTTCCAGCCGAACAACCGACGTCGCGCGAAGACCCACGGCTTCCGGCTCCGCATGCGGACGCGTGCCGGTCGCGCGATCCTCGCCTCCCGTCGCCGCAAGGGTCGCGAGGAGCTGTCGGCCTGATCCGGCCGCTCGCCACCCTGCGTCGACCGTCCCGCCCGCTGGGTGCTGGGTGAGCAGATGCTGCCAGCCGAGCACCGCATGCGTGTTGCTGCGGACTTCCGCGCGACGACCCGCCGGGGATCCGGCACGGCCCGTGGCGCCGCTGGAGGCCTCGTCGTGCACCTGAGCACGACCGGTCCCGTCTCGGCAGCGCTGACCGGGCTGCCGCTGACCGGGCTGCCGCGACCTGTCCTCGTGGGTTTCGTCGTCCCCAAGGCGGTGGGCAACGCGGTGGTGCGCAACCGCGTACGTCGCCGGCTGCGCGCCCTGCTCGCCACCCGCCTCGCCGCGCTGCCGCCGCAAGCGAGTGTCGTGGTGCGGGTCACCCCTGCCGCCGCGCACGCATCGACGGCCACGCTCGCCGCCGATCTCGATGTCGGGCTGGGCCGGGCGGTGGCCGGCGTACGCCGCTCGGGAGCTGCTGCTCCGTGACTCGTCTCCTCGTGTCCGCGATCGCGGGCTACTCACGGTGGATCTCTCCGCTCACGCCGCCGACGTGTCGCTATGCACCCTCGTGCGCGGCGTATGCCGCCGAGTCCTTACAGACTCACGGCCTGCTGGCTGGTGGATGGCTCGCTGTGCGGCGTCTGCTCCGGTGCCACCCGTGGACCCCCGGTGGGTTCGACCCCGTTCCCCGTCGTCCGTCCCCGCTGGCTGGCCAGCCGACCTCGACGTCGACGACGTCTGCCTAGGAGCACTGAACAACGTGGACCGTATCCTCGCCCCGCTCGAGACCATCGTCTCGAAGATCCTCATCGCCTTCCACTGGCTGCTGACCACGGCCGGCCTGCCCACCGACTCCGGCGTCACCTGGGCGCTGTCGATCGTCGGGCTGGTCGTCGTCATCCGCATCATTCTGATCCCGTTGTTCGTCAAGCAGATCCGCGCGCAGCGCGGGCTCCAGCTGCTGCAGCCGCACATCAAGAAGATCCAGGAGCTGCACAAGAACGACAAGCAGAAGCAGAGCGCTGAGCTCATGGAGCTCTACAAGCGCGAGGGCACGAACCCGTTCGCCAGCTGCCTGCCGATCCTGCTCCAGTCACCGATCTTCTTCGCGCTGTTCCGCACCCTCAACGGCATCTCGCACTACGCACCGGGCAAGCGCGTGCCCCACGGTTTCACCTCCCAGCTCGCGAGCTCCGCCCGCAACGCGCACCTGTTCGGCGCCCAGATCTCGGACACGTTCCGCCAGGCCGACACCGGAGCCGCGCGCGCCGTCGCTCTCCTCCTGATCGTGCTGATGTGCGCCACCACCTTCACCACGCAGCGCCAGGTGATGACGCAGAACATGCCCAAGGACTCGATGACAGGCAGCACCTTCGCGCAGCAGCAGAAGATGATGCTCTACATCTTCCCGTTGATCTTCGCTGTCACCGGCATCAACTTCCCGATCGGTGTCCTCATCTACTGGTTCACCACGAACCTGTGGTCGATGGGCCAGCAGTTCTACGTGATTCGCCGCAGCCCTGCCCCTGGATCGCCGGCGCATGATGCGCTACAGGAGCGCAAGCGAGCGAAGGGACTCATCGCCGCCCCGCCCGCTGCTGGTGTCGTGGCCCCGCCGGTCTCGCTGCGCAAGCAGAAGTCCGGCAAGACTCCGCACGGCGGTGCACCGGCGAAGGGCTCGGCCGCTGCCTCGACCGCTGGGGGGCCGACCGGGTCCACGGCCCTGCCGGCGACGGGCGCGGCCCGCTCCAACGGCCAGCGCCCCAAGCGTCAGCAGCCGCGTCGTCAGCCACGCACCAAGCGCTGACCAGTCCCGTCCCCCAGTTCGTACGAGGAAGAGAGCGCACGTGACCAGCACGAGCGAAAGCGACGTCAGCCGTCTCGAAGAGGAGGGTGACATCGCCGCGGACTATCTCGAGGGTCTGCTCGACATCGCCGACCTCGATGGTGACATCGACATGGACATCGAAGGCGACCGGGCCGTGGTCGCAGTTGTCGGCACTGGACTCGACAACCTGATCGGTGCGACAGGCAAGACCCTCGACGCGCTGCAGGAGCTCACCCGGCTCGCGGTCCTCACCAAGACCGGAGAGCGGAGCCGACTGATGCTCGACATCGGTGGGTTCCGGGCTGCGCGGCGTGCGGAGCTCACCGAGCTCGGTGCCGAGGCCGCCCAGCAGGCCAGGAACACCGCGACCGCGGTACACCTGGCGGCGATGACGCCGTTTGAGCGCAAGGTGGTCCATGACGCCGTCGCGGCGGCGGGGCTCACCAGCGTGTCCGAGGGCGTCGAGCCCTCGCGCCACATCGTCGTACAGCCCCCCGCCTGACCGCCGGTGGCCGACGACGTCGCCGATGTTCCACGTGAAACAGCCGCGCTGAGTGGCGCCAACAATGCAGAGCACCCGCGCGATCCAGCTGCAACCGAGCGACCGCCGGTTCTCCTGCCGTCCGCGCCTGCCTCGGCGGCGGCGCTCTGCGGCGACGCGCTGCCCAAGCTCACCCGCTACGCCGAGATGTTGGCCGACACGGGCGTCACCCATGGCCTGATCGGCCCCCGCGAGGTCCCTCGCCTCTGGGAGCGCCATGTCCTGAACAGTGCCGCGGTGGCGCCCGCCCTCCCTCGCGACGCCGCTGTGCTCGATGTGGGTTCCGGAGCGGGACTACCCGGAATCGTGCTCGCGGTTCTACGCCCCGACGTCACCATGACGCTGCTCGAGCCACTCGTGCGGCGGGTGCAGTTCCTCGAGCGTGCGATAACCGACCTCGGCCTTGTGAACGTCGCGGTCGTGCGAGGGCGAGCCGAGGACCACGCGGGCTCACTGCTTGCCGACGTCGTGACCTCGCGCGCGGTGGCACCGCTGGGACGACTGACCCAGTGGTCGCTCCCCTTGCTGCGTCCGCACGGTTTCCTCCTGGCGATCAAGGGCCGGACCGCTGCCGAGGAGATCGCCGCCTCACTGCGCGAGCTTCGGGCTGCCGGCGCCACATCGTGGGAAATTGAGGTGTGGGGGAGCGACATCCTGGCTGAACCCACTACGGTCGTCCGTGTCGTACGCGGCGGCTCATCGGCTTCGCGCCGACCCACTCGACGAGTTCCAGAGAGGCGAACATGACAGCGCCCGAACCTGGTCTCGGCTGGCCCGACAACCTCACGTCTCCTGCTACCGCGCTGGGCTGGCCGGATGCGCTTGTTTCACGTGAAACAGCCGACGCCGACCCGATGCCGCCTTCGACGGCCGATCTTCCCCAGCTGCCTCCCGTGCCGACCGCTGTGATCCGCCCGTCGAAAACGCGCGTCATCACCATCGCGAACCAGAAGGGCGGGGTGGGGAAGACCACCACCGCCGTCAACCTCGCCGCCGCTCTGGCGATGCAGGGCCTCGTGGTCCTCTGTATCGACCTCGACCCACAGGGCAATGCCTCGACCGCACTCGGCATCGACCATCACAGCGACGTCGCCAGCGTCTACGACGTGCTGGTCGACGGGCGGCCCCTCGCGGAGGTCGTCCAGCCGGTCGAAGCGATCGACGGCTTGTTCTGCGCTCCGGCGACGATCGACCTCGCCGGGGCCGAGATCGAGCTGGTGCCGTTGGTGGCCCGCGAGTCGCGCCTGCACAAGGCGCTCGACGGCTACGTCGCCCAGCGTCAGCGCGAGCTGCTACCGCGCCTCGACATGGTGCTCATCGACTGCCCGCCGAGCCTCGGCCTGTTGACCGTCAACGCGTTGGTCGCCGCCGAGGAAGTCCTCATCCCGATCCAGTGCGAGTACTACGCGCTCGAAGGACTCGGTCAGCTGCTCAAAAACGTCGAGATGGTGCGTGAGCACCTCAACCCCGCACTGCACGTCTCGACCATCCTGCTCACGATGTACGACGCCCGCACCCGGCTGGCGTCCCAGGTCGCCGACGAGGTGCGGACGCACTTCCCCGAGCAGGTGCTCGCCACTGCCGTGCCGCGCAGTGTGCGTGTCTCCGAGGCGCCGAGCTATGGCCAGACCGTGCTGACCTACGATCCGGCTTCAAGCGGAGCACTCGCCTATCTGCATGCGGCGCGCGAGGTCGCGCTGCGGGGGGCGGCGTCACCGGGAGATGCTGTGGACGCCGTGGGTGCAGAGTCAGCGCAGAGGGAGAAGGACGCATGAGTGACCGCCGTCGCGGACTGGGCCGTGGCCTGGGCGCGCTGATCCCCGCTGGGCCTCGGCCGGAGTCGATTCCTGACGCGGTGGTCCCCGGTTCGGGACAGGACACCGAGCAGACGGACGAGCCGACCGCTCCGGTGAGCGACAGCCATGACGTACGCCCACGGGCTGGCAGCGCGAACGACGACATGTTCGCCGTCACCACCGCCGATCCCACCGTCGCGCCGAGAGTGGCGGCCGACCCGGCGACGACGGCGAACGGCCCGGTCGACGGTGACGCCACCGCCGAGGAGGGCCTGCGTGACGTCACGGGTGCCTACTTCGCCGAGCTGCCGCTCGAACGCATCGTGCCCAACGCTCGTCAGCCGCGCACCGTCTTCGACGAGGACGACATGGCTGAGCTCGTGGCATCGCTGCGCGAGGTCGGTCTGCTGCAGCCCATCGTCGTGCGCCCGGTGGAGGACGCGGGCGACACGGACGACGGTCCCCGTTTCGAGCTGGTCATGGGTGAACGGCGCTGGCGCGCCGCCCAGCAGGCCGGCCTCGAGCGCATCCCGGCCATCGTGCGCACCACAGCCGACGATCACCTGCTGCGCGATGCGCTGCTGGAGAACCTGCACCGCAGTCAGCTGAACCCGCTCGAAGAAGCGGCGGCCTATGACCAGCTCCTGCAGGACTTCGCCTGCACCCATGAGGAGCTGGCTCGCCGGATCGGCCGCTCGCGGCCGCAGATCAGCAACACCGTCCGGCTGCTCAAGCTCCCACCGCTGGTGCAGCGTCGCGTGGCCGCCGGCATCCTCAGCGCCGGCCATGCTCGGGCGCTGTTGTCGCTGAGCGACCCCGCGGCCCAGGAGCGGCTGGCCCAGCGCATCAATGCCGAGGGACTGTCGGTGCGCGCCGTCGAGGAGATCGTCGCGACGGCCGGCCAGGAGATCGCGCAGGAACCGGCACGAGCACGCGCGAAGGCACCGGTGTCGCCGCGGCTGGTCGAGCTCGGTGACCGGCTCTCCGACCGGTTCGAGACGCGGGTGCGCGTCGACCTCGGTCGCCGCAAGGGCAAGATCACCGTGGAGTTCGGCTCGCTGGACGACCTGGAGCGCATCGTCGGGATGCTCGACCCCGATCGGATCGCCCGCACCTGAGGTGACGCGCACCGGCGGTGGAGCGCCTTCAGCCTTCGAAGGTGGCCGTCAGCGCGAGCTCGTCCTGCAGAACGGCCGCCAGGCGGCGTACGCCCTCGCGGATCCGGTCCGGCTCGGGGAAGCAGTAGGACAGGCGCAGGCTGGACCGTCCCGCCGTGTCGTCGGCGTAGAACGCCGTGCCGGGCACGTAGGCCACGCGCGCACCGACAGCCCGCGGCAGCATCGCGCCGGCATCGAGCCCGTGCGGCAGCGTCACCCAGACGTAGAACCCGCCTTCGGGCCGCGTCCAGGTGGTGCCGTCAGGCATCAGAGTCGTCAGCGCGCCGAGCATGGCGTCGCGGCGTTCCCGGTAGAGCTCCTGGAAAGTCTTGATCTGCTCGCGCCACGGTTGCGTCGCGAGATAGGCCGAGACCGCGAGCTGGGAGAACGACGAGGGGCACAGCTGCGTCGCCTCGCTGGCGAGCACCAGCCGCTCGCGCACCGCGTGGGGCGCGAGCGCCCAACCGACCCTTAGGCCGGGGGAGAAGGTCTTGGAGAACGAGCCGAGATAGATGACTCCCTCGGCGTCGTCGGCACGCAGCGCACGCGCCGGTGGCGCACCCTCGAAGCCCAGCAGACCGTAGGGGTCGTCCTCGACGAGCAGAAGGTCGGCCGCCTTGCACACCGCGAGCACCTCGCTGCGCCGCTGCAGCGACAGGCTGACGCCTGCAGGGTTGTGGAAGTTCGGAATCGTGTAGAGGAACTTGACCCGTCGACCTGCTGCCCGACAGCGCTCGAGCGCCTCGACCAGGGCAGCCGGAATGAGGCCGTGCTCGTCCATCGCGACGTGCACGACCTGTGCCTCGTAGGAGCGGAAGGCGCCGAGCGCACCGACATAGCTGGGGCCTTCGGCCAGGATCACGTCACCTGGGTCGATGAAGATGCGCGTGACGAGGTCGAGCGCCTGCTGGGAGCCAGTGGTGACCACGACGTCGTCGGGTGACGCCGAGATGCCCACGAGCCGCATGACCTCGGTGATCTGCTCGCGCAACGCCGGGTCGCCCTGCCCTGAGCCGTACTGCAGCGCGATCTCACCACGGGTGGCGATCAGCTCGCCCACGACGGCACCGACGGCGTCGAGGGGCAGCGCTCGGACGTAGGGCATGCCGCCGGCGAGCGAGACGACCTCTGGACGCGACGCCACGGCGAACAGCGCACGGATCTCCGAAGCGGTCATGCCACGCGTACGCGCGGCGTAGCGATCGACATAGCCGTCGTGACGGCCGACGGGTCGCCGCCCGGTCTCGGACTGCTCCACGGGGCCTCCGGAATTTTCCTGTCGGTTGGAAGGGTTGCGCACTACGATCGCGTCGAACCGTGTTCCGAGAGGAAGTCTCCCATGACGCTGGCGACGACGGGCGCTGTGTCCCGCGTGGTGGCGGCGTTCGCGCTGGGCGCCGTGGTCGCCTTCGCCATCGAGCTGTTCCGCCCGCATCGCGGCGTCAGCGGTCCGAGCGTCGCAGACGCCCGCGTCCGTCCTGTGCTTGCGGCCCGCTCGCGGGTCTGACGCGCGATGTCTCGTCGCCTCCGGCCCATCACCCTGGACGAGCTCGTGGCGCTGCCGGACGACTGTCGGCACTGCGCCTTCTGGGAGCTCGACCCTCTGGCGGCCGCGCGCACGCAGCTTGCGCGCGACGCTGCGGAGCACGCGCTCGCGGCGAAGGAGTCATGGGTTTCCGCAACGCTGCTCGAGTGGGGCTCCTGCGGCATGATGCTCTACGTCGACAACACGCCCGCAGGCTATATCTCCTACGCGCCACCCGGCCTCGTCGCCCGCTCCGGCGCCTTTCCGACGTCGCCGGTCGCCGACGACTCGGTGCTGCTCATGGCGGTGCGTGTCTATCCCGAATTCGCCGGCGGCGGGCTGGGTCGCGTGCTGGTGCAGACCGCTGCGAAGGACCTCACCCGGCGAGGCGTGCGCGCCATCGAGGCGTTCGGGGACGCCCGACACGACGGCCCGCACTGCGTCGTGCCGGCCGACTTCCTGCTGCGGGTGGGCTTCAAGACGGTGCGGCCGCACCACCGCTATCCACGGCTGCGCCTGGAGCTCAGAAATGCCGTGTCGTGGCGTGAGGACGTCGAGGGCGCGCTCGAGCGGTTGCTGGGTTCGATCACCGAGCCCGCGCTGCGTCCGATCTAGAGCGCCACCAGCTGCGAGAGATGCAGTGTGCCCGTGACGGGGTCGTTGGCGGGAGCGAGATAGAGACGCTGCACGGCGATCACGACCGCATCTGCCAGCGCGTCGCGGAACGCCGGGTCGCCGAGGCGAGCAGCGTCACCGGAGTTGGTGAGATAACCCGCTTCGACCCTGACCGCCGCCATGCGGGTGTTGCGCAGCAGGTCCCAGGTCTTGGCGTGGGTGCGGCAGTTGCGCAGCCCGGTGCGCGACACGATCTCGCGCTGCACGAGGTCGGCGAAGCGCTCGCCGATCGCCGAGACGTGCCCGTGGCTGTCGCTGCCGTAGTAGTAGGTCGCGACGCCGTGGGCCTCGGGGTTGGCGTGGGCGTCGATGTGCAGCGACACGACGAGGTCGGCATGCAGGCTGTTGGCCCAGTCGGCGCGCCCGCTCTCGTCGATCTCCATGGCCGGCCCGCGCGAGAGGTAGGTGTCGACGCCGGTCGCGACGAGCCGACCTTCGATGCGGGCGGCGAGGTCTTCGACGATCGCCGCTTCTTCCAGTCCGTGCGCGACGATTCCCCGGTCGTCGCCCCCGTGACCCGGATCGATGACGACCACCTTGCCGCGCAGGGCCGGCCCCCGCCGGGCGAGACGCTCGTCGTCGCGCAGGGCGGACGGTCGGCCACCGACGACCGTGCGGCTGAGCCGCTCGAGCGCCGCCAGCGTCTCGGGTCCGCACGTGCCGTCCACGACCAGGCCGACGTTGCGCTGGAACTCGCGCAGGCCGCGCTCGGTATCGGGTCCGAAGACCCCGTCGACCCTGCCGCAGTCGAAGCCCATCTCGAGCAGCCGCCGTTGCAGCGCCGCCACGTCGTCGCCGACCACCGGGTGGCTGATCGAGCGCGTCAGGATGCGGTTGCCGAGCTGCCAGCGCGCCTCGTCGAGCGCGCGGTAGGTCGCCGCGCCCACGATGCCGTCAACTGTGAGGCCTCGCTGCTGTTGGAACGCGCGTACGGCCCGGTCGACGGCGTCGTCGTAGACCGCGGAGTCGGGGTCGCGCAGCGCGGCGAGCGCGCCGTCGAGGTCGTGGTCGGGCAGCAGACCCAGCTGGCCGAGCAGCTGGCGCACCTCGCCGACGGCCGCACCGGAGGCGCCCATGCGTAGCGTCGAGCTCATGCGCAGGCTCCTGTGTTGGCGGAACGGGCGGGGGACGGGGTCGAGCTCAGGCGAGTGGACCTGGCTAAGAACAGCACACTCGCGCCGCGGGCCGGGGAACCGGCGTGGTCATCGTAACGGCGCATTTGCGCGGTCACCGTCATCGAACGGGGGGAACACGCGCGGCGCGGCGTGAGCGAGAAGCGACGTCGGGCCGACCCACCAGCGAGGTGGACCGGCCCGGGATGCCGCAGCGAGCGTGCCTAGAGAAAGGCCTGTAGCTCGCGCAACAGCGCGGCCTTGGGCTTGGCTCCGACGATCGTCTTGACGAGTTCGCCGCCGGAGTAGACGTTGAGCGTCGGGATCGAGGTCACGCCGTAGTTCGCAGCCGTGGCGGGGTTCTCGTCGACGTTGAGCTTCAGGATCGTGAGCTTCGCCTCGTTCTCGGCGCCGATCTCGTCGAGGATCGGGCCGACCTGGCGGCAGGGGCCGCACCACTCGGCCCAGAAGTCCACAAGCACGGGCTTGTCGCTTCCCAGCACTGCGGTGGCGAAGTCGGCGTCGGTGACGGCCTTGGTGGTTGCCATGAGAGGTGCCTCCTGTTGCGGGTGGGTCTCTGCGGGGTCGGGTGGTGCACGCCGGTCACGGCATCGGGGCCATGGCCTGCATCGGGTCGCCCGTCAGCACGGCGTCATCGAGGTTGACGAGGTAACGCTCGGCGTCGAGCGCAGCCGAGCAGCCGCTGCCGGCCGCGGTCACGGCCTGGCGATAGGTGTGGTCGACCAGGTCACCGCACGCGAAGACGCCGGGCAGGTTGGTGTGCGTGCTGCGTCCCTCGACGAGCACGTAGCCGTTCTCGTCGAGGTGGACCTGGCCCTTGAGCAGCTCGCTGCGGGGATCGTGCCCGATCGCGACGAAAAGCCCGGTGACGGCCACGTCGCTGAGGTCGCCCGTGGCGGTGTCGCGCAGGCGCAGGCCCGTGAGCTTGTCCTCGCCCAGGACCTCGGCGACCTCGCTGTTCCACGTGAAACGAATCTTCTCCATGGCCCGGGCCCGCTCCTGCATGATCTTGCTGGCGCGCAGCGTGTCGCGGCGCACCACCAGGGCCACGCTGTTGGCGAAGCGGGTGAGGAAGGTTGCCTCCTCGAGCGCCGAGTCGCCCCCGCCGATCACGGCGATGTCCTGGCCCTTGAAGAAGAAGCCGTCGCAGGTTGCGCACCAGGAGACACCGCGCCCGGAGAGCCGCTTCTCGCCGTCGACTCCGAGCTCGCGGTAGCCCGAGCCCGTCGCGAGCACGACGGCCCGCGCGCGGTGGACGGTGCCGGCGCCGTCGCGTACGACCTTGACGGGGCCGGTGAGGTCGACCTCCACCGCGTCGTCGAACAGCAACTCGGCGCCGAAGCGCTCCGCCTGCTTCTGCAGCGCCTCCATGAGGTCGGGGCCCATGATGCCGTCGGGGAAGCCCGGGAAGTTCTCGACATCGGTGGTGTTCATCAACGCGCCGCCCGACGTGACGGACCCCGCGATGACGAGCGGTCGCAGATCGGCGCGCGCGAGATAGGTGGCCGCGGTGTAGCCCGCGGGGCCGGACCCGATCACGATGACCTCGCGCAGCGCCGTCTCGGGCGCGGAGAGGTCAGGCGCGGGTTCTTGCTGCGGGGCGGTTTCGAGCGCGGTGTTGCTCACCTTGTGCGCCTCTCTCATTCTGGCGGAGCCGTTGAAAGAATCCATCCCGCCAACGGCTGGCGGGACCTCGGCATTCCCGCCGACCGGAGCGTGGCCCGGCGGTCAGGGTAGCTCTACGCCGGCGGTGAAGAGCGTGCCGACGGCACCCGCCCGGCACGTCGGCGCGACGACGTAGGCATCACCTCGGTGCGGGTCGTCGGTCCGGCGCAGCACGACGAGCCGCACCGGTCGCCCCTGCCATGTGCCGGAGTCGACGAGCACGGGGGTCCGTCGCAGGCCGGCGGCCAACGCCGCGAAGCAGCTCGGGGGCAGTCCGGCCGCGGTGGCCGGGGCGGCGGAGGCGTCGCGCAGCGTGGCGCGGTCGGACTTGGACAGCAGCAGGCGCGCGACCGCCCGTGGCACGTCCGCCGCCGTGTAGCCGGTGCCGCTCGCCGTCACGACGAGCGGGGCGGCTGGCGGGGATGGCAGGGCTGGGAGGGCTGGGAGGGCTGCGGCGTCGGGCGACGACTGGCCGTCAGCGGCCGCAGTGGGTGCCGATGCCAGACTGCCCGTGCTCGCGCCCGAGGTCGAGCTCGACGTCGACGAGCTCTGGGCCGCTCGCCACGCACCCACGCCGAGCGCGCCCGCGAGTGCCAGCACGCTGATGCCCGCTGCAGCCTGCAACAGCCACGCCTGCCGCCGTTGCCCGCCCTGCGACGACGACTGCTGTCGGACTCCCGGTGTCGGGCGTACGAGCGGCAGCACGCGGTGCGCGGCGGGGTCCCAGAGCGCTGTCCGGGACAGTCGACCGGTCAGGGCGTCGGCAAGATCGGCCGGCATCGGCCCGACGCCTTGCGTCGACCGAAGGCGTTCCGCCAGGTCGTCGAGCCGCGCCCGCTCCGCCCCGCATGGGGCGCAGGAGTGCAGGTGCTCCCGGTCGGCCGGCGTTGCCGTCTCGTCGCCTTCGACCTCGGCGACGAGCTCGGCGAGCTCGGCATCGTCGAGCGCACCGAGCAGCGCAATCTGCTGTGGGGACAGGTGGGTCTCGCTCATGCGCCACCTCCCGGGAACTCTGCCGATGCGGTGCGGTCGGTCGCTGGACCGTGCCGCCTGGTGTTCGACGGCTGCGCCGGTCGCCCGGTTCCCGGGCGCGTGGTCGCGACATCGACCCGACCGGGTGCGAGCAGCGGGAGCAGCCTTGCGCGGCCACGGGCGCAACGGCTCTTGACCGTGCCCTCGGGGACCCCGAGCGCCGCGGCCGCCTCTGCGACGGACCAGCCCGCCATGTCCACGAGGACGAGCGCGGTGCGCTGGTCCACCGGCAGGCAGGCAAGTGCGGTCACGATGTCAGCCCGGTCGTCGCGGCGTGCCATCTCGTCGGGAGCCGCCCCTTCGCGCCCCTGCCCGTGAACCAGCGCCCGCCCGCCCTCCGCGTCGCCTCCCACATCCGACATCGGCACGCTGGGGCGCGCTGCCTGGCGCCGGAGCCGGTCGAGGCACGCGTTGACCAGGATGCGGTGCAGCCACGTCGTCACCGCCGCCTCGCCGCGGAACTGTGACGTCCCGGCAGCCCGGAACGCTGACACGAGCGCGTCCTGGACCGCGTCGGCGGCCTCCTCGCGGTCGGTCAGCGTCCGGAGCGCTACCGCCCACAGCCGGTCGCGGTGGCGGCGTACGACCTCGGCGAAGGCGTCGGGGTCGCCGTCGGCGTGCCGGCGCAGCAGCTCGATGTCGCCGATGTCGCCGATGTCGCCGATGTCGCCGATGTCGGCCGGGTCGTCAGCCACCCGGCAACGCCGACACGGTGAGCTCCGCCACCTGCGCCTGGAAGCCCGATCGCGTCGGCGGGAGCTTGGTGAACCACACGAGGACCCAGCGCGCGGTCAGGGCGGTGGACGGTCTGAGGGCGACCCTGCCTCGCGCGTCGGTCGCCGTCGCCACCGCCGGCCCCGTCGGACTGCGCGTGGGTTCCTCCGTGAAGCCGTAGAGCGCGACGTCCGCGCCGCCCAGGCCCGAGGCGACGGCCGCAGTCGCCGTTGTCGCGTCTTGGGGGACACCGGGCACTCCGGGCACTCCGGGCACTCCGGTGGGCAGCTCCAGGCTCACCTGGACCACCCGTTGCGGGGCGTGCAGGTCGAGCAGCAGCCCGACGCCCGGCTTCTGCCCCCCGAGCGCCGGCGTGGTGTAGGTATAGCTCGTCCAGCTGGTGCCCGGGTCGTGGTCGAGCACGCGCGCCACCTGCTCGGGATGCTCGTCGCCGCTGCCCAGCGGGCGCGGGTCGAACGACGCGACGCCGGGCACCACGGCCGTGGGTGTCGGCGCGGGACGGGCGGTCGCCCGGGGGCGCGTCGCTGTTGTCCCGCCGTCGATGACCTTCGTCGCGACCGTGCGCACCAGCGAGACGCCCTGCCACACCCCGAGCCCTACCCCCGCGGTGAGCAGGGTGACGGCTCCCGTGCGTACGGCGCGGGCTGCGCGACTCGGCCCCGGCGGGGCGGCGAGCAGGGCCACCACGTCGTCGCTCTCGCTGTTCTCGACCGTACGCGCGGGGTGGGGGTCGACCGGCCCGTCGCCCGCGTCGTCGGTGGCAGGAGCGAGCTCGATCTCCGCTCCGTCCGCGAGAGCGGCGGCGACCTCGGCCGCGGTCGTGAAGGGCGCATGGCGGCCGGGCAGCCCGAGGGCCTGGCCGGCGATGGTGTCGAGGTCGGCGGGCAGACCCGCGCGCACCTGGCGCGGAGCGCGCGGGGCGCCACCCTCGACCGGCGCGGGAGCCAGCCCGTCGCACAGCGACAGCGGCCAGCGGGCGGTCAGGCCCGCATAGAGAACGGCGCCCGAGATCCGCGCCCCCCAGCTCGCGCCGGTGGTCGCAGCGCCATCCGGGGAAGCGGCGGCCTCGGGCGTGTCGTCGCCGTGGGGCCGCTCGAGACCGGCCACCCGCAGCGAGCCGTCCTGAACCAGGCGGATGTCACGCGGGCCGAGCTCGGGCACCGAGAGCCCGCTGTCCTCCGCCGCCGCGAGCGCCTGCGCGGTCAACGCCGCGAGCCGGTGGGCCGCCGCCGCCGAGAACGGCCCGCTGTTCTGCAGGGCGCTCGCGAGGTCGTCACCTTCGCACCACTCGGTGACGACATAGCTCAGGTCGCCGCTGCTGCCGACGTCGAGGACGCGGACGACACGGGGGTCGGTGACGCGGGCGGCATTGCGCGCGGCGCGCAGCTCACGGGCGGCCTTGGCGTCGTCGTGCACGAGGCGTACGGCGACGGTGCGGGCCAGGATCTCGTCGTGGGCCCGCCACCACTGGGCCCCGATGAGCGTTGGCGCGTCGTCGGGGGCCGCCGGCGGGTCGGCCGTGAGGGGGAGCGCACCGTCGGAGGACGGCGGGGATGCGAGCGCGTCGATGAGAACGAACCGGCCTGCTAGGCGGGTCCCGGCCTCGACGGGGTGCGTGCGCACCGCGTCATGCTAAACGGCGGGAGGGTGACCTTGGGCGACGCGCGACACATGGGTCCAGCGCCGCGACATCGACCACCGGGAGAACAGCAGCGTGTGGGCGTCGCGCGTCATCGTGAAGCTCACCTGGCCGGTGGGGTCGATGACGAACGTCTTCGCCACGATGCTGTTGTGCACGTCGGCATCCTTGGCCGACTGCACCGCCGCCTCGAAGGCATCGTGGGCGTTGTGCCTGGTCGACCACGACAGTGCCGCTTCGCCGGCGGCGGAGTTCCCCTGGTCGCTCACACTGACCTCGACGGTCGCGACGGCGATCGCGTCGAAGGCGAGCAGGCCGAGCACCCCGCCGACCAGCATGAGGCGCACGAGCCAGCCCGTGACGATGCCGCCCGCATCGCGTGTGGACCCGTCGTGTGCGGGCCCGTCGTGTGCGGGCCCGTCGTGTGCGGGCCCGTCACCGAGCGGCGCGATGCGGCCAACCATGGCAGAAGCATCGGCGCCGGCGCCGCTGACCTTGAGCGGACAACCTTCGGCCGGAACCGGTCGAGGACGACTTCAGGCCCGTCGGAGCCGACCCGTCAGGGCGCGACCCAGCGACGTCAGCTCGGTCAGGCGCATGGCCCGGGCCAGCCAGAGGTAGACCCCCGCCATGACGACCGAGGCGACGGCCGCGCCCCCGAGGTCGACCAGCGGGGCATGCCCGTGGTCGGCGGCCAGCAGGACGGCGGCCTCGGCGGGGAACGCGGCGACCAGCGAGGCGACGCCCGCGCGTACGTAGGTGCGCAGCACGCCCGCCCCGCGTCCGCCGAGCCGTCGGGCCGCTACCCGCGCCGCGACCAGCACGCCGACCCAGTAGGTGAGGGCGTACGCCGCGGCGAGCGCCTGCGTCATGTGCTCGACCGGCACGGTCTTCCACACGATCAGCGCCAGGGCGCTGTTGGTGGCCGCGACGACGCAGGTGAGGTAGAAGGGCGTACGCGTGTCTTGGAAGGCGTAGAACGTGCGCAGGAGCACGTGGTGGGCGCTGAACGGCACCAGCCCGAGGGCGAACAGTGCGAGCAGTCCGCCGATGTAGCGGCCGTCCGCTGCCGAGAGGTTGTTGCCCCGGAACAGCCCCTCGCCGAGCGGCGGCCCGATCACCACGAGCAGCAGCGAGACGGGCGCCAGCAGAACGCCCGTGGTGCGCAGCCCTTCGGACACCTGGCTGCGCACCTCGGCGAGCCGGCCGGCGTGCGCCGCGGCGCTCATCGCGGGCAGCAGGGCGGTGACCAGGGAGACGGTGATGATCGAGTGCGGGAGGATGAAGAAGAGATAGGCGTTCTGGTAGGCGAAGTTGCCGCCGCGGGCACGGGTGCCCGCATCGGAGGCCACCGCCGTGACCAGGAAGTAGGCGACCTGGTTGACGGCGACGAAGGCGATCGTCCACTTGGCGAGCGACGCGGCCCGCCCGAGCCCGGCCCCGCGCAGGTCGAAGCGGGGGCGGTAGGTGTAGCCCGCGGCCCGCAGCGAGGGCAGCAGGAAGACTGCCTGGGCGATGACCCCCACGGTGCTGCCGCCCGCGATCAGCGCGGTCTCACCTGCGGACATCGACCCCGCGTCGTTCGGCGTGACCTCGTGACCGGTCCAGAGGAAGAGGCCGACGATCGCGATGACCACGATGTTGTTGGCGATGGGCGCCCACATCATCGGGCCGAAGCGGCCGCGGGCGTTCGAGACCTGGCCGAGCATGGTGTAGACGCCGTAGAAGAAGATCTGCGGCAGGCACCAGAAGGCCATCAGCAACCCGAGATGGCGCACGGGCGCATGCCAGTGGGCGAAGTCGGCGTAGGCGCCGATGAGCAGCGGCGACGCTGCGACGGCCAGCACGGTGACGACGAGCAGCCCGATGCCCGACACCGTGAGCAGCCGGTCGGCGTAGGCCGTGCCGCCGTCCTCGTCCTCCTGCCGCGCGCGCACGAGCTGGGGCACGAAGACGCTGTTGACCACACCGCCCGCGATGAGCAGATAGACGATGTTGGGCAGCGTGTTGGCGATCGAGAAGACGTTGCCGATCGCGTAGATGCCGAGGACGAGCGCGACGACGTACGCCCGCACGAACCCCAGCAGCCGCGACGCGACGGTGCCGAGCGCCATCACCGCGGTGCTGCGTGCCACGGTTGCGCTGTTGCTCTGGTCGCTGCCGGGGCGCGGACCGCGGCCGTAGGGGCGGCTGCGCCCGGGCGCGCTGCGGCTGTGGCTCACACCGACACCCGGGCCTTGCCGCGCAACCGCCGCGTCGTGCGTACGCCTGCGGCGGCGAACAGCACCAGTGCGGCTCCGACGATCACGATGGTCGTCGCCGCGCCCACCCGCCGGATCGTGACGACGAGCGGCACCGTGACCGGGGAGATCGTCTCGTTGGCGGGGGACAGCAGGCTGGCCTGCACGGTCACCCGGGCATTGACATAGACGCGCGCCCGGGCGGTGAAGGTGGCGGTCTTGTGGGCGGGGACGGTCTGGACCCCGCCGCCGCGCATGGTCATCGCGGGGGAGTCCGGCGCGAAGCCGACGCGCACCCGCACGGCCTGGTCGAGCTCGTTGACGACCGAGACGCTGACGTCCTGCGACGCCGACAGGCTCCAGTGCGAGGGCAGGACATGCACCTTGCCCTCGAGCAGGTCCGTCTCGTGCCGTGCGGCGGTGAGCAGCGTGGTTCCGGTCTTGCGCAGCCGGCCGAGGCTCTGCGACTGCAGGCGCAGGCGGGTGTCGGCGGCGGGCTTCAGCACGGCATCGGGCGCGGTGAGCGCCCCGGCGAAGCGCGCAGTCGTGGCGCTCCACGCCGCGGCCTTGCGCAGCTGGTCGGGCGAGATCTCCTGGTGGCCGGCCGGGTCGCCATAGAGCAGCGGCACGCCGGGCGCGCCCGACGCCGGTCGCTCGGCCCGCAGCGCCGGCAGGGTGGTGCGCGCCAGCCAGGGGGTCGCGTCGAGTGCGGCTAGGAGCCGCGCGAGATAGGTGGCGGTGGGGTCCCAGATCCGCGGCGGCGTGATCAGCACCGTGCGGGCGTCGTGGGGCGCCTCCGCGGTGATCTGCGTGAGCTCGGCGAGAGTGCGCTGGATGCTCGTGGTGGCCGCCCACTCGTCCGCGCCGCGCTGCCCGATGCTCGTCGAGACGACGTCGTCGACGAGGAGCACGTCGAGCGGGATCGAGCGGGTCGTCGCCTGGGGGAGCACGCTGCGCGCCGTCGGCGTCGTCGGGGTCGAGCCCGCGCTCAGCGACGAGGTCCGCAGCACCACGGCCTTGGCACCGTCGGCGGCGTAGGTTCCGGCGGTCGCCGCGTCCAGAGCCTCGTGCGCCGGCCAGGCGACGTCGGCGAGCGTCGGCACCCCGGGCATCAGCTTGGCCCACAGCTCGCGCCCGCGCCGCGCCGCCACCGCGAGCTGGCCGCCCAGGCCCAGCCGCTGCAGCGCGACGGCGTCGGGGTCGCCGTAGGGCAGCGCCAGCACCTGGCTGCGTGCGGCGAGCGCTCGCAGCCTGGCCAGCCACGCCGTGGCAGCCGCACCGCCGGTGCCGGGGACCGGTCGGGCACCAGCACCGCCTGCGTCGACGAGGTAGCCGTCGCGCGCGGTCATGAGCGAGACGTCCTCCAGGAGCATCGGGTCGATCGCGAGCGTGGGCGGATCGGGCCGGTCGGCCGCCGCGAGCAGGCGCGCGAGCCTGCCGTTGCCCGTCAGCGACGTCGCCAGCGTGTCGTCGAGGAACACGTCGCCCGAGGCGCGGTGGGGTGCGTCGACCAGCGGCCACAGCCAGACGGTGCGGGTCGGCGCGACGTCGGGCGTCGCGGTGGAGAAGAACGACCGGCCGAGACCCAGCTGGCTGCCATCCGGCGCTACCACCTGCACGACGACGATGTGCACGCCGGTGTCGGCGGTGCCGGCGAGCGACGCCGGCAGGGTGAGGGAGAACCCGTGGCTCCGCCCGGGCGCGAGGCTCCCGGTGAGCACCGTCTCCGTGCCGGGCACCACCAGGGTGCCCGGCGGCCGGGGCGGCACGGCGGCGGCTGCGGCGAGCCGGTTGCGGTTGGCCAGGCGCTCGGTGCGCCACCGCAGCCGGATCCGCAGGTCCGTCACGACCGCCGTGCTGGTGTTCGCGACGGTGCCGCTGACGTGCACGGGCACCGGTGCGCCGAACGACCCTGCGGGCGGGTCGACGCGGGTGATCTTGACGGTCAGCGGGTCGACGGGGACGGGTATTCCGGCTTCCGGCGAGGGCAGCGGGTCGGCGTGCGCCGCGGGCACCCCCACCCCCACCCCCACCCCCACCCCCGACGCCGACGCCGTGGGCCCCGCCCCGGCCAGCAGGGGCAGCAGCAGCCCGAGCACGGCGAGCGACCTGCGGGCGCGCGCCGGAACGCCACGACTCACGCCGTATCTGCCAGCAGCTGTGCCGCGGTCTGGACGAGCTGACGCTCCCCGTCGTAGGCGAGCCGGGCGCGTACGTCCTCCAGGGGCACCCAGGCGACCTCGTGCACCTCGACGTCGGCGTCGGAGAGCTGCCCGCCGCTCGCCTCGAGGAGGTAGTGGTGGACGGTCTTGTGCACGCGCCGGTCCTCGGCCACGAACCAGAAGTCGATGACACCGAGCTCGCCGAGCACACGCCCCCGGATGCCGGTCTCCTCCTCGACCTCGCGCACCGCCGCCTGCTCGGGGCTCTCGCCCGCCTCCAGGTGGCCCTTGGGCAGCGACCACAGCAGCCGACCGCGCCTGTCCAGGCGCGCGATCAGCGCCGCCATCAGCCCGGACGGCGTCCGTTTGACGACCAGCCCACCGGCCGAGGTCTCCTCGACCTTCGTGAGCCGGCGCGGGCGTCGCGGCTCGCCGCCGGGCACGGGGCCGCGCGGAAGTGGTGGGGAGGGTGGGGAGGCCGGGGAGGCCGGGAGCGGTGGGTCATCGGCATGCGGGACCGCCTTCGCCGGGTGCTGCGGCGGCCGTCCCATGCCCGGATCGTATCCGCCACCCCCCCCGCAGGGCCGCTGCCTGCGGAAACCTTCCCGGAACCGGGGCGTCGTGCGGGCACTAGGCTGCATCCCCGTGTCCGAGGCCCTGCGCGTTCCCGACTCGGTGCCCCCGGAGGCCGCCGAGCTCGGCGGCATCTTCGCCGCCGCCGGGCACGAGATCGCGCTCGTCGGTGGGCCTGTGCGCGACGCCTTCCTCGGTCGCGCCACGGCCGACCTCGACCTCACGACCGACGCCCACCCCCAGGCCGTCCTGAAGCTCGTACGCTCGTGGGCCGACGCCCTCTGGGACGTCGGCATCGCCTTCGGCACGGTGGGCGTACGCAAGGGTGACGTGCAGCTCGAGATCACCACCTACCGCGCCGAGGCCTACGACCGGGGGTCGCGCAAGCCCGACGTCGCCTATGGCAGCTCGCTCCTCGACGACCTGGCGCGACGCGACTTCACGGTGAACGCCATGGCCGTCTCGCTGCCCGACGTGGTGTTCGTCGACCCCTTCGACGGTCTGGCCGACCTGCGCGCCGGCGTGCTGCGCACCCCGGGCACCCCCGAGGACTCCTTCAGTGACGACCCGCTGCGCATGATGCGCGCCGCCCGGTTCGCGTCGCAGCTCGGCCTCGCGGTCGCGCCCGAGGTGCAGGCGGCCATGTCGGCGATGCGCGACCGGCTGGCGATCGTGTCGGCCGAGCGGGTGCGTGACGAGCTGGTCAAGCTCATCCTCGGCGCCGACCCGCGGGTCGGACTGGGCCTGCTCGTCGACACCGGCCTCGCCGAGGTCGTCCTCCCGGAGCTGCCGGCGCTGCGCCTGGAGATCGACGAGCACCACCGCCACAAGGACGTCTACGAGCACTCGCTGACGGTGCTCGAGCAGGCGGTCGAGCTCGAGCACGACGGGCCCGACCTCGTGCTGCGCCTCGCGGCGATCCTGCACGACATCGGCAAGCCCGCGACGCGCGAGCTGCTCCCCGACGGTGGGGTCAGCTTCCACTTCCACGAGGTCAAGGGCGCGCGGCTGACCAAGGCGCGCCTCAAGGCCCTGCGCTTCGACAAGGCGACCGTCGACGACGTGTCGCGGCTCGTCGAGCTGCACCTGCGGTTCCACGGCTATGCCGGTGGCGAGTGGACCGATGCGGCGGTGCGCCGCTACGTGCGCGACGCGGGCCCGCTGCTCGACCGCCTCCACAAGCTCACGCGATCCGACTCGACCACGCGCAACAAGCGCAAGGCCGCCGCGCTGCAGGCGTCCTACGACTCGCTCGAGGCGCGCATCGCCGTGCTGCGCGAGCAGGAGGAGGTCGACGCGCTGCGCCCCGACCTCGACGGCAACGAGATCATGGCGCTGCTCGACATCGGCCCCAGCCGCGTCGTCGGCAACGCCTACAAGCACCTGCTCGAGCTGCGCATCGAGGTGGGCCCGCTGGCGCGCGAGGATGCGGTGGCGGAGCTCAAGCGGTGGTACGCCGAGCAGCTCTCCGCAGGAGCAGCCAACTCAGAAGGAGCGTCATGACCGACACCCCCGCGACGCCACAGACCACACCCCGCCCGCCGCTGCCGCCGTTCGACGAGGCAGGCGCGCAGGCCAAGGTGCAGGCCGCCGAGGACGCCTGGAACAGCCGCGACCCCGAGCGGGTCGCCGCGGCCTACACGGTCGACTCGCAGTGGCGCAACCGCTCCGAGTTCCTGACAGGCCGCGAGGCCATCGTGGCGTTCCTCCGGGCCAAGTGGGCCCGCGAGCACGACTATGCGCTGCGCAAGAGTCTGTGGGCGTTCACGGGCGACCGCATCGCCGTGCGGTTCCACTACGAGTGGCACGACGACGCCGGGCAGTGGTGGCGCAGCTATGGCAACGAGAACTGGCAGTTCGACGCCGACGGCTACATGAGCCGGCGCGAGGCGAGCATCAACGACGTGCCGATTACGGGCGCGGACCGGCGCATCTTCGGCCCGAGGCCCGCTGACGAGTCGGGGACCGCACTGCCGCTGCGGTGACGCTGTGCGGTGTCGAGGGGCTAAGAAGCGTGGCTCCGGCCCTACGGCAACGGTGCTGAGGTGTCGATGTCTGCTGTGTTCGTGCGCTGAGGCGTACCACCACTTTGTGGCATCGGAAGGTCTTCATGGCGCTGGGAAAGCTCAAGTCGTCGATCGTGGCCGTGCTGTTCGCAGCTCTGGTCGGGGGTCCGCTCTCGGTGCTGGAAGCCGGTGTCGCTCACGCCACGGCGCCGACGTCGAGTGACGCGAGCCTGAGCGGGTTGAGCCTGTCCGGAAGCCCGGTCACGGGCTTGGCGCCCGCGTTCACCTCGGGCACCCACGACTACGAGATCATCGGCAGCGACGGCGCGAGCGCGACCATCACGCCGACGGTCAGCGCCGTAGGTGCTGTGCCGGTGGTGTCGGTCGGCGGCACGAGCTACCCGCTGTCTGGCGGTTCGGCGAGTCTGCCGCTCACGCGGGGCCGCAACGCGATCACGGTGACGGTCACCAGCTCGGACGGCACGCAGACCGCGACCTATCGGGTGACGCTCTGGCGCCAGACCGCGCCCAGCCCGCAGATCGTGCGGATCGCGAACGCCACCAGCTCGGTTCACGGTGGGATGCACATGACGGTCGTCCTCGCCGATGGCTCGTTGCCCTCCCCGTGCAGCCGCGGCTACACCGTCGCCGGGGCGGCAGTTTCCTACTACCAGATGTCCTCGAGCTTCGACTCCACCACCGGTCAGACCACGGACACCGTGCAGCTCCCTGCAACTGCCGGACTGATCGCCGGCCCCGCCGACGTGGTGCTCACGAGCTCGTGCGCCATAGGCGGTATCGGGCAGACCGTCGTCACCGCACCCGGCGCCGTGACCTACCTCCCGGGATTCGATGTCACGAGCGCGGACATCCCCTCGAGCGTGACGGCCGGGACCAGGATCACCCTGCACGGGCCCGGTATCTCCAGCCCTGCCGGCTACGGTGGCACGGCAAACCGGATCAAGTACTGGTTGGTGGACGCCGCAGGCAACGTCAACGGCGACAACCTGTGGAACTGGGGCTGGACCGGACCCGACAACGACCAGTTCATCATCGACTACCCCTACGGCGATGCGTGGTATCAGGGCAGTGGTCCGCGTACGCTGCATGTCGGGTACTGCCCCACTCCGCAGGTGTACGACTCGACGTGCACCACCTACTTCACCCGGACCGTGAACTGGGTGGCGCCGGTGCCGACCGATGTGTCCTTCTCCCCGGCCAACGGGCCGGTGACCGGTGGAGCAAAGATCCGCGTCAAGGGACGGTTTCTCGTTTCGGGCATGACCAGCAACGTCGTCGTCAAGGTCGGCGACCAGACCGTCTCGACCTACACCGTCGTCCACGAATCCGACAGCGGCCGTACCTTCGACGCGTACGCCGATGACTACGACGTCATCGAGTTCCCGGCCCCTGCCAGCGCCACCGCTGGCACTGTCCCGATCACCGTCACGACCGAGTTCGGCAGCACCGTTGCGCGCGGCAGCTACACCTACGCCGCCCGCCCGGTCATCACCTCGATCTCACCGGCGAGCGTCGCGAACAGCGGCGGCTCCACCGTCACCCTCACCGGCACCGGTTTCGGCACCTCCGGGCGCCCGTCCGTCATCATCGGCGGGGTGAAGTCCCCGGCGGTGACCCGGGTCAGCAGCACCTCGCTCACTGCGGTCGTGCCCGCCTCCGCGAGCACCGGCCCGGTCGGCGTGACCGTCACCTCCGCGCAGGGCGGTGGCGCGTCCACCGCCAGCACCCTGACCCTGCGCGCTCCCAGCGCCGCCCCCACCATCACCGGCTTCTCGGTGCCCTCCGGGCACGTCGGCGACTCCGTCACCGTCACCGGCACCGGGTTCGGGGCCGACGGCACCGCCGGGCTCAGCATCAACGGTCAGTGGACGTTGATCACCGCAACCTCTCCCACCGGCCTGACCTTCGAGGTTCCGCCAGTTCCCGCGGGCGCTGCCGACGTCACCCTGGCCGCCAGCACCGGTTCCCTGACCGTCCCCGGTGCGTTCACCGTCGTTGCTGCTGACGGGATCACCCTCGTGAGCCCGTCCTCGATCCCCTCCTACGCCACGGGCGCCGGCGCACAGGTCACCCTCGACGGCGCGGGCTTCGGGTCGACCGGCACCGTCCAGGTCGGCTCGGCGGCCCCGGTCGCCTACACCGCCACCGCGGGCGGCACCCACATCAGCGGCATCAGTGTGCCCACCGGCGCGTCCGGTCCGCTGCCGCTCGTGCTCACCCCGCAAGGTGCCAGCACCGGTCTGCGCGCCGTCGTGCAGGTCACCGCCCCCACGATCACGTACGCCGGATCCGAGCCGTATGGGACCGAGTACGGGCCCGCCAGCCCCGACACCGATCTCGGGGGCGCGATCCTGGCGGTTCCCACGACCGGGCCCACGGCGATGCGGGTGGAGGGCACCGGGTTCGGCACCGGCGGCAGCGTGACCCTGGGCGGCACTGCCGTGACGGTGACGTCCTGGACCGACACGGCCATCACGTTCACCACTCCGGCACACGCCGCGGGCATGGTTGCTGTCGTCGTGGCCCCGACCGGTTCCACGCTGACCGCGACCCGTGCAGCCGCGGCGGACTACCTCGTGGTGCCGGTCGGCCCGCCCACGATCGCCCGGATCGCCTCGGTGGTCGACCACAGCTACACCGACCGCAACGAGTTCGACCCGGTCAACGACCTGTCCGACGCGTTCACCCTGACCGGCGCTAACCTGGCCGGCACCGTCCCCAGCGCGTCCCGGGTCGCGGTCAGCGACGGCACCGACACCTTCACCGTCGTCCCGACCGCAGTCACCACCACCTCGCTGAGCTTCAGCGCACCGCGCGGGTTCGCCAGCGGCGGCTGGAAGACCGTCACCGTGACGACCGACGTCGGCACCGGAGCCAAGACGACCTACGCGATGCACTACGCCGGGCCGGGAATCTCTATGACGGCCAGCCCGTGGAACGGGCTGTGCCTGCGCACGCCCACGCCGGCGACCGGCTCCGTCACCTGGAACCCCGCAGTCGTCACGATCGACAACACCGGCTCCCTGTTCGGGACATCGGGCACCGTCACCATCGACGGCGTGACCGCCACCCCCACCAGCTACACCACCGGCCAGATCGTGTTCTCGATGGCGAATCTCGCCGCTGACCTCACGAACCCCTGGGGCGGCAAGACGGTCATCGTCACCCCGGCCGACACCACCAAGCCGGTGCAGCGCGTCGGGTTCACCTGCGCGGTGCCTCCGAGCGTCACCACCACCGCGAACGGCTCGAACGGCCCGCTGACCGTGGCCTCCGGCACCCCCTACACGTTGGGCAACACCACCACCGGGTTCGTCGGCACCGCACCGTTCACCGCCGGCAGCGCCCCCGCCGGCTACGACTACGTCACCGCCGCCGACTACGCCAGCACCGGCTTCCTCACCAACACCCACGCCGGTGCGCCGGTCGCTGCCGGGGACTACTACGCGCGAGTCGCACTCGGGGCTGCCACCTACGCCCGCGAGCGCTACCTGCCCTTCGACCCGACGCCGGTGCACGTCACCATCACCGGGCAGGCCCTGACGATCACCCCGGTCTCGGACAACGGCTCCTCGTTCACCTACAAGGGCCAGCTCGGTGACGGCACCGGAGCCAGCCCCACCGACATGCACTACACAGCAACGGCAACGACGGACCCGATCACCAGCGTCACCTGGCAGTACCGCGACTCCGCGTGCTCACAGTCCGCGTCGACCGGCTGGGCCGACGGCCTGCCCAGTGACGTCGCGCACTCCTCCACCGCCTGCGGCGGCAACGGCAGCACCCAGTCGAGCTGGCAGGTGCGGGTCAAGTCCTTCACGATGACCGCCAGCGGCACTGACCGTGCGCTCTACTACGCCGCCACCCTGCCCTTCACCCAGATCACCATCAACCCCCGCAGCCTCACTGTCACCGGGCGCGCTGACCGCGTCTACAACGGCAGCCTGAACGCGCCTGTCGGTGCTCTGGCCGTCACCGGCAACCTGATCGACGAGACCCTCGCCCTGGCCGACCCGGGCACCGGAGCGACTTTCGCCGACGCTCTCGCCGGTGTCGACAAGCCCGTCACCCTGAGCCGCGACCTGACACTGTCCGGCGCAGCGAACGGCAACTACATCTTCACCAATCCGCGGCCCACCCTGCTCGGCACCATAACGAAAGCCCCTGCAGTCCTCAGTCTCACCGCGTCAGCCGGGTCGCTGCTCTTCTCCCAGAACCACCCGGTGACCATCACCGCGCTCGCCAAGGACGCGCGCACCAACCTGGCGATCGCGGGCGCCGCCAACGCCGCACCGGTCGTGCTGAGCTCCGCGACACCCTCGGTGTGCACGATCAGCGGCACCACCGTCACCGCCATCGCGGTCGGCACCTGCACCATCGAGGCAACCCAGGCGACGTCGGTCAACTACCTGGCTGCGACCGCAGCGAGCGACTCCACCAGCCCCACGGAACGCGTCCAGATCGAGGTCGCCTCCGCCCCGCAGCCCATCTCCGTGGTCGCCGACGACGTCACCGTCGCCGTCGGGGACCCCCTGGCTCCGAGCTCACAGATCGGCGGGCTGTTCGATGGTGACTCGATCAGCGGCCTCGGCTACGACTACTACTCCGGGACCACGCTGCTCACCAGCCCGCCCACCGTGCAAGGCACCTACCGCATGGTCCCCAGGAACGGCACCCTCAGCGCGAGTAGCACGGCGGCCTACACCAACCCCGGCGCGTTCACCTACGTCGCCGGCACCGTGACCATCACCGCGCTCCCGCCGACCATCGCCACCATCACCCCGCTGAGCGGTCCCACCACGGGCGGCACCGCTGTCACCGTCACCGGCACCCGCCTGGACACCGTCCGCTCCGTCCGCATCGGCGCCGTCACCCTGGGCGTGGGTGAGTTCACCGTCAACCAGACCGGCACCGCACTGACCTTCAGCACCCCGGCCGTCTCGACACCGGGTCCCGTCGACCTCACCCTGGTCGCCGGCACCGCCTCGGCCACCGACACCTACAGCTACACCGCGGCACCCGTCGTCGTGGCTCCGCCGGTCGTGCCGCCGGTCGT
>CAXSDR010000010.1:0-3027 GCA_964236445.1 uncultured Motilibacteraceae bacterium | reverse complement strand
ACAGCTACACCGCGGCACCCGTCGTCGTGGCTCCGCCGGTCGTGCCGCCGGTCGTCCCGCCGGTCGTGCCGCCGGTCGTGCCGCCGGTCGTGCCGCCGGTCGTGCCGCCGGTCGTCCCGCCGGTCGTCCCGCCGGTCGTCCCGCCGGTCGTCGGCAGGCCCGTGGTGCCGGGCGTACCCGTCGTCGCCTCACCGGTGCCGGTGCCTGACCCGACCCCCGTTGTCGGCGTTGCTCCCGTGCTGCCGCCGACCTCCGATGTGGTCCCCGGACCCGTGACCCGAGTGCGCACCGTCACCGCCGACCAGGCAGTGAGCGTGGTCTTCACCCCGCCGGCAACCACCGGTGGAGCAGCGGTCAGCTACCAGATCAGCATCGACGGCGGCCGGACCTGGCGCAGCGTCCCCACCCGCCCCGGCCCCAACGGAACCCGCATCGCGACCGTCGCCAATGTCCGGAACGGCGTCACCTACGTCGTCAAGGTCCGCGCAGTGAACAGCCACGGGACCGGCGCAGTCCTGGTCACCGTCCGGGTGATCCCGAATGCTCCGGCACTTGAAAATGTGAAGCCCCGCAGCGCCAAGGAGGTGCGTGTCCCGGCCGACCCGCGGCGCTACCGCGGCCCGCAGACCTTCACCAGAGCCCGCAACACCAACTCCACCGGCACCTGGGCCCACCCGATTCCCGACATCGGCAACCGTCAGCTCACCGTCGGTGAAGCCGTCACCCTGTCCAAAGCCAGCCTGTTCGACTTCGACAGCGCCGTCCTCACCAGAGACGGCGTCGCCCAGGTCAAGTTCCTCGCCGCTCACCTCCGACTCGCCCACGCAGTCACCTGCGAGGGCTACACCGACTACGCCGGAGAAGCCCGCCACGAACTGGAACTCAGTGCCCAGCGGGCCGTCGCGTTCTGCACTGCGCTCGTCCGCTACGGCGCGCACGTCACCTTCCGGAGCCATGGGTTCGGCGGCGCCCGACCTGTCCTCGTCGGCGGCACTCCGCTCTCGCGCGACGGAAACAGGCGAGTCGTCGTCAGCGTCACCAAGTGATCAGGTGAACCAAGTGATCAGGTGACCAGTTCGACCAGTTGCACCGTCGAGTTTGAGCCACCGGGATCGGCGCCGGCCTTGACCTCGGCGTCGACAGCGGCGCGGTCGGGCTTCGTTCACCGCCCGGTTGCGGTGGGTTAGCCGCCTGTTCGGAAGCGCTGCCTAGCGTCGGAAGTCCAACTCTTCCGTGGAGGCTCCGTGAGAAGGATCGTCGCACTGGCAGGCGTCAGCGTGCTGTCGCTGTCGGGTCTCGCTGCTACCGCCATGCCCGCTTCGGCCAGCCCCTCTGCGGCCAAGGCCGCGACGCACGTCACGAATCGCGGGCCGTTGCAGAAGTACGAGAAGCTCGTCGTGATCTACGAGGAGAACCACAGCTTCGACAACCTCTACGGGGGTTGGGGCAAGGTGAACCGCCAGTCTGTCAACGGCATCGGGTCCGCGGGCTACGCCGAGCACGCGACACAGGTCGCGCAGGACGGTCGGCCCTACACCTGCCTCCTGCAGGACGACCCGGCGTTGACGACCCCGCCGCAGGACGCGGCGTGCGGGACGGACACCTCGGCGAACGGCTCGTTCGTGAGCCACTTCGCGAACTCCCCGTTCTCGATCAACGACTACATCACGCCGGCCAGCACGACGTGCGTCGATCCGGCAACCAAGGCGCCTGCGCCCGGCGGCTGCACCCGTGACCTCGTGCACCGCTTCTACGAGGAGCAGTACCAGCTCAACGGCGGGGCGATGAACCGCTACGCCACCGGCAGCGACGCCGCTGGTCTCACGATGGGCCACTACGACACCACGCAGCTGCCGATCTACCAGTTTCTGCACTCGGCCGGTGCCCCGCACTACGTCATCGCCGACAACTTCTTCCAGGCAGCCTTCGGCGGCTCGTTCCTCAACCACCAGTACCTCGTCGCCGCCCAGGCGCCGCTCTGGCCGAACGCGCCCGCCGCGAAGCACTCCGTGCTCGACGACCAAGGATTCCCCGACCCCAACACGACGCTGAAGTACCCGCTGCACTCGCCGAACCCCGCGCTGGTGAACGGCCCCGTGACGCAGGTCTGCCTGAACGCGCTGCTCGGCCGTGCGTGCGGCGACTACGCCGTGAACACAGTGCAGCCCGCCAACCCGCCGAGCGCCGGCGGCAGCAACACCTTGCCGCTGATCAACGACACCGACCCGGCCGCGCCGAACTACGAGACCAACATTGGCGACGAGCTGTCGGCAAAGAACGTGCCGTGGGCGTGGTACGCCGGTGGCTGGAACGACGCGGCCGCCGGCCACCCGGACCCGCTCTTCCAGTTCCACCACCAGCCGCTCAACTACTTCGCCAACTACGCGCCCGGCATGCCGGGTCGCGACCACCTGAAGGACGAGTCTGACTTCGTCGCTGCAGCCAAGGACGGCTCGCTGCCGGCCGTCAGCTTCATCAAGCCCATCGGCGAGGAGAACGAGCACCCGGGCTATGCCAGCACCGACAACGGCGAGAAGCACCTCGTCGACCTCGTCAAGACGATCCTGGACGGGCCCGAGGGTCACGACACCCTCATCGTCGTGACCTACGACGAGTTCGGCGGGGCGTGGGACCACGTGGCGCCTCCCGGCCAGGGCGGCAACAACACGAGCGCCCACGACGAGTTCGGCCCGGGAACGCGCATCCCGGCACTGCTCATCGGTGGACGCATGCACCGCTCGGCCGTCGACAGCACGGCGTACGACACCACCTCGATCCTCGCCACGATCGAGCACCAGTTCGGACTTGCGCCGCTGGACAAGCGCTTCAACAGGGACGGTCAGGTCCACGACCTCGAGCCGGCTCTGGAGATCGCGCACAACAGCTGACCCCGTCCCGGCGACGGGGGAAAGTGTTCACCCGCGCTCCTCCTGGCGGACATGCGCTCCCCCCCGGCCGATCGCGATTCGTTCCTAGCGTGCAGGCGGGGCACCGCACCCGGTGCCCCGCCCACCACGCAAGGAGACC